>JAKLKD010000079.1 GCA_023150845.1 Myxococcota bacterium | reverse complement strand
GCGGCTCAGCGCCTGGGCCTGGCTCGGAGTGCGGCTCCCCGGCGCGCCTGGGGGCGGCGACGGCTCGCCGAGGTCGTCGAAGGGATCGGGGTCAAAGGTGGACCACTGGGCCCGGGGCGGCGGCGCGCCGACCTCATACACGGCCCGCGCCGCGGGCGCCTGGGCGCGCAGGAGCGGGTGGTTCAGGGGCTCAAAGCCAAGGCTGGGGCTCAGGGCCTCCGCCTGGGCGACGGGGTGGGCGCCGATGGGCTCGAAGGGGTCCTCGGCCACGAGGGGCATCGGCGTCGCCGCGGGCGGGATGAGCGCGCCGCTCGGCGCGTCAGCGGCTGGCGGTGGCGACTCCACAGCGGCCGCGCCGGGAGAAGCGTCAGGTGTAACGTGACGCTTTACAGCGGGCGGTGGGGCCCAGCCAGGCCGCACGAGGCCCCGGGCGGCGGTCGCCCAGGCGGGGTCGGGGCGCAGAGGCGGAGCGGCGGGGACCGCCTCAGGCTCGGCGGCGAAGGGCTCCTCGGCGCCCTCAGCGCGGAGGCCCAAGGCCCGCGCCACGCCGTCCGTCGCGCGGCGCGCGGGGGTGGCGAGGGCGGTCAGCAGCTCGGCGTGGGTCCAGTGGCTCTTCACGGTGGTGCCCTCAGTCTTCTGCGAGGATGACGACGGCGTCGGGATAATCGGCGAGCTTGGGGCGGCGGGCGCGTCGGGGCGCGGCGCTGGGGGTAGCCGCCGCGTCGAGGGCCAAGAGGTCGAGCACCCGGTCCACCTCGGCGGCGGGCAAGGCGCGGACCTGGCTCGGCGTGAGCCCGAGGGCTCGGCAGACGCTCAGCAGCGCGCGGGTGAGGGCGGGCGGCTCGGCCGCGCGCTCCTCCTCCAGATCGGGGTGGTTCAGCAAGATCACCTCGGTCAGCAGGCGGTGACCGGCGGCGGCGGGCAGGGCCTCCCAGCCCTCATGCTCCGTGGAGGCCCGGAGCATCGCGTGCAGGTACACATCAAGCTTGAGGTCGAGGCCGCCGTCCGGCTGCGCCTCGCTCGCCGCGGTGAGGGCCTGGCTGCGCTCGGCGAAGGTCCAGGGGCGGGTCGGCAAGCCCTCCCCGAGCACTCGGGCGTCCGGGGTCGCCGCCCACCACAGCGCCAAAGGCGCGAGCTCCGCCCAACGCTCCGTCGGCGCGCCCATGGCGTCGAGCACCAAGGCGGCGTAGCGGTCGCCGTCGACGCCCGGCCCGTCCGCGCCCGGGCGGAGGCAGAGCCCCAGGGCGCGGAGGTGCTCACCGAGCGTCCAAGGGCGCCAGGCGAGGGGCTCCGCGCCGGGGGACAGCACGAGGAGATCAACGCCAAAACCAGCGAAGATCACCTCGAAGACTGCGTCCCCGATGGTCACGGAGAGGGTGTTGGCGGCGGCGCTCACGGGCTACTCCTCACGCACCCGCGTGGCGGTGAAGCTGTAGGTGGTGATGGCCGTGCCGCCCGCGTCCATGCCGAAGCTCTTGCCTTCGACGAAGCAGTCGTCGAAGGAGTAGGTGCGGGTGGGGCTGTCCACCATGCCCTTGTCCTTCTTGAGCGAGGCGACGAGCTGGAACGCGGCGCGGTCGTCAAGGGCCTTGTCGAGCTTGGCGGCGTGGGAGCGCACGGACAGCTCACCGAGCACGGTGCGCAGGCCGAAGCTGACGTCCACACGCTCATCGGAGCCGATGGCGCGCACGTCCTCACGCTCAGTGACGACGCGGAAGGTGATGGACTGCAGCCCCTCGACGGGCTCGCCGTCCACGAGGATGCTGCTGCGGTTCGCAGAGAAGACGCTAGGCATTGGTCAAGTCCTCCAGGTACGGGCCGATCAGGCCTGGACCAGCACGGTGGCGTAGATGTAGTCGATGGCGCGGACGGGACGGACGGCCATGTCCACCCGCACGATGCCTTGGGCGAAGTCGGACTGGGACGAGTACACGTCCACCTTGAAGGCCGGATCGGTGCCGTCGGTGGAGGGCACGATGGCGCCGTCCTTCTCCATCTGGAGCAGGAGCTCGGCGAGCTTCTGCTTGAGGGCCGCGCGGCCATCGGCGGTGTTGAGCCGCCCGATGAAGAGGTCGCCGATCATCTTCACCCCACGCACCGCCCGGTCGGCGACGCGGCGGACGTTGATCTGGTCACCGTCGGTGGTGATGCCCTTCACGACGATGACGCCGCGGCCACGCTCCTTCACGACGGGGAGCACGAAGGTGCGCAGCAGGGCCTGCTGGGCCTCGATGCCGAGCGCCACGGAGAGCTTGGGCACGCCGGAGATGGTCTTGAAGGTGGGGGACTGGAAGTAGGAGAGGCCGCCGACGCGACCGGCGACGGCGCCGACGCAGCCATGGGGCGCGACGAGCACGAAGCGGTCGGAGACGAGGGACTGGGCGAGCTCCCCGGCCTGATCCGTGGTGGCGTTGGGCGCGACCTGGCCGAAGCCGATCCGGCCCTTGCTGTCCGCGGCCATGACCTCGCTGTGCGCGATGACGGCGCTGTAGATGCGGGCGATCTTGTCGGGCTTGGAGAAGTCTTGGGGCGCGGCGAGGACCATGTCCACGTCGCCCTCCTCCTTCAAGGCGTCGATGGCGTCGCGGTACTCGGTGAGCCCGGCGTCGGCGCCGCCGGTGAGGGTGGTGTTGCCCGCGGCGGGCCAGCCGCCGACCTCGACGGTGACGTCCTCAAGCTCGTCCAAGGCGTCCACGATGGACCAGGCCGAGGTGGAGAGGTTCACGTCGGACAGCTCAGCGAGGGTGGTCTGGCCCCGGGTGACGAGCACGTCCGCGGCGGCCGCCGTGCCGGTGACCTTCACGTTCACCGTCGCCGCGCTGACCACCTTGATCTTGACCACGGCGGTGGACTTGTCGTCGGTGATGAGGTTGAGGCTCGCCGTCCCGGCCGCGGAGAGGTCCGTGCCCGAGCCGCCGGTCGTGACCAGGGCGAGGGTCCGGGAGCTCTCGGCCTGCACGAGGGAGCTGCGCGCGGCGAGCACGGCGCCGATGTAGCGGGCGTGGCCGGGCAAGATGTGGAGGTTCTGGTGCTTCTCCGGGTCGTCCTCGCCCGGGCGCTGCACGGCGAGGTCGATGCCGGTCACGACGTCGCCCTTCTTGCGCTGGCTCAGCTCGACCTTGAGGCCGTTCGCCCAGACGCCCGCCGCCCGGGCCGTGAGCTTGAAGCGCTCGTTGCTGCCGTCGCTCACGCCGCCGGAGGCGCTCGCCGCGGAGCTCGCGTCCACCGGGGAGACGACCAGCTCAAACACGCCGTTCTCAAGGGCCTGCCGCGCCTCGGGGAGCGACCAGGCGCTCCCGGGCCCGAAGAGCTCGACGAAGCGGCTCCATGAGGCGGCGCGCTGCACGCCGCCCCCGCGCTCGACCACGCCGACGAGGCCCAGCACCCCTGAGGGCGAGAGCTGCTGCGGGACGACCTCCTTGACGACGGTGACCTGTACTCCGGGGATGATGCGTGCCATGGTGTCTTTCCTTAGGCTGGGAGCGAAGAGGGGAGGGGCGGCGCGCCGCGGGCTCAGCGGATCGCGGAGAAGAGCGAGAGGTCGGCGGTCTGGGTGACGACGAAGATGGACGCGGCGCCGACAGACGCGGTGCCGAGCATGGCCAAGGCGACCTCACCGGCGTGACGGTCTTCGTGAGCGCGGTGCTGACCTTCGCCCCGACGCCGACGCCGTCATCGCCGAGCTTCGCCGCGGCGGCGAGGAGCTTGTAGTAGGTCGTGGGATCGATCTGGGTGTCACCCGAGCTGAGGATGGTGCGGGAGAGCGCCGCGGTGCCGGTGTCCGCGGTCGTCGTCTCCGACGCCTTCGTCGAGGGCACGAAGGGCACGGCGACCCGGCTCGTCGAGGCCTGGGCGACAAAGGCGAAGGACGCGCTCGCCGCGTCGGTCAGGCCGATGTTCGCCGTGGCGGTGACGATGCTCGTCTCGGTGAGCGTGACGGAGACGCTGAGGCCCATCGTCGAGAAGCTGGCCTTGGAGTACGACTGCCCGAGGCTCATCTGAGCCACGCCGAAGGTCGCCCCGCCGCCGCTCGAGGTCACCGCGCCGTTGATGGTGCCCTTGACGGTGAGGTCGCCCGCGATGGTCAGGCTGCCCTCGATCGTCCCGCCCGTGGCGGGCAGGGCCGCGGTGGCGACGGCCTCCAGGTCGGTGAGCCGCTTTCCGAGCAGGCGGTCGGCGAGCTTGATCTCGTCAGCGTTCACCCGCTTCACCGTGAGGGTCGCGTCCGCCGCGATGGCGTCGCCGGTGAGTTTCGGGCCCTTGAGCCCGCCTGTGTGATCGTGCTCTGCGAGATCCTGGCGCCCGAGTCGCTGAATCTCGTTCCAGTCGTCGGCGGCGATGAAGTCGCCAGCCGCGCGCTTGATGTAGGGATCGTACGTCGCCATCGGGGCTCCGGGGACTCGCGGGAGGAGGAGAGGGAGGAGGGGACCGTGCTGAGGACGAGGGGGCCGGGCGTTCAGCTCGCCGAGGCGGCGAAACGACCGAACCCAAAACGAGCGGCGCCGAAGACGCCGACGCCGTCGGTGAAGGTGGAGGTGCCAAATCGGGTGGAGTCGAAGACGCCAGGGCCGATGGGGGTGGTGGTGAAGAGGCCGTGGTTGAAGCGGTGCTCGTCAAAACGCGCCGGGGTGGCGAAGCGCTCCTCGGGGCTGAGCTCGGACTCGACGAGGCTGAGCGCGGCGTCGAGGCCGAGACGCCCGTCATCGACGTTCACGGCCTCCCGGGGGCTCAGGGTGGCGTCCAGAGCGAGGCGATCCGAGAGCACGACGACATCGCGCTGGGTCGGCGCGGCGAGCTCCAGGCGCCCCCGCACACCCGCGGCGCGGCCATACTCGATGGCCTGGGTGAGCTCGTCGGCGAGGCCGTCCAAGGTCACGAAGCGCTCGGGCAGGTGATCGGCGGGCACACGCAGGGTGAAGGTCGCCGGGGCGCTCGCCCGCCAGCGCAGGCGGAGGTCCACGGACGCGCCGGGGGGCGTGGGGCTCACCGACGGCGTCGCGACGTCTGACGACGCCAGGCCGACGACCTGATCTTCGGTGAGGAAGCTCACCATGAAGCGGTTCACCCCGGGCTGGAGCTCGGGGATGCTGCGGCCGTAGTCGAGCACCGTGAAGCGCGCGCCGAGCCCCGTCGCGCCGCGGAACGTGGCCTTGATGTGGTTGAAGCGGGGCGGATCCTGGGCGCTGAGCAGGCGGGTGTCGCCGTCGGGGACCACGGCGCCGTTGAGCCGGGGCGGCCGGTCGTGGCGCAGGGTGAGCGTCTCGCCCTCGGGGATCTCGCCCAAGAACAAGAGCACCTCGCCGCTCTCGACGTGGGTGACGCAAGGGAACGCCACCGGGCCGCCGCGGGCGGTGAGGTGAAGCTCCGGCCGAGGGCGCTCGACGGCCTGCTCGGCGACGACGGCCTGGTGACCCGCGGGCAGGGGCGGCAGGCCGTCGTGGGAGGTGAGCAGCACCATGCCGTGCTGGACCCCGGTGAAGCTGTGCTCGACGACTTCAGCGGGGCTCTCCCGCAGCTCCAGGCGGAGCTGCTTGGGTTTGCCGCCGGCACCGCGCACCTCAAGGATGCTCACGGCCACACCTTGCTCCCAGGCGAAGGTCGGCGGCCACTTCGCCCGGTAGACCAGGGCGGCGAGCTTAAAGATCGCCCGGGCGGTGCCCAGGCCCTCCCGATGAATCGAGACGAAGGCGGCGGCGCGCTCCCGCAGCTCCCGGGCGGACTCGCCGACGTCGGGGCGCAGACCCAGGAGCGCGACGAGGCGCCCGAGCTCCCGGCCCGCGGTCATGGCGCGCTCAGCGGCGTCTTGGGCCTCTCGTGGCGCCGAGGCCGGGCGCGCGGCCCGCACGTCCTTCGCCACCCAGCCCTGGGCGAGCTCAAACCAGCGCGACATCAACAGGAGCTGGTTGCCGCGCTCCTCGCGGGCGAGCTCCTCGGCCAAGGCGAGCAGCAGGCGGCGCGTGTTGGCGCCCCCTTGAAGGACCAGCGGGAGCCGGTCCTCCATACGCTGCGCCCGGTCGGCGGGCTTCACGCGCTCTCCACGGTGACGGTGACGCGGCCGATAGAGAAGCGCTCCTCATCGAGCACCACCGCGTCCGTCGACGCCGTGATGTCTTCGCTGTCGCCGTTGTGCTCGTGCACGAGCTGCAGCGACTTCACGGCGCTGGTCAGCGTCTTCGCCTTGAGCGCGGACTCGGCGCTGCTGAGCTTGAGCGTGCGTTGGGTCGGCGTGACCGAAGCGTCGGGCGGCAGCGTGTTGAACCAGGCGGTGAGCGCGGCGCGAACGCTCTCTTGAAGCGTCGCGAGGGGCATCGAGTTGTTGAGCATCGACACCGCGACGTTCAGCCGCGCCCGGGTGACCGCCTTGAGGTAGATCGCCGCGCCGAGGGTGGGGTGAATCGCCGGGGTCTCTTGGGCCTCCAGGGCCCAGCCCACGCCTTCGGTGTAGCGGTCGGCGGCGACGTTCGTGATCTGGGTGAGGTCGGTCGTGCCCTCAGGGAGCGAGCCGAGGGCGGTCTGGGGCCCGAAGCTCACCGAGCGCACCTTGGGGATCGCGAGGGCTGTGGCGCGGAGCTTGTCGAGCAGGAGCTTCGACCCGGCGCCGAGGCCCGCGACGTACCGGCGCACCCCGGCGTCGATCTCCGCGCGGAGCGCCGGCCAGTCCGGGTGCTCGGCGGTCATCTGCTCGTCATCCACCTCAACGAAGATCTCCGGCGCGAAGTACACGGTCTTGAGGTAGATGACCGAGGCGCGCACCCCGGCGGCCTTCGTGGCGCTGATCGCGCTCCGCACGGCCTCCTGGCGCTCGGCGTCCCGCTCAAAGCCCGGATCGGAGATGCGCACGATGAGCTGGCCCGCCGGGCCCTCCTGGGGCTCCTCGACGGTGACCTGCTGCACACCTTGGGCGCGCACGGCGGCCTCGATGGACTCCCGCGTGGCCTGCTCACCGGCGCGAAGGGCGACCCGCGCCCGGGCGCGGAGGCTCTCGTCGGGCTCGTCCGCGCCGCCGCGTAGGATTGGGTCGGGGTTGGCGATGGTCTCGACGCCCAAGAGCGGCCGCGGGAGCTGGTTGAGCGCGCCGGGCGCGAGGCTCGGGATCGCGGAGAGATCGACGTCTTGGGTCTCTTGGGCGACGACGAGCAGCCGGCGCTCGCCGCGGCGCAGCACGGTCTGCTCGGCGACCTCAAGGGTCGGCGTGATCGACTCCTCTTTGCCTTTGACCGTCACCTTGACCGGGGGGCCCGCGACGCGCAGCCCGGCGGGGATGATGATGTCGTCCGGCGCGGGCGTGGCCCGGGACAGCGCGACCTTCCCGGTGAGGCGCCCGGCGCGGGCTCGGGTGACCCCCAACATGGCGACGACCTTGTCCAGGGCGGGGCCTTGGGCGGTGTCGAGGTAGCCCGAGTCGTGGGCGAGGGTGAGGGCGGCGTAGAAGGTCGCCATCTCGCGGGAGAAGGTCTCGACGAGGGTGCGCAGCACGCTGCCCGGCGTTCGGTCGGAGAGCAGCCCCGAGGACTCCAGAGAGTCCAACATCCGCTCCCGGACGCCCTGAAACGACGTGTCGAGGCCCTCCGGGAAGAGCTCTTTGGCGCTTGAATCCGACACCCGCTCCCTCCTGCCTGACCTCATGCCGGCGCGCCTTGGTGCTCGCTTATCGCGGACCCTGACGCCTGCCGGGAGGCTACCGCGGATCTTTCCGCCGGGTCAAGTCTATCCCCCTCGTTGACGCGATTCTGACCGCAGGGGGATCGTCGGGATCACCCTCGCCGGGCGATGGTGTGAACGTTCGAAAATGAAACGTCTTGTCAATCAGTTGACGCTCAGATGGCGCCCACAACGACGCCATTCTCTGTCAAACTTTCGCCGCCAAGACGCAATGCGGATCCACTTAGGTCTACATAGATTAAAATAATAATAACGGATGGCCGGAACATGACGCAACAGCTGACCTTGGGGGTGACGACGACCGCGGACGGCGGGTGGCGCCTCACGTTGAGTGAGTCTGGCGCGACCTCCGTTCAGGGTGTCGTCTCGCCTGAAGTCGTGCAGGCGACGTTCACAGCGAACACCTCGGGGCGCCCGGCCGAGGTCGGCGCGCTCCTCGGCGGCGCGCTGGCCCGCTGCCCCAGCGTCTTGGCTCGGATCTACACGGCGCTCGGCACCGCCCGTGAGCGGCGCGAGCCGACGCTCCTCCTCCTGGTCTGTGAGGACGGCGACGTCCTCCGCCTTCCCTGGGAGCGCTGCGTCGACCCCTCAGGCACTCTCTGGGAGGCGCGTGAGCCCCTTTGTATCGTCCGGCGGCTCCCCGGCGGCAACGGCGTCTCCGCCCGGGAGCACGCGGAGCTGCGCCTCGGCTTCTGGGGGACGGCCGGCAGCCTCACGAGCGCCCCGCTCTTGGCGAGCGTCTGCGCCAAGCTCGGCCTGCCCGAGCCCTTGTCCTTCACCGGGCCCGTCGACGCCGCGCTGCTCAACGCGCCGGACACCGCGAGGGTGCTGCACCTCCAGAGCCCCGTGCCCGACGATCCTCTGCCGCAGTCCTTACGCGCGGCGCTCACGAGCGTGACCGCCGTCGTCGTGCACGGCGATCAGGGCTCCTGGCCAGAGGCCGCGGCGCGTCTGCTCCACGCCGGGGCCCCGGCGGTGCTCAGCGGCGTGCCGGACGACGCCGAGGCCGCGGAGGTGATGCTGGAGCGGGTCTACCGGAGCCTGCTCAGCGTCGCGGGGCTCGCCGAGGCCGTGAAGGAGGCGCGGGCGGCCTGCCCGCTGCACGGCGGCGGGGTGACCTTGGCCGTTCACGACGGCGCGGCCCTCTGCAGCGGCGTGGTTCGGGAGCGCTGGGCGCCGGAGGGCTGGCCCAGGCCGAGCGGTGAGGTCGGCACGGTGCTCCAAGGGGCGCTGGAGCTCGCCCAGCAGCTCGCCAGCGGCTTCGTCGGCCTGGAGCACCTCGTCTTGGCGCTCTGTAGGCCCTCCCCCCGCGGCCGCGTCGCCGAGCGCCTGCGCTTCATGCTGTCGATGCGACGGGACGGCGTGCGGGAGCGGCTCGGCAGCTACGAGCTCTCCGCGCCGGAGAACGTCGACTACCGGGGCACGCCGAGGCTGCGCGCGCTGAGCTCGCAGCTAGAGGCGGGCTTTGAGGTGGAGCACCTCTGGGCGCTCATTCAGAACGACATCTCGGCCCTGGTGAACGCCACGACCCGCGTCTCCGCGAGCATCGGCCCGCGGGCCGAGTCCACCCTGGTGACCGGCGAAGGGGAGAGCGTGCCCCGCAACGCCACGCCCCAGGCCGCGGCCGCCACTCGTTTTGAGGTCCTCGGCGGCCCGGAGGACGGTCGGCTCGTGCGCCTTGAGGTCGGTGAGGAGCTCGGCCGCGCGTCGGCGGACTCCAGCGTGCAGCACACCCTCTACGAGGGCACCGCGCTCATCGACCGCCACCTCTCACGTCGGCAGCTCCGTTGGCTCGGCGACGGGCGCGTCGAGCTCCTCGCCCGGGCCCGCGAGCTGCGCCGCCCCGGCGGGGTCGAGCCGCTTCACGGCGGCACCGTGCAGATCAACGTCGGCGACGTGCTCGCCTTGACCCGCGTCACCTGGCTGCGGGGCGCGAAGGACTGAGCCTCACCGCGCCCTGGCCGCCCCCGGGGCTCCGCGGCTCAGCCGCCGCAGAGCACGGTGATGTGCAGGTGGTCGCCGTGGTTCGGCGCGTGGGTGACGATGCCCTTCATCTCCCAGACCCGGGCGCCCTGGGGCGGGAAGATGGCGTCGGCCTCCTCAATCGTCAGCTCGCCGCTCTCTACGGTGTACTCGTAGAGCTCGTTGATGAGCGACTGGTCGAGGAGCACCCGGGAGATGAGCCCCGTGTTGAGCATCGACTGGAGCAAGGTCCAGGTGGCCTCGGTGTCGAGCTCACGGGGGTGCAGGTTCACGAACTCCCCCCGGGGCTGCCAGGCGTCGCGCCAGTAGACGCCGACGTCGGCGTCGATGCCGAGGCGGTGGCTGCGGTGGCCGCTGAGCTGGCCGCCGTAGCGGGCGCTGATGTCGCCGACGGTGAAGGGGTCGGCCTCAGGGAGGAGCCACTCCATCTGCTTCCCGGCGTGCACCAGCACGTCGATCATCTCGCGACGACCCCAGGCGTTGTCAGGGGTGATGCGGACATAGTGCTGAGGGCTCTCGGGGAGCTGGACCGCGTCGCTGAGGCGGCCCTCCTCACACTTGCCGACCTGAAGCCCGGCGAGGTCAGAGATGGGGGGGATAGCAGGAGTAGGGGTCGGGTCGCCGGTGAAGGCGAAGATGGCGGCGAAGAGGGCAGTAGAGAGCATCTTCCGGTCGCAGCTCGCGCGCTCGCCGGGTGATTCGGCGTCGCGCTGAAACCTCCCGAAGCCCGGGCGCTCCTCGGAGCGGCGGGGCCTCGGCACGTCCGCTGGGTCAGTCCGCAGGTGCCAACGTGCGGGGGGTGACCCAAAAGGCGTGGAGAGGGGGTGGGTTTTGAAGGAGCGGCTGGATTCAGCTTCCGCGGCGGGGTCTGGAGGACCCGCGGCAACAGCAGCGAGTCGGAGACTAGCACATGGAGGCCTTGGTGTGTAAGCCGCTACGCACCCGTCCGTCGAGTTGTTTCGCCCAGCTCAGCCTCGAAGCGCGCCGAGATCGGCTGTAAGGCGCCGAAATCGCGAAGCCCTGGGCCATGTCAAAAAGTTGTCAAGTGGCCGCGATGCCCTCAGTTTCGTCGCCAAGAACAAAAAAAGCGCGCCGATCTTCGGCGCGCTTGGAGAGGTCTTGCCTGGGGGCGCTAGGGTCAGGGCTTCTCGGCCTGGGTCTTGACCCACTGCGTCGCGCTCCGGATGCCGTCGTCGAGCAGGTAGCTCTTCACGAAGTCCGGCACATAAGACGAGACCTTGAGATCGACGCTGTACTCGACGCGGCTCTTGTTGGGATCGCCGGCCACGGGGACCACACGCCACACGCCGACGGAGTCGTCGAGGTCAGACAGGCGGCTGTAGTCCAAGGTCCAGGTGATCCACTCGCCGTCGGCGGAGACCATGTGTTTGATGAAGTACTCCATCTCGACGCCCATCTTGCCGATGACGAAGCGCACGTAGACGTTGTTCCCGCTCGTCTTGTAGACCTCACACTTCTTCACGCCGTCCACCCAGTAGGGGTACGACGAGAAGCTCTTGATCACCTTCCAGACCTTGTCCCGGGGCGCGTTGACGATGAACACCGCCGCGCCGCGGCCCTGATCGCCGCCGTCGGTGCGCACAAACACCGGCTGGCCCGTCGCGAGGGTGGCCTCTTGGGCGGCCGAGAGCGGCACGGGCTTCGGCGGCTGGGGGTAGGGCTTGAGCACGCCCTGGTGGGGGTGCGGCTGGGTGGCGTCCCCGGCCATGGCGGGGGAGAGCACCAGAAGGAGCGAGAGGATGAGGGAGCGCATCGGGTGATCATGCCTCTGAGGTGTTGCCCTGTCAAGAGCTGCGAGCTTGAGGTCTGTGCTGTAGACCCGCCAGGGTGGTCGGCCCTTCCTTCGGGCGGGTCAGGGGCCGGAGTCCTGGGACTCCTCCTCCTTGAGATGCAGCCCGGCGACGAGGCCCCCGGCCATCGACGACAAGGAGAGGTGCGCGCAGGCGGGCTCACCGTCGTCGCAGGGCGCGCAGCCCTCGCCGAGCTCAGCCTCCAGCGCCGCGCAGCGCTCGGCGAGGCCCTCGGGGCTCGGCTCCCGGAGATCGACGGTCGCCCGGAGCCGCCCGTCGCTCAGGCCCACGCCGCTGTTCGTGAACGCGAGCTCAAGGGTGAGGTCGTAGAGCGTGACCGGGCCGCCCGGCGGCGTGAGGGGCAGGCTCTCTAAGCTGAGGCCGAGGTAGGGGTTGTGGTGGAAGGGCACCCCTTGGGCGCGCTGCAGCGCCCCGCCGGACTGTACGATGACCCCGCTCAGGTCTGAGCCCGGCGCGAGCACAAGATCGACGGCGCTAGAGCTCGCTTCAGTGACCTCGATCAGGATGATGCCGCCGTACCGCTCGATGAAGGCCTCCTCCAAGGCGCCCATGCCCCACTGGCCGCGCCGGGTGTCGAGCTGAAAGGCGCGGCGCACAAGATCCCGAGGACCGACGGCCTCACCTTCAGTGCGGGTCGTGAAGGTGCCGCTGGCCAGGGGCGCGTCGCAGAGCGAGACCTCCCACTCGTAGGGGGTGCTGGCGTCGAGGGGCGCGTCGGGGGTGAAGATCAGCGCCGCGTCACCGCTCGCCAGGCGTGTCGGCGCCGGGGGGGTGAGCCGCAACGACACGTCCGCGCTGTCTACGTCCGCGTCAAGCTGCAGGTTGATCGTGGCGTTTGTCCCGAGGTTGGCCTCACCGTCCAGCGGCAGGGCCTGGAGCACGTTCACCGCGCAGGTCGCGCTGTCGGCGCGGTCATCGTTCGGGGCGTCGGCTTTGGTGCAGGCCGCGCTGAGCGTGAGGAGCAGGCCGAGGCCCGCGCGGCCGAGACGCTCAGCACTCCGGGACGAGGTCGGGGTCGAGGGTGACGGTCGGGGCGTAGTAGGCGGCGTCCATCGTGGCGTCGACCTCGAGGCAGCCCTCGACGCCGTCGTTCGGACAGGCGACGCACTTGTCTCCAAGGAAGATGACCGCATCACAGGCCTCTACCGAGCCGACGGTGAACTCACGAACATCTAGCATCCCGGTGATTTGGACGTTGAGAATGGACTCGCCGTCCTCGGCGAAGGTGCCAGACATGCCCAAATCCCAGACATTCACATCATAGCCTGAGACCACGAGGGTCGCGTCGGCGGGTCCGACCGCGAAGGATGGGTTGGAGGTGAAGTCGGCCGGATCAAAGTTGATCGGGCTCGCGCAGGGGTACTGCTCAAGGTTGGGGTCGTCCCAGCCCGCCGCGCCGACGAGCTCAATGGTCCCGGCGTCGGTGTCGATGGTCTCGACCATAAACAGCAGGTGGGAGGTCTCGATCGACCCGATGAGCAGGCTCGCGGACTTGGGGCTGTTCCAGGTGACGTCGGCGAGGTTCACGTCGTAGGTGTAGCCCGCGACGTCGGAGACGGGATCCCCGAGGGTGGTGAACGCCGCGACCTCGGCGTCCTCACAGACCTCGGCGGAGATGGTGTACTCGGCGTCACGCTCAAGCGGGGCGCTCGGCGTGAAGCTCAGGCCGAGGCCCGAGGACATCATCGTGAGCTCCCCGCCGACCAGGCCGTCGGGGCCGGTGAGGCTGAGGCTCGCGTCGGCCTCGGTGACCTCCGCGGAGAACAACGCGACGATGGTGGCGTCGACGGCGACCTCCACATCGCCGTCCTCCGGGGTCACCGAGATGATCTCGGCCTCACAGGGCAGGTCCGCGTCGCTGTCGGAGTCCGTGTCGCTGTCCGCGTCGCTGTCGGCGTCGGCGTCCCCCTCGACGGCGCTGTCCGTGGCCGGGGCGTCGGAGTCCTCGTTGATGCTCACGGAGTCTTTGCCGCAGGCGGCGAGGGCGAGGAGCGCGAGCAGGCGGAGCGGGCGAGGGGACATGGCGACTCCAGGGCGCGGAGGGCGTTCTCAGGAGGAAAATCAGAGACGAAAGAAGGGGAGGAGGGGTTGGCCTCCTCCCCTTCATCGGGGACGACGATCAGCGTCCGAGGATCAGAGCGAGCACTCGGGGTTGTTCGCGCTCTCGGGGCAGTTCGCGTGGCAGTCGGACATGGCGATCTCCTCGAGGTCGGAGGAGGTGTTCTCCTCGCCGCCGAGGTCCACGGCCTTGATGCTCAGGCAGAAGGGCTGGCCGTCGGACGAGCAGACCTCACAGGCGACGCCGAAGCCCGCGACGATGTCGCAGACGGCGCTGTCCTCGCCGCCCTCCTCGATGAGGGGGACGAGCGCGCGGGTGTCCACGGAGCCGGAGAGCACGCCGCCGCCCCAGTAGGAGCCGTCACCGGCGAAGGTGCCGGAGATGAGCAGGTCGTCGATGGTGACCTCGTAGCCGGCCACGGCGATCGTGGTGCTCTCGGGGCCAATCTCGAAGTACGGCGCCGCGGTGAAGTCGGCCTCGGGGAAGGCCAAGGTCTGCGAGCAGTAGTCCTGCTGGGTGGGGTTGGCCTCGTCCGCCAGAGCGCCGAAGAGGCGGATGGAGGAGGCGTCCGCCGAGGCGACCTCCATGAAGATCACGATGTCGAGGTACTGCTCAAGCACCGAGCCCACGCCCTCGGGGACGACCACGCGGCCGGCCTTGAGGTCGAGGGAGTAGACCTTGCCCACGAGGGAGGAGGTGTCGGCGATGGCGGTGCCCAGCGCGCTCGTGGTGAAGGCCACCTCGGCCTCACCCGTGCAGTAGGTGAGCTTCGCGGTGTAGGGGGTGCTGGGGGAGAGCGGCGCGTCGGGCTTGAAGTAGACGACGTCGTTGTCCTCGTTCCGGTAGGACGTGCCGGACACGCCGTCGATGCTCAGCGTGGCGGTGGGGTCCTCGTCGGAGAGGAGGAACTCGATCTCACCACGGTAGTAGAAGTTCGTGGCGCCAGCGGCGGGGAAGGTCTCGTCGATCTCGACGCCGCAGGGGGGCTGGGTGTCGACGACCTCTTTGTCGCCGCCGCTACAGGACGCGGCGGTCAGGGCGAGCACGGACAGGCTGAGAAAGCGCATGGGTTGTCTCCTCGGGGGTCACAGAGAGCAGAGGCAGCACCCTACACTGAGCGGATCACCTATGTCAACTGGCAGGGCGCGGTTCTTTTCAAGCCTTTGATGCGCCAGCGCGTTTCACATAGCGCATACGCAGCTCATAGAGCATCGACTCCAGGAGGCGGGTCTCCTCGGCGTCGAGGTTGCCCTTGGTCTTCTCCTGGAGGATCGCCAACAGGTCGATGGTCTGACGCGCGAGGTCCAGGTCCGTGCGGCCCTCGGTCTCGGGCACGTCGCCGAGATGCTCCAGCGCGGTGCGGCCGAGGGAGACCATGAACGAGGCGAAGCTCACCTGGAGCTCAGCCTTGGGCTCGCGGGGAGACGAGTCAGACGGCGATGCTTCGGACATTGGGGAAGACTCCGGGATGAGGAAGGGAGGCGCAGTGCAGTGTATGCCGCGACCGGGTTCAGATGTCGACGGTGAGGTTGCCGCGCATCCGCCCACGAGAGACCGTAAACACCACCGACGCCCGGTGGTGCGCCTTCGCGCGGCGGAGCGCGAGGTTGAGCTCGTCGAGGGTCTTCACCGGGCGGCCGTCTACGGCGTGCAGCACGTCGCCGACGAGGATCCCACGCTTCGCGCAGCTCCCCGCGGTGGTGAGGGACGAGAACACCAAGGCGCCGTTGACCACCTGAAGCTGGGCGCCGAGGGTGTCCTTGAGCACGGAGGCCTCGACCCCTTCAGGCAGAGAGGTGGTCGTGAGGTCCACCTTCATCGCCGTGGCGCCGCGGTAGAGCTGTAGGGTCAGCTTGGCGCCGGGCTTCTCCTCAGCCAAGGCGCCGTTGAGGTCTGCGGTGGAGCGCACCGGGCGGCCCTGGGATTGGTAGAGGAGATCCCCGGCCTTGAGCCCGGCCGTCGCCGCGGGGCTGCCGGGGTAGACCTTCACGACCTGCACGGCGCCCGCCGCGACGGGGGTGCCCTGGAGGCGCTGGCGAGAGATGTCCTTGAGATCGACGCCGAGCCAAGGCGCGCGCACCTCACCAAAGGTGAGCATGTCCTGGGCGACCTTCCAGGCCCGATCGACGGGGATCGCGAAGCCGATGCCCTCGGCGCCCGCCCGGATCGCCGTGTTCAGCCCGATGAGCTGGCCGTCGAGGTTCACCAGCGCGCCGCCGGAGTTGCCGGGGTTGATCGCCGCGTCGGTCTGGATGTAGTGCTGAAACACCCCTGGCGCGAGCTCAACCTCCCGGGCCCGGGACGACACGACCCCCGTAGAGACGGTCTGCCCGAGGCCGTAGGGGTTGCCGATGGCGATGACCGTCTCGCCCAAGAAGAGCTCGCCGCTCTTGCCCAAGGCGATGGGGGCGAGATCTTTGGCGCCGTCGAGCATAAGCACGGCGAGATCAAGGTCGGCGTCGAGGCCGACGATCTGGGCGGTGAACACCCGGCCGTCGGCGGTGTGCACCTTGATCGCCGTCGCGCCATCGACGACGTGGGCGTTCGTCAGCACCACGCCGTCGGCGCGGAGGATGACGCCGGAGCCTTGGGAGGTGGTCTGCGCCGTGCCGCTGCCGCCCATCAAGAAGCCGAAGGGGAGCTGCACCGAGAGCTCGACGTCGATGGAGACCACCGACGGCACGGCGCGCTCGACGGCGAGCACGACGGGTGTGCGGCGGTCGGAGGCCTCCGCGCGGCCACCGCCAGGCGCGGGGGCGAGGAGCGTCAAGAGCAGGGCGAGGGCAGGCAGAGTGGTTCGTGTCATGGAGCGGCGCATCGTGACCCCGAGCGTATCCGATCGCCTGGAACCCCGCAGCGCCGCAGGACCGTCCCGGCGCGCCGTCCCCCGTGCGCCCTGGCCCGGCGTCGGCTACGATGGCGCGTCCTGAGGAGCAGCCCATGCGTCTGTTGCGCGTCGCCATCGCCGCCGTCTTGTTGAGCCTCGCCGCCGCCCCAGAGGTCCAGGCCGCCCGGAGCGACGTGAGCGTCGAGGAGCAGTACGACCTCGGCCTCCGGTACCTCAAGCGTGGCTACTACGTGAAGGCGCTGGAGCAGTTCAACAAGATCAGGAACTACCACCGCGACGACCCCTACGCCGTGAAGGCCGAGCTCGCCATCGCCGACGTGTACTTCGAGCAGGCCGAGTGGGACCAGGCCCGGGTGGCGTACGAAGAGTTCATGCGCCTCCACCCCCGCCACGAGGACATCGACTACGTCGTCTACCGGCTCGGGCTGACCTCTCTCAAGAAGTCCACGAAGGTCGCCGCCCGGGACCAGACCTGGACCCGCCACGCGGTGACGACCTGGGCGGGCTACGAGACGCGCTTTGGCAGCTCCGAGCACCTGGAGGAGGTCCAGGAGCTCCTCGCCGAGGCCAAAGATCGCCTCGCGCACAAGGAGTTCATCATCGGGGAGTTCTACTACCGGCGGAAGGCCTACAACGCCGTGATCAGCCGCATGGAGGGCATGCTCCGCACCTACCCCGACTGCTCCGACGTGCCGATGGCCCTGGCGATGCTCGCCGTGAGCTACCAGCGGAGCGGGGACCCGACGACGGCGGCCATGGCGGCGGCGCGGCTCACCCAGGACCACCCCGACTCCCGCGCCGTGCGCTGGCTGCGCCTGCGTGAGCCGACCTTGCTCACCCCGGCGGCCCCCTGAGCCGAGGCGCTACCCCGGCGTAGCACCCGCAGGGGCGACCGCGAAGCGGATTACGCGGAGGATCCTCCCCCGCCGCTCGATTTGACCGGTCAAGAGCTGGCATGGTAATTGCACTCCCTAAGCCTTGGGAGGCCGCGATGTTTTCCCCCATGCAACGCCCTCGTGGACCGGTCGGAGTGGTGCTCAACGCGAACGCGGGGAGCATGACGCCGAGGCTCGCCCGGGCGATCCGTGGGGTCGCTGGCCCGGAGCACGTCTTCTTCACCGAGTCGAAAGACCACGCTGAGGAGGCGCTGCGGGCCTGTGTGGAGCGGGAGTACCCCACGGTCTTCGCTGGGGGAGGCGACGGCACCATCGTCGACGCGATCAACACCCTGGCGGCGCTGAGCGGCCCCAAGATGCCGAACGTCGGCGTGCTGCGCCTGGGCACGGGCAACGCCTTGGCGCGCTGGCTGGGCTCGGGGCACCCCGTCGAGACCTTGGCCCGTTACCAGCGCGGGGAGACCCACCAGGCCGTCATGGTGCGGATGGTCACCACGGGCAAGGCGCTCACGCCGTTCCTCGGCCTCGGCCATGACGCCGCGGTGCTCAACGACTACTACCGCGTGAAGAAGGCCCTCGCGGGCACCTTACTCGCGCCCTTGGGCCACGGCCTCGCGGGCTACTTCATCGCCGGACTTGGCGTGACCCTGCCGAACTTCCTCACCCGTAAAGACGCCGAGGTCACCATCATCAACATGGGCAGCCCGGCGCGCCGCATCGGGCTCGGCGGGGACGAGGTCGGCCCGGAGATCCCGACGGGCGAGGTGCTCTACCGCGGGCCCATCGCCACCGTCGGCGCCGCGACCACGCCGCAGCTCGGCTACGGCGTACGTTTTTTCCCCCACGCCCTGCGCCGCCCGGGCCGCTTCCACCTGCGCGCCGTGGCGCTCTCGCCCCTCGGCTGCGTGCGGGTGATGCCCGACGCTTGGCGCGGCACCCTGCACCACCCCGACGTGCACGACTTCTACGCCGATCGGGTGCGCCTCATCTTCTCCCAGCCGATGGCCTTCCAGGTCGCGGGGGACCCCGCGGGCTTCCGCGATGAGGTGACCTTCGGGCTCTCGGAGAACCCGATCACCTTCGTCGGTCAGGCCTGATCGAGCCCAGGGTCAAGTTGTTGCTGCGCAGCAACATGGGGTGTTAAGGGGCGCGCCTCAACCTGGAGTGCTTCATGCAGGTCAACGGCAGCAAGGTTCTGGTCACGGGTGGCGGCTCTGGCATGGGTCGCGAGTTCACGCTGCGCCTCGCGGGCGCGGGGGCGGATGTGGCCTTCTGTGATCTCAACGATCAAGGCATCGAAGAGACGATCGCCGCCGCCGCCGGGCTCCCCGGCAAGGTCGTAGGCTTCAAGGCGAACGTCGCCGTCGAGGCCGAGGTGGTGAAGCTCATCGGCGACGCTTGGGACGCCTTGGGCGGCCTCAACGTCCTGGTGAACAACGCGGGCATCTTCCGCGACGGCCTGCTCGTCAAGAAGAACAAGGACACCGGCGCGGTGGACCGGCTCTCCTTGGCCAAGTGGCAGCAGGTCATCGACGTGGACCTCACCGGGCCATTCTTGGCCACCCGTGAGTTCGCCGCGAAGCTCATCGAGAACGACCAGCGCCCCGGCGTGGTGATCAGCATCAGCTCGATCTCTCGCCACGGCAACCAGGGCCAGTCGAACTACAGCGCGGCGAAGGCCGGGCTCATCGCCGACACGAAGCTCTGGTCCCAAGAGCTCGCCCGTTACGGCATCCGCACCGGCGCCATCGCCCCGGGCTTCATCGACACGCCGATCCTCCAGGGCATGCGCCCCGAGGTGCTCGCGGGCGTGCTCAAGGGCGTGCCGCTCGGCCGCGCGGGAACCCCCGAGGAGATCTTCCTCGCGGTGAAGTTCATCATCGAGTGCGACTACTTCACGGGCCGCTGCCTCGACGTCGACGGCGGGCTCATCCTCTGATCCGCCGCGCGCTCGGCGGCGACCTTGGCCGCGCCGGGCCTCGGACGGGTGAAGCGAGTTAGACTCTCCGGGATGCGCCTGACCCCGCCCACGACCCGGCCATGCCATGTCCGCCCCTCGCCCAGGGGGCGGACGTGACGGGGAGGCCGTCCCGCGGCGTCTCCGACGCCTGGGGGATCCTGCTGGTCTCGGCCCGGCCCTTGGGCCTGCTCATGGCGCTCCTCGCGGGCACGATGATGGCGACGGCCTTCGTCGGCCTGCTCTTGGGCTCGGTGGCGGGCGCCGGGCACATGGGGCTCAGCGCGGCGATCACTGCGCTGTTCGGCGCCGGGGCCTTGGCCTTGGGGCGTGGCGGGGAAGACGCCCAGATCGGCCGTCGTGAGGCCCTGCTCATCGTGACCTTGGGCTGGGTGGCCTTGGGCGTGTTCGGCGGGCTGCCCTTCGTGATCGGCGCGGAGTTCACGCCCGCGGACGCGCTCTTTGAGTCGATCTCGGGCTTCACCACGACGGGGGCGTCGATCCTCCCGGAGATTAACAAGCGCCTCAACCCGGCCCTGCACTTCTGGCGCACGCTCACGCACTGGATCGGCGGGCTCGGCTTCGTGGTGCTCTTCGTCGCGGTGTTCCCGGCCTTGGGGGTCGGGGGCAAGCGGCTGTTTCAGGGCGAGGTCGCGGGGCCGCGGGGCAAGTCGTTGACGCCGCGCATCCGCGAGACCTCACTCGGGCTCTGGCGCCTGTACACCGCGATGACCTTGGTGATGACCGGGCTCTTGTGGCTCTCGGGGGTGTCGTTCTCGGAGTCGATGATGCACGCCTTCGCCACCATGGGCACGGGCGGGTTCTCGACCCGAAACCTCTCCGTCGCGGAGTTTTCGACGGAGGCCGGGGTGAACGGCGTCGCCGTAGACGTCGTGATCACGGTCTTTATGCTCTTGGCGGGCATGAACTTCGGGCTGTTCTACGACGCCACCCGCCGCGGCCCCAAGGTGATCTTTAAGGACCCCGAGGCGCGGGTGTATCTCTGGATCGTCGGCGTCGCGACGGTGCTCTGCGGCCTGGCGATCTTGCCCCAGGTGGGCCACGTCGGCCAAGCCCTGCGGTACAGCGCGTTCTCCGTGGTGTCGGTGATCACCACGACGGGCTTCATGAACTACGACTTTGAGACCTTCCCCACCTTCGGGAAGCTCGTGCTGCTCCCGCTCTTTTTTATCGGCGGCTGCGGCGGCTCGACGTCCGGGGGGATGAAGGTCATCCGCCTCATCTTCTTGATCAAGGTCGTGCTCATCGAGGCCCAGCGCAGCTTCCGGCCGAACCTCGTCGCGCCCGTGCGGGTGGGCGAGGGGGCGGTGCCGAGCGCGGACCTGTTTGAGGCCGTCTCGGTGATGGGGCTGTTCGCCTTGACCGTCGGCGCGGGCGGGGCCTTGGTGGCGCTCTTTGACCCCGTGGACGGCACCACGGCGATGACCGCCGCGCTCACCTGCGTCGGGAACGTCGGGCCGGGCTTCGGCGCCGTGGGGCCTACGGAGAACTTCGGGTTCTTCTCCGACGCGAGCAAGCTCGTGCTATCCGCCTGCATGTTGTTGGGTCGGCTTGAGTTCCTCACGGTCCTGGCGCTCTTGGCGCCGGGCTTCTGGAGGCGCTGATGGCCGTCCTGCCCGCCCCGGGGTCGGCCCCCCAGGAGCCGACGAGCGCGGCGCACGCGGTGCTCAAGCTGCTCATCGTCGGGGCGCTGTTCGGCCTCATGGTGAGCCTGCCGTCGCTCAACACGCCCCCGGCGGCGGAGATTGACCCCCGGGTGATCATCACCTTCGGGTTCATCGCCCTCGCGGCGTACGTCGTCGGCGGGCTCTTCGCGCGCCTCGGCCTGCCCCAGCTCACGGCCTACCTGTTCACCGGGGCCCTGCTCGGCGAGGAGGTCGGGCGCCTCGTCGGGCTGCCGCCGTCGCTCATCCTCGTCTCGGACGCCGTCGAGGCGCGGCTGGAGGTGTTCAACACCCTGGCGCTGGCCCTCGTCGGCATGATGGCGGGCGGCGCCTTGGACCTCGCCTTGCTCCGGGAGCGGGCGCGGCGATACGCCGGGCTGCTCGTCGGGCAGATGACCTTTGTGCTCGTGGGCCTCGTCGGCGGGGTCGTCGGGGTGTCGCGCCTGAACCTCGGCGTGTCGATGCCGATGCTCGACGGCCTGCCGCTCGACGCCGTGCTCGCCGCGGCGCTCCTCTTGGGCGCGGTCGGCGTGACCTTGTCCCCGGCGGTGAGCCTCGGCGTCACCCGGGAGACCCGCGCCGCGGGGCCCGTCGCCGAGGCGAGCCTCGCGGTCAGCGTGCTGAACAACGTCGTCTCGGTGGCGATCTTCGCCGTGGCCGTGGCCGTCGCCCGGGGCCTCGTCGCTGGCGATGAGGGTGGGGCAGGGGAGGGCCTCGCCGGGACCTTGGCGCTCACCCTCGGCGGCGCGGTCGTGCTCGGCGTCGTCGTCGCGGCGGGCCTCGCGGCCTGGTGTCGTGTCGTCGGCTCCCTCGTGATGCTCGTCGTCGCCGGGCTGTGCTTCGTGACGACGGTGGTGGCCGCACGCCTCGGCGTGGACCCGCTCGTCACCTTCTTGATCGCCGGTTTCCTCGTGCGGAACGCCACGGCGGCGTACGAGCCCCTCAAGCGCGCCTTAGAGACGCTCTCGCTGCCGGTCTGGGTCGTGCTCTTCGTGTCCATCGGCGCGAAGCTGCACCTTGAGAGCCTCCTGCCGCTCTGGCCGGCGGCCTTGGGGCTCTTCGTCTTGCGGGCCTTGGCGAGCTTCGGCGGCGCGGCCTTCGGCGCCGCGATGGGCGAGGGCCCCCCGACGCTCTGGCGTGTGGGCTGGCTCGGCCTTCTGCCCCAGGCGGGCCTCGGCGTCGGGATGGTCGCCACGATCGGCGCGGACCCGGCCTTGGGTCAGCTCGGCGAGGACGTCGCCGCCTTGGCCACGGCGTTGGTCGCGGTGAACGTCATCTTGGGGCCGATCCTGTTTAAGCTCGGCCTCGGCCTCGCCGGAGAGCTCCCCCGTGCGCAGCTCCCCGCGGAGGAGAGCCGGGCGTCGCTCCCCCGGGACGCCGAGCTGAGCGAAGAGACCTGGGAGGGCCTGCCCGAGTGGCTGCCGGAGCCCGGTCACCACCACGGCGGCGACGCCTGGGGCACGCTCCACGAGGGCCTGCCGCGGCGCCTCGCCGAGCTCGGGCGCTCCTTGCGGGCGGACCTCCAGGGCCTCGTGCGTGACCTGCGCAGCGGGGTCATCGCCCAGCGCCGAGACGAGGCCCACCGCTTCTTCGCCCAGCTCCGCCGGGAGTTTCTGCGGCAGCACCGCCGGGCTTTGGTGCGCTCGCGGGAGGACGGGCTCAAGCGGGAGGCCTTCCTCGTCGAGCTTCGCGCCCAGCCGGCCCAGCTCGCCCAGACCTGGGAGAACCACATCCTGGAGCGGGCGGCGGCGGCGGACTTCAGCGAGGAGTCAAAGAAGCTCACCGAGCTCGTGGCCGTCGTCGATCGCCTCGCTGAGGGGGCGCCCCCGGCCGCTGAGGTGCCCCTCGACCCCGCGCTGCTCGCGCCCCAAGACGACGACACCCGCGGCGCCCGGCTGCGGAAGGGCTGGCTGAGGGCGCGGCGGGCCCTGGGCTTCGGGCCGATGACCCGGGTGGTGGAGCTCCGCGCCATCGCCCGCACCACGCTCTCCGGTGAGGTGCCCCTGCAGCTCCATGAGCTCGCGGGCATGCTCGTGCTCAGCGAGCGGCACATGCTCGCCCGGGCGCGGAACATCTTTGAGTCGTACCAGCGCGCCGTGGAGAGCCTCGCCGCCCAGCGCGACCTCAGCCCGGAGAACTTCGCCGACAAGCTGGAGGCGCTGCGGGAGGAGGTCGAGGCCGAGTTCACCCTCGCCCAGCGTGAGGTGGACCGCCTCGCCGATGAGACCGTGAGGGTGGCGGCCAACGCCTTGGGTCGCCCGTTCCGCTCATTCACCCAGATGATCTCCGTGGCGGGCACCCCGGCGCTCCCCGAGAGCGCCGTGCGGTACTCCCGGGTGTTTCAGGCGCGGGAAGACGCCCTGAGCGCCGTGCGTGTCGGCTTCGACAGCGCATCGGAGCTCGCCCGGGGCGAGGCCGGGGCCTTGGCCATGGAGCTCCAGCTCGTGCGCCTCCGGACCAGCGTGCGCGCCTTGGCCGATGACAAGGCCGACCACATCGCCCGAGACATGCGCGGCCGCCTCGTCGGGCCGTATCGTCGGGTGCGCGCCGCGCTCACCACGAGCGTCGAGGACCTCTTCGCCGCCTTGGCGCTCCACGAGGAGGGCCTGCCCCCGGCGGCCCTGAGCGCGCGGCTTCGGGACGCCGTCGAGCCCCTGTCCCGGGCCGTCGAGGAGTCCCTGAGCCTGCTCACCTCACTACGCAACAGCCTGCGCACCCAGAGCACCGTCGAGCCTCTCCGGGCGGCGCTCTGGCGTGGTGTCGATGGGCTCACCGACCACTTCGTCGTCGCCTGGCGCGCGCCGGGCGTCGTGGGGCGGCGCCTGCCCCCGGCGCCGACGCTGAGAGAGGTGCCGTTCCGGGATCTCGCCGCCCAGGTGCTTGACGGTGAGGTCGGCCGTGGCCTCGGCGCGCTCCTAGAGAGCCTGGGTGAGCGGGTCGATGACGCGACGCGCCTCGCCGAGGAGCTGCAGCGTGGCCTCGCCTTCAACACCGAGCTGAGCCTCGCCGAGATTGAGGTGCTGCCCGCCGCGCCGACGCCCCAAGCCACGCGGCTCATGGTGAAGGAGCTCCTCGTCGGCACCCTGCAGCGTATGTCCAGCCGCGCCGCGCAGCTCGACGTGGCCATCGAGGCCTCCGAGGGCGACGCCGCGAACAAGGTGCGGGAGATCGTGCTCGGGGCCTTTGACGAGCTCCAGGCCATGCTCCTGGAGGGGCGCTACGACGTCGCCCAGGCACGAATGGGCCGCGTCGGATCTCTGCCGCGGCAGCTCCTGCGCGCCCGGCCCACGGAGCTTCTGAGCCTCGGGCGCGACGCCAAGGACGGCCTGCGGGAGCTGGTCGGCGAGGAGCGCTGGACCCTCGCCCGAGAGTGGATCGGCCTGCCGACGGCGCGCGCGCCGGTGAGCCCCGACGCCGCGAGCTTCGCCGCCCCGGCCCCTCGGGTTGAGCTGCCTATGGCCATTCGGCGCCTGTTCTCGGACTCGGCCCTGGAGGCGGGGGACCTGCTCATCGGCAGGGAGGGGGAGGTGGACGCCGCGCGGCGGGTGCTCCTCGGCCAGAACCCCGGCGCCTCTCGCGCCGTCGCGGTCTTGGGCCTCGGCGGCGTCGGCCAAGGCGCGGTCGTGAACACCTTGCTGCGCGGCGTGAGCGACCAGCACCGCGTCATCCGCATCGAGCTCGACGAGCCCGTGACCACCGCCCAGGCCGTCGACGCCCTGCTGTCTCGGGTCTCCGGGGACTGCGTCGTCGTCGTCGAGGGCCTGGAGTGGCTGTTCAGCCTGGAGCCCGGCGGCTTCGCCCCGCTGCGCCGCTTCGTGGAGCGTGTCGTCGAGGACCGCGGCCGCAACGCCTGGCTCATCTCCGCCGAGCGCCCGGTCTGGGGCTACGCCGACCGCGTCGTGGCCCTTCACGACGCCTTCCCCGAGCGTGTGACCCTGAGCACCCTCGACGCCGAGAACATGCGCCGTGCCCTGCTCATCCGCCACGGGATGAGCGGCTACAACCTCCGGTTCGCCCGGGTCGGGAACGACCTGGGCGCCCGGGTGCGCGGCTTCTTCCGCCCCGAGGTGAAGGCCGAGGCCCTGGCCGAGGAGCGCTTCTTTGAGCGGCTGCACCAGGCCTCGGGCGGCATGCTCGGCGACGCCTTACGCCTGTGGATGGCGTCCGTGGTGGACGTCTCCGTCGATCGGAACGACGTGGTGATGGGGGAGGTGCCGCCGACGCCGATTCAGGCCATCCGCGCCTTGCCTGACGACGTGCAGATGACCTTACGCCAGGTCGCGCGCCTGGGGCGTGTCTCCGCTCGGAGTCACGCTCTGCAGTTCCGCCGCGAGGAGCCCGACTCCGAGGCCTTCCTGAACCGCCTCGCCCACTGGGGGCTCCTGGAGCGCCGCCGCAGCGGGGACTACGTCTTCTCCCCCGGCTTGGCGGGCCCCCTCTACCGCGCCTTGCGTGAGCGGAGGCTCGTCGCATGACCCGCGCCCTTCGAGCCTCGGTGACCCCGCTCCTCCCGCTCCTGGCGCTGGCCTTGGCGTCCGCCCCGGCGCGCGCCCAAGACCCCGGCCCGAGCCCCACCCAAGACCTCGGCCCCCAGGGCCCCACCGCGCCGCCGCCGAGCCCGGCGCCGCCTGAGCCCGACGACGACCGCCTGCAGGTCGACACGAACGAGCCGCCGCTCCCCTTGCCCGAGCCGCCGCCCGTCGATGAGCAGGCGCCCCTCGATCCGCCGCCATCCGAGGCGCCGCCGACGGAGGCGGCCCCGGCCGTTGAGGCGCCCCCGACGCCGCCCCAGTCCTCCATCGAGCCCATCCCGCGCCCTCTGCCGCCGCTGGACACCGCGCCGCCCGACGAGGAGGCCCCGGCCGCGCCGCCCCCTCCGCCGCCGCCGTTTATCCCGCTTCCCCCGGCGCCAAAGCCGAGCTTGCTCCAGGCGCTCATCTGGCTCCTGGCGGCGAACCTCTCGATCATGATGGCGGGCCGCGCCCAGCGCTGGCTCAACGGCCTGCCCGCCCAGGGCCTCCTGCCGACCTTCGGGCGCGGCGTCGTCTTCGCCGGGCGCCTCTGCGGCCCGGTCTTCGGCCTGCTCGGCGTGATGTTCCTCCTCCCCGCGGAGTGGGCCGTCGCCGCGCCCTATGTGCTCGTCGGCGCGGCCCTCGCCTTGGGCTGGACCGCCCGGGATCTCCTCCGCGACGTGCTCGGCGGCGTGCTCTTGAGCCTGGAGGGGAGGGTGCAGCCCCAGACTCGGGTGCGTTTCCGCGGGCTCAGCGGCGTGGTCGAGTCCCTCGATCTGCGGGCCTTGATCTTGCTCGATGACGAGGGCCAGCACATCACCATCCCCAACCGCCTGCTCATCGAGGACGTGCTCGCCGTGGATCCCGACCCCTACGCGCCGGTCGAGGTCACCGTGCACGTCCCCGCGGGGGTCGGCGCCCAGCATGTTCACCAGGTGCTCGAAGAGATCGCGCTGCTCTCGCCTTACCTCGCGCCCTCCCGGCCGCCCCACGTCTACCGAGATCCCGATCACAAAGACATCTGGATTGTCTCCGCGCGCCTCGTGCACCCGCGCTACGCCAAAGAGTTTCGTGGCGCTCTGGTCGAGCTCGCCGATGAGGCCTTCGGCGTTGGCGGGCCGAAGACGCCCCCGGGCCAGCCTTGAGCGCGCCGCCCCGCGCAGAACGAGGTACATTGACCGCGATCTCGTTCTGCTGAGGGCTCATCATGCACCTCCTCCTCTCCGCGCTCCTGCTTCACCTCGGCTGCGCTGACAAGGCGCCGACGACGCCGGTGGAGACCGCTACGCCTGGGGACACCGAGCCTGTGGAGGCCGACGCGGACGCCGACAGCGACGCGGACACCGACGCCGACAGCGACGCGGACACCGACGCCGACACGGACAGCGACTCCGACGCCGACCCCGAGCAGGTCGTTCGTTTCATCGCCATGGGCGACGGCGGCGAAGGCAACACGAACCAGTACCAGAACGCCGCCGCCATCAAGACCTTGTGTGAGGCGAAGGGCTGCGAGTTTGTGCTCTACCTCGGCGACAACTTCTACAACGACGGCGTCTCCAGCGTCGACGACGAGCAGTTCCAGACGAAGTTTGAGCTGCCCTACGCCGAGCTCGACCTGCCGTTCTACGTCGTGCTCGGCAACCACGACTACGGCTCATGGAGCATCTGGGAGTACAAGGCCGAGTACGAGGTCGAGTACACCGACCACTCCGACAAGTGGTACCTCCCTGACCGCTACTACTCCGTCACCCACGAGCACGTTCAGCTCCTCGGGCTCGACACCAACGACGTGATGATCTGGGGCGGCGCCGACCAGCAAGACTGGCTCGACGAGACGATCGCCGACTCCACGGCCACCTGGCGCATCGCCTACGGCCACCACCCCTACCGCTCCAACGGCCAGCACGGCAACGCCGGGGAGTACGAGGGCTACGACTGGCTGCCCATCGCGAACGGGGCGACGGTCAAAGACTTCATGGACGAGAGCCTCTGCGGCAAGGTGGACGTCTACTTCGCGGGGCACGACCACAACCGCCAGTGGCTGGAGCCCGACACCTGCTTCGAGACCATCGTGACCGGCGCCGCCGCCAAGACGACCGACATGCCCGGGCGCGGAAACGGCGTGTTCTTTGAGGACGACACCGAGGTCGGCTTCATGTGGGTCGAGATCAAAGGGGACGTCTTCACCGGGGAGTTCTACGACCTCTACGGCAACCTCGACTACTCGCGCACCTTCACCCGCGGCGAGTAGCCCCGGCGCGGCCTAGGCCGCGTTATCTTGCCGCCTATGTTCACCCTCCTGATGCTCCTGGCCTGTAGCCCCCTCCGCCCCGGCGCGGAGGTCGGCGAGGGCAGCGCGGGGCCTCGGCCGCCCCGGATCGACGTCGCCTTGGTCGCCGAGGCCCAGGCCTACGCCCCGGGCAAGCCGCTCTGGCTCGCGGTCACCTACGACATCCAGAAAGATTGGCACCTCTACTGGTCCAACCCCGGCGACACGGGGCTGCCGACGACGGTGAGCCTCACGGCCCCTGAAGGGTGGGTCGTTGAGGGGCCGAGCTACGAGGCGCCCCACCGCTTCGTGTCCCCGGGCGAGCTCGTGAGCTTCGGTTACTCCGATGAGGCGAGCCTCCTGCTCCGCGTGACCCCGCCTGAGGGGGCGGTCGGGCCCGCGACCTTCACGGTGACGACCCGCTGGCTCGCCTGCAAAGAGATCTGTGTGCCCGGCGAGGCCCAGGTGAGCCTCACCTTGCCCGCCGCCGAGGGCGCCTGGACCGGCGGCGGCCTCGACACCCACCTCGCCAAGGTCCCGACCCCCCTCGTCGTCTGGCCTGGCGCGACCTCCAGCCTCGACGCGGGCACCCGGGCCCTCTCCGTAGACCTCCCCGGCGCCGCCGAGGTTGAGGTCTACCCCGACGCCGACACCTGGCTGCACCTCGCGGGCCCCCCTCAGGTGGCCTCCAGCGCCCGGGGGCAGCTCG
>JAKLKD010000078.1 GCA_023150845.1 Myxococcota bacterium | reverse complement strand
CTCGGCTTGGGCCTGGGCGCGGGCCGCGTCGGCGGCCTGGGCCCCGGCGTCACGAACGGCGGTGGCCTGGGTGGTGGCGGCGGCGCGCACCTGATCGGCGAGGAGCTGGGCCTGGGCGAGCACCTGGGCCCGGGCGGCCTCGGCCTGGGCGGTGAGGGCGGCCTGATCGGCGCTCGTCTCGGCGGTCAATGCGGCGGCCTGCTCGGCGGCGGCGGCCTCGGCCTGGGCTTGGGCCTCGGCGGCGAGGGCCTCGGGGTTGGCGCCACCGCCACCACCACCACCGCCACCGCCACCCTCTCCGCCACCGCCGCTCGGCGCGGACGCGGCGTTCTGGGCGGACTGTAGGGCGCTGTCGGCCTCTTTGGCCTCCTCCTCGGCGCGGGCGACGCGGTCCTTGGCGCTCTGCAGCTCGTGCGGGGTGGGAGCGCCGTGGAGGTCCTCGGGGTGCCCCTCGGCCTTCGCCCGGGCCTCGGCCTCCTTCTGCTGGGCCTCCAGGCGCTGCAGGTCGGACTGGGCGAGCTCCCGCTCACGGTCGGCGTTGGCCTTGTCGAACTCCAGATCGGTCAAGGCGCCGTCGCCTCCGGCGCTGGGCTCCTCAGCGAGGTCCAAGGCCGGGGCCTCGGTCTGGGGCGGCGGAACGGCGGGGGTCACGACGGTCTGGGCGCTCGTCGTGGGGCTGGTGGTGGGGCTCGTCGTCGGGCTGTTCGTGGGGCTCGTGGTCTCGGCGGGCTGGGCGCTCGCCTCGGCGGGCTGAACCTCGACGGCGGGGGCGGGCGTCGGCGGCGGCGGGGCGCCCTCGTCGTCGGCCTCACGCCGGGAGAGCCGGGCGGAGATTGGCGGGGCGGTGGGGGTTGGCGCGACCTCGGGGGCGGGCTGGGCGGCGGCCTCGGGGGTGGCGCCCTCCTCGGTGAGCCCGGTCTGCGCGGCCTTGGCCCGCTGGGTGATGAGCTGGCCCTCGGCGCTCGCCTGGGTGTTGACGAGCTGCCCGAGCCCCGCGGCGACGATGGGGGAGGGCGGGGTGACCGCGGCGCGTTGGGAGGCCCGGGCGCTGGCCTCGGCGTCTAAGGCGGCGTTGAAGCTCTGGTTGACCAGGGCGAAGGCCTCCTCGACGCTGGTCGCGGGCCCTGTCGGCGTTTGCATGGGCAACGAAGGCGTTGTATTGATAACAGGTGGCGCGGGCGCCAAGGTCTCCGCGGTGGTGGCGGTCGGGGCGGCGAGGGCCTGGGCGTCACCGGCCTCGACGACGGGGTCGGGCTCGGGCAGCCGGGCGGCGAGGCGCTCGACGAGGCGGGCGGCGATCTCGCCGGGGAGGCCGCCGACGGACTCGGCGAGCTGGGCGGCCAAGGCGCTGGGGCTCTGGGAGACGGCGGCGCCGGGGGCGGCGGTGGTGTTCGCCTCGGTCACCGTCGGCTCAGGGGCGGCGCCCTCTAAGGCCTCGGCGGCCAGGGCCTCGTTGGAGCGGGCCTCCTGCTCGGTGGGGTCAGACGGGCTCGACACGCCCTTCTTCCCGGCGAGGGCGCCCTCCTCCCACTGGCCGACGTGGGTGGCCTCGTGGAGCAGCCGGGCCATGCCCTCGACGGAGCCAAAGTTGAGCATCCCGGCGCCGAAGTAGACGTGGTTCTTCTCGGCGAAGGCCTCGGCGTTGATGGAGTCGGCGGCCCGGGCGGCGGCGGGGTCGTCGTGCACCCGGAGCTTCGAGACGTCTCGGCCGAGCGCCGCGGAGACCCGCTCCTGAATCGGCTCGGGCAGGGGGCGGCCTTGGCCAGACGGGAGCGAAAAATCCTGCGGCAGCGCACCCCGGCGGAGCGCGGCCTGATTGTGGCGGTTGGAGCGCAGGGCCCGGGAGAGGGTCGGGGCGTCGGCCAAGGCGGCGGTGAGCTGCTCGGAGTACCCGGCGTCGGCCTCGGGGCTCATGAGCGCCTGGCCGAGGGCGAGGTTGCCCACCCGCTCGTGCAGCTCACCGACCCAGGCCGCGGGGCCGTCGGGGAGCGTCGTGGTCGTCGCTGTGATCGTCGACGTGGTCGTAGACGTCGAGGCCGTCAAGGACGGCGTGCTGGACTGCCGCTGAGGCTCCGCGCTGAGCGTTGGTGCCGACGCTCGGCGTGGGTCGGGGCGACGGGACATTGGAGACCTCCGAGCCCCAAGTGTACCGCGAAGTCTAAGATCTGAAGAACCCGATAAGAACCGGGATCATAAGCCCAGCAAGGAGGCCCACTCAGGGTCGTTTAGATGGGGCTGGAGCTCAGGGATCAGCACGAGGCGATCCCGCTGCAGCAAGGGGCTCTGGCTCACCTCGATGGACTTCCGCGCGCTCTCAAAGGCCGCGGCGACGTCCCCCTCGCGGAGCTGCACCTGGCTGCGGAGTCTCCAGGCCTCGGCGAGCAGCTTGGGGTCGGTGAGCTGGCCGCGCCCCCGGCGCTCATCGGCGAGGTGAATCACGGTGTCGAGGGTGCCCAAGGCCGAGCTGTACAGGTCCTCACGCTGCTGGAGGTCGGCTCGCCGGACGAGCAGCAGGCCGAGCTGCCGCGCGCTCTCGGCGGTGAGCGGCGCGTTGGCCAAGGCGTTGAGGTCCCCGACCCAGTCGCTCAGCGCGCGCTCGGTCTGTAAGGAGTCGGGGTGGTGATGCAGCACAGACTCCCAGGCGTCGGTGAAGCGCGCGAGGTGCAGCGTCGCGCTCACGGCGCGTGCGGCGGCGTTGAAGGCGCGGGAGCTGCGCAGGAGGTGGGCGACGGCGGTCTTCACAGGCTCGGTGGTGTCCGCGAGGCCGAGCTTGGCGGCCTCTCCAGCGCGGCCGAGCTCGTTGAGGGCGACGACCCGCGCCGCGCGGGCGGTCGGTCCAGAGAGGCCACGAAGCGCGCTGAGCGCCGCGGCGGGATCACGACGGAGCAAGGCGTGGTGGCTCTTGAGGACGAGCGTCTCGGCGTCAGAGGTCGCGCGCGCGCCGCCGGCGTCGTCTCGGAGGCGGCAGCCGGTGAGCTGGAGGTTTTTGAGCGTCGCGTGGGCGAGCAGGGGCTCGGTGACGCCGTTCCCACGATTGTGTCGGATGAGGAGGTTCCAGTCCTTCGGGCCGCCGACCGGGGGGCTCGCCGGGGCGCTGCGGGTGGTGCTCACGGGGTTCACGTCGTCGCCGGTGATCACACATCGGGCGGAGCGCGCGTCACGGGCGATGTCCACCGAGGCGCTCCAGCGGCGGTCGGGGCGGGGGGCGCCGGAGCTCGGGGTGAGGGCGCCGCGCCGCTCGCCGGGGATGAAGCAGCTCGTCCTGGCCATGTAGATCAGGCCGCCGCCTTCGGTCGTGAAGCTCACGCCGTGGCTCAGATCGGGGTCGTCTGTGTAGAGCATCAGCTCGAGGCCCGCCGCCCACTCCCCCTCGTGCACGGTCATGTCGACGCTCAAGCCGATGCGCGGGGCGTCACAGGTGAGCGGCAGCGTCGCCAGCTCGGTGTGGTCGGAGTAGGCGTGAACCTCGACCGACCCAGGCTCCTCACCGCGGCGTAGGGCGTCCGGGACATGCACAATCCAGGCGGGGTCGTCCCAGGCCGGGGTGAAGGTCGGGGTGTCGCGTAACGCGGCGAGGACGCTGAGCTGTGAGCGGCGCGTGGCGGCGAGGTCAAGCGGCACAAGATCCATCAGGCGCAGCAGCGCGTCGTAGGCCTCGTCGAAGTAGTGGAGGTCCGTGAGACGACGCACGGTCTCGTCGAGCACGTCCACGTCGGGGCGGGGGACCGTCGACGCCTGGATGAGCTGGCGTGCGGCGGTGGTCTCGTCGTCGGCGAGGGTCGCGAGCTGACCGGCGCGCAGGTACAGTCGGGCCGCGTCCTCGGGGTTGATGGCGAAAGACGCCAAGGTCGCCAAGACGTCGGCGGCGGCGGCGTAGAGCCCGAGGTCGGCGAGCAGCTCCGCCCGGGCGGTGTCGTCGGCGAGCTCCTTGTCGAGGAGGTCGTTTTCGGTGACGGCCCCGAGGCCCCGCTCGGCGGGGTGCTCGGCCTCCCGGATGAGGTGGAAAGGCGTCTCACCGACGCCGAGGACGGCGATCACGCTCTCCCCGTACTTGACGATGAGCTCGAGCTGGGGGTCGTCGTCGGCCTGAATGAGGTGCGTGGCGTGCAGCCCGCCGCCGAGCAGCGCGGAGGCGAAGCTGCCGTTCGGGCGCTGGCGGAACAGCATCACGCCCCAGGACGCCCCGGCGCGGTGGACGTCGAGGACGAGGTCGTCGAGGCCGTCACCGTCGATGTCTCCGCCCAAGGCGGTCCGGATGTCGTAGCTCGGGCCCAAGGGGTGCATCGGGAAGGGCGTGACGTCGAAGCCGTCCTCGTCCAAGGTGACGCGCCAGACGTCCCCCGGTGGGCCGAGGGGCGCGTCGGCGGGGAAGACCCGGCGGGAGGGCGCGGCGTTGCTCCGGGTGAAGATGAGGTTGAGTCGGCCCGACGCCGCGTCTCGCAGAAGGGTGATGCCGCCGCTCAGGCCGAGGCGGGCCCGGGCGCGCACCTTGAGCGGCACGACCCCGTCCTGCGCGGGCTCGCCGGTCCAGGTCAAGGCACGCAGGTCAAACGCCGTCCAGCTCCCCGGCGTCGCGAGCAGCTCCTGAACGCCGTCCTCGTCGAGGTCGGCGGCCAAGAGCCGGTTGATCCCGGACGCCGCGTAGGCCGTCTCGGGCTCAGGCACCTCAAACCGCCAGGTGCGATCGGGGTTCTGTATCGCTTGTAAGAGCCGCGGGGCGGCGTCCTCATGGCCCGACGCGCCGAGGTAGGTCTCTTGAACACCGTCACCGTCAAGATCGGCGCTCGCCGCGGACATGAGCAGCGGAAGGTCCGTCTGTTTGGTGTCGATGAGGGTGCCGCCCTCGAGGATCCAGCTCGCCGAGCCCCAGCCGAGGCGCGCGTCGGTGTAGGAGCTCAGCAGGGTCAGAGGTCCGTTCGCGGGCTGGAAGGCGAACAGGTTGGAGTGTTCACCGTGTGGGGTCGGGGTCTCCCAGCGTGTCGCCGGGCGGTCGGGCTGGCTCGGATAAAGCACAGAGAGGTCTGTGCCCGCGACGGTCAGGAGCTCCTGGTGGCCGTCCGCGTCCAGATCGATGGGGGAGACCACGACGCTGTTCTGCCCGAGGTGGCGGCCGTGCATGAGCGCCTCGACGAGGGGGCGCACGTCGGCGGCGAGGGCGTCGGGGTCGTCGGTGGTGTTCGTGGGCCAGACCTCCAGGGCGCCGGGGAGGTCCCCTTTGGCGAGGCGGACCTGGGCGAGCATCCCGGCGAGGGAGGGGTCGTCGAGGCCCAGCTCGTCGGCGGTGTGGAGCAGGGTCTCAAGCGGGGTCCAGCGCCAGCTCTGGCGGAAGGCGTCGGCGAGGCCGAGGAGGGCCTCGACCTGCAGATCGGGGTCGTCTACGGAGGCGTAGGCCCGGGCCAAGGCGCTCAGGTGGCAGTCCAGGTCGCCCTCGGCGAGGCACTCGTCGGCCTGGGCGCGGAAGGCCGCGTAGAGCGCCCGGGTGCCGCGGTGCTCCTCCAGCTCGGTGAAGGCGCGGAGGGCCTCGTCGGCCTCCTGGTCGCGCCCCGCCGCGATGTCCTCCGCGCGCTGCTGCAGGAGCGCGGCGAGCCGGGCTTGGGCGCGCTCCTCTCGCTCGTCGTGGAGGTGCTGGACGTAGACGCTCTGCGCGGCGAGGAGGCTGAGGGGGAGCACCACGACCAGGGCGCCGACGACGAGCGGGCCGCCGCGGCTCAGCAGGGCGCGGCGGACGCGCCGCAGGAGGCTCGGGCGCGGCGGGTGGACCTGCAGGCCTGCGCGGGCGCGCTCGAGATCTTCGGCCATGGCCTCGGCGGAGGCGTACCGGTCCCCGGGCCTGCGGGCCATTGCGCAGTCGCAGATCGCGGCGACGGCGCTGGGCACCCCTGGGGCGCGCTCGGCGAGGGGCGGCGGCGGGTGGCTGAGCAGGGCGGCGGTGACCTGCTGGGGGTTGCCGCCAAAGGGTGGGTGGCCGCAGACCAGCTCATAGAGCACCGCGCCTAAGGCGTAGAGGTCCACGGCCTCGGTGAGGTTGGCGTCGCCGCGCGCCTGCTCCGGGGCCATATACGCCGGGGTGCCGAACACGTCGCCGGGGAGGGTGAGGTCGCTCGCCTCATCGCCGCTGTGTTTGGCGATGCCGAAGTCCGTGAGCATCGGCTCGCCGTCGACAGTGAGGAGCACGTTGCCGGGCTTCACGTCGCGGTGAATGACCCCGCGGCGGTGGGCGTGGTGCAGGGCGCGGGCGAGGAGCGCGGTGATGCGCAGCGCCTCGTCGAGGGGGACGGGGCCTTCCTTGATGCGGTCCAGCAGAGAGCGGCCCTGGACGTAGTCCATGGCGAAGTAGACGATCTCACCCTCGCGGCCGATGTCCAGCACCCGGGCGATGTTGGGGTGGTTCAGCCGCCCCATGGCCTGGGCCTCCCGCATGAACCGCTCCTGACGTTTCGGCGTCATGGTGCGGTCGGCGCGGATCACCTTCACGGCGACCTCACGGTCGAGCTCTTTGTCTACGGCGAGGTAGACCTCCCCCATGCCGCCGCGCCCGAGCTCCCACAAGAGGGTGTAGCGCCCGAGCTTGCCGGTGCGGCCGCTGTGGCCGAATGACGCCCCGAAGGCCCTGTCCGCGCGGGTCGGGGGCGGTGGATCCGTCGCTGAAGAGGGGCCCTCCGGGATCGTGTCCGATCCTGTCGCGCGCGCGCCGGGCTTGGGGCCCTTCTTGGCGTCAGGGGGCGGGTCGCCGGTCATTGTCCGATCGAGGAGAGGTGGAGAGGGGAGCTGCGGGGGTTCGGTCGCTCCGATGGGGGGCTGCTGGAGGTCAGGGTTCGGGGGATTCCTGCGAAGGGGCGTTGAGGTTGGGTCTTCGCGTAGCCGATGATTGTACACCCTCTTAAAATTTTGCACGCCGCGCTTCAGCTCCAAGGGCGCCTCAGGCCCTCCTCGCCCGGGGAGGGGAGCCCGCAGGATCCTCGGCCTCAGCGGCGTCGTTGCCCCAGGTCCGGCGCGCGCGGCGCCCCGAGAGACTTGTCGCTGAGGTCATGCTACGGTGAGGGAGACCCTCCTGGAGCCCCTATGTCCCGCCTGCCTCTCCGTGGCGTCGCCCTCACCTTCGGCCTGCTCGCTGGGCTGGTCGCCCCCCGCGACGCCAGCGCCTTCTGCGGCACCTACGTCGGGGGGCCCGACGCGGCCCTCTTCAACCGGGCGTCCAAGATCATCGTCACAAGGCAGGAGGACATGACGACGCTCACCTTGGCGAACGATCTCATCGGTGACGTGACGGACTTCGCTCTGGTCGTGCCGGTGCCCGAGGTGCTCAGCGCCGACGCCGTGCGGGTGGTCGATCCCGAGCTCTTCGCGCGGCTCGACGCCTACTCGTCGCCGCGGCTCGTGTCCTACTCCTGTGACGACTTCAGGAACGACACGGCCGACACCGCGTCGGTGGACCAGGACGGCGGGGAAGGCGGCGGCGACCCCGCCGAGGGCGTGGTGGTCGAGGCGAGCTTCTCCGAGGGTGAGTACGACATCGTGATCCTCTCAGCGACGGAGTCCTCAGCCCTGCTCACCTGGCTCGACAGCAACGGCTACGCCGTGAACGAGACCGCCGGGGAGCTCCTGCAGGAGTACATCGACGCCGGGGCCTACTTCTTCGCCGCCAAGGTCAGCCTGGAGGCCTTGCCCGAGGAGGCGAGCTTCCTCTCGCCGCTCCAGCTCCAGTACAGCGACGCCGTGTTCAGCCTGCCCGTGCGCTTGGGCACGGCGAACGCCGAGGATGAGCAGGACCTCATCCTCTTCGTCATGGGCGACGAGGGGCAGACCCACATCTCCAACTACCCCCAGGCCAAGGTCGAGGACGAGTGCCTCTTTGACGAGGCGGCCTACGAGAGCTTCGGGTCGTTTTATGACGACCGCTTCGTCGCGGCCTTGGACGAGGTCGGGCGGGATCGGGCGTCGTGGGTGCTGGAGTACGCCTGGGATCCGGGCTCCTGTGACCCCTGCTCCGGGGAGCCCCTCGACACCGAGATCATCGAGTCGCTCGGCTGGGTCGGCGACTGGGGGTCCGCCACCTTCACCCGCCTGCACCTGCGGTACGGGCCCGGCGCCGTCGATCAGGACCTCGTGCTCTACGGCTCAAACATCCGCGACCAAGAGCAGGTGCGGTATGTGCTCTACGACGAGGCGCTGGAGGACCGTTTCCCCCGCTGCATCGACGGCTGGGTGGAAGATCCGGGCTCCTGCGACGGGAACGACGACGACGAGGAGCCCGACGACGACGAGGCGGGCGAGGGAGATCCCGCCGAGGTTGACCGGGGCGCGGAGCCCAAGCTGAGCTGCGGGACCCACTCGGCGCCCCTGAGCGGGGCCCTCGGCCTCGCCGCGCTGGCCTTGGCCTTGGTGCGGCGCCGCGGCGAGCGCTGAGCGGCGCTCAGCCCCCGACGAGCTCGTCGAGGCGCGTCGCGGTGAAGAGGTCGTCGGTGATGCGCTCAAGCTCGCCCAGGTCCGCGGCGAGCACCCGCGCGGCGACGGCCTCGGGGAGCGGGCCGAAGCGCCGGGAGAGCACCTTGAGGGTGAACTCCCGCTTGGCGAGGAGCTCACCCTCCTGGCGGCCCTCTTGTCGACCCTCTTGGCGTCCTTCTTGTCGCCCCTCCAGGCGTCCTTCTTGTCGGAGATGGTCAGCGGCGGACATCAGGGCCTCCTTGTCTTTGGGGTGGACGACGGCGGCGAGCTTCGCCTTGAGCCCCGGCGGCAGCTCAGGGTCGGTGACCTCATAAATGTACCGCAGGGTCTTGGCCATCGTCGAGGGGCCCCGCTGGGCGTACCCCTCGGCCCAGAGGTCGAGGCGGCGATCGAGGGTGCGCCAGAGGTCGGGCTCGTGGGCGTCCCGCATCAGCAGGAGGCCGAGCTTGCCCGCGCCGCGCCCGGGGATCTCGTCGTCGCCGCGCTGGTTGAGGTCGATGAGGCGCAGGCGCAGCTCCGGCAGGTGGGCGCGCAGGTAAGGCAAGGCCTCGGCGGGGGCGTCGTAGAGCTCACTCAGCGCCCGGGCGGCGCTCCAGGGCCGCGGGCCGTGGGTGAGGATGACGGTGAGCGCCACGGGGAGCCGGGGGTCGTCGCGGGGGACGTCGCTCCAGACGTCGAGGATGTAGCGCAGGGCCCGAAGGGGCATGGCCGGGTCGGTCGAGGACTGGTGCTCCAAGAGCAGGCGCAGGGCGAGGTGTCCTCCGGCGCGCCAGGGCACGCTGAAGCGCAGGTCGCTCAGCCCGAGGCGTAAGGACTCCCGGGCGACCTCGGTCGGCGCGGGCTGGAGGCCGTCGAGGTCCAGCATCGCCAAGACCTCGGGGTGGAGCAGATCGGCGAGCAGGCCGATGAGCTCGGCGGGATCGCTGAATAGGCTCTTGAACAGGGCGTCGTGTGGGTTGCTCATGGCCCAGAGGGCTTAGCGTTGACTTGAGCCTTAAACTGACCGGGGGATCGCGGAGGCGCGGATCGGCGGGGCGGTTCGGGCCACGACGCGCTGCTCCTCCGCGCTGAGCCCCCAGGCCGCGTCGACGTCGTTCCCCCGTCGCGGCGGGATCGGCAGCCGCGCCATGACCTCACGCTTGAGCCGCAGCACCTCGTCCTTCCCGCGCTGGGCCCGGTGCCACAGCCACCACCAGCTCAGCGGGTGGCGCAGCGCGGCGACCACCCAAGGATCAGGGCGGGGCAAAACAAAGCAGGTGTCCCCGGGGAGGAGGCCCCCGGCGTCGAGGCGAAAGGTTGGGCGCCAGGCGAGGTCGGGCCAGAGGAGCTTCTGCCCCTCCAGCGCCTCCCAGGTCTCGGTGTGGCGCAGCTCCCACCAGTAGGCGCCCTGGTCCGCCCGGGCGCGGAGCGCCTCCTCCATCGGCCTCAGCCGCGACCAGGCCCCGGGGTAAACCCTCGCGAACACCGCGCGGGCCTCCTCCTCTGGCAGCCCCGCCCATGGCCAGGGGCGCTCCTCCGAGGAGCGGAGCGTGAGCAGCCGACGCCGCGGCGGCCCCGGGCGGCTGAGGTCCACCCCGCCGACATACGGCGCCAAGAGCGTCGCCGAGGCCGGGCAGGACCGGGCGAGGTCCTCCGCCTCGGCCTCATCCAGCACAAAGGCCCGGTTGAGCCCGGTCTTCACGCCGTAGAGGGGCTGGCCCCAGTCGGCCAGAGGGGAGCCCTCCCGCTCCAGGCGTTGCAGCAGGGCCTCCACCTCCGCCTCGCCGAGCCCCCAGGGCCCCTCGCCGAGGCTGTCCCGGGGAACGGGGGCGGTCCTCAGCCCGTCGAGGGCGTCCAGGCGCGCCTCACCGTGCACCCGCAGGGCCTCGGCGGTGGTCGGCGCCGGTCGGGTCGGGGAGGGGCGCGCGGCGACGAGCAGGCAAGGGAAGGCGTCGGTCTTGGCGAAGAGCGGCGCGTGGCCGAGGTCGAGCACGGCCTCTACCCAGGCGTCGTCGCGTAAGAGCGCCCGCAGCGGCGCCCCAGCCGGGGCCCGCAGCCACTTGTTGGGCAAGATGAGCGCGAGGCGCCCCCCAGGTCGGAGCAGGCCCAGCGCCCGCTCCACGAAGCAGGCGCTGAGGTCCCCTCGACCATGGGCCGCGGCGTACCGTCGCCGCAGCGCCGCGGCGTCGGGGTGCCGAGCGAGGCGGCCGAAGGGCGGGTTGCCCAGGATCACGTCAAAGGCGGGCGCGGAGAAGGCCGGGTCCAAGGCGTCCTGGACCTGCAGCGTCGGCGTGACGCCCTGCGCCCTCAGCGCGCGCTCCGCGAGGGCCAGGGCCTCGGCGTTGAGCTCAAGGCCCCAGAGCGCCTGGCGCTGGAGCTGGTCGAGGCCCGCGGGGTCCGCCGCGCCCCCTCGGCGAATGATCTCCGCCTCCGCCTCGTCCCACGCCGCCCGGATCCTGACCCGGGCCGCGACGAGCAGGGCCCCGGCGCCGCAGGCCGGGTCGAGCACCCGAAGCGCCGCGAGCGCCGCCCGGTGGGACTCCCAGTCCGTGCGGCTGGCCTCACCGCCCGGTCCCAGGAGCGCCGGGCCCAGGCCCCGTCGGGCGAGCTCCGCGGCGAGGGGCGCCGGGGTGAAGTAGGCCCCCTCGGCGTGCCGCCGGGAGCGTCCGCGCCGAGAGGGCGCCGCGTCGAGGGCCGCCTGCAGGGCGTCGGCCGCGTCGTCCCCCGGGCGTCTGGCCTCGTCGCCGCTCAAGGCAGGGTCGTCACCTGGAGCCCCGTCGCCTCACAAGGGGCCGGGCCGTGGTTCAGGAGGATGTGCCAGTCCGTCGCCTGGCGCACCTCCTCCCGGGTCGTCTCCCGCAGGGGGTGCAGCTCCAAGGTCTCGCCCTTAAACGGCTGCGAGGACTCGTAGGTGGCGATCACCTGCCCGTCGAGCACGTAGAGCATCACCCCGGCCTTGGCGTCGGTCACCCGCTTGAGCGCGTGGGGCTGGAGCTCCACGGCGGTGTAGGGGTGGCCGGTGACGTCGAGCTGAAACCAGGTGTCGGTGACGTCGTCGGCGGTGGCCAGGGGCTCGCCTTGGGGGCTGTCGGTGATCGCCGCCGCCGGGTACACGGCGAAGCGCGCCGGGGCGGTGAGCAGCTTGGGCACGGCGGTGAGGTCATCGTCGAGGCCGGGCAGCACGGCGCGGATCGTCACCTCACCTTGGGCGGCGCTGACCTGCAGCTCGCCGAGGCCGATCGTCTCCGCCCGGGCCCGGCTCAGCGCGGCGAACTCGTCAGCGCACTCGGCCTGAAAGCGGATCTCGGCGCGCTCACCCGCGGCCTTGGCCACGTCACGAGTCGCCAGCATCAAGGCGCCCATCGCGACGAAGAGCACGGTCCCGATCACGAAGGGCGCCGACACGAAGGCGACGCGGAACATCGAGAGTTTGGGATCGGAGGGGGGTTGAGAGGGCGGAGGGGGGCTCGTGGGCGGGTCAGCGGACATGAAGAAGGGGCTAACATGGTGGCGCTGGGGGTGTTAGGGAGGCCGCCACGCCAGGAGGCTCCCAATGCCCTACACCGTCACCCTCATCCCCGGCGACGGCATCGGCCCCGAGGTCACCGCCGCCACCCAGCAGGTGCTCGCCGCCGCCGACGCCCCGATCCAGTGGGAGGTCGTCCACGCGGGCGCCTACGCCTACCAGAAGTTCGGCGACCCGGTGCCCGCGGACGTCGTCGCCAGCATCAAGAAGAACCGCATCGCCTTGAAGGGCCCGCTCGAGACCCCCAAGGGCTCCGGGTTCCGCTCGGCGAACGTCACCCTGCGCCAAGAGCTGCAGCTCTACGTCGGCCTGCGCCCGGTGAAGTCGATGCCGGGCATCGACACGCCCTACAAGAACGTCGACCTCGTGGTGCTCCGCGAGAACACTGAAGACCTCTACGCGGGCATCGAGCACGAGATCGAGCCGGGCCGGGTGATCTCGCTCAAGGTCTCCACCAAAGAGGCCGGCGCGCGCATCGCCCGCTGGGGCTTCGAGTACATGCGTTACCGCGGGCGGCGGCAGATCACCTGCTCGCACAAGGCGGCGGTGAGCCCCTTGGCCGACGGCGCCTTCCTCGACGCCTTCTTGGAGGTGGGCAAGGACTACCCCTTCATCCGCCAAGACAGCCTGCCCGTGGACAACCTCGCCATGGCCCTGGCGCTCGACCCCACCCGTTTTGACGTGCTCCTGCTCCAGAACCTCTACGGCGACATCCTCTCCGACCTCGTCGCGGGCCTCGTCGGCGGCCTGGGCGTGGTGCCCGGCGCGAACATCGGCGACGGCGTCGCGGTGTTTGAGGCCGTGCACGGCACCGCCCCGGACATCGCCGGGAAGGGCCTGGCGAACCCCCTCGCCGTGCTCATGAGCGCGGTGATGATGCTGGAGCACATCGGCGAGCACAAGGTCGCCGACCGCGTGAACCGCGCCATCCACGACGTGCTCGGCGCCCGCCGCTACGTCACCAAAGACCTCGGCGGCACGGCGGACACGGCCACCTTCACCCAAGCCCTCATCGACGCGCTGTGAGCGGAGGCCCCATGACCACCACGAGCTCTCAATCCCCGGCCCAGTCCCAGCCTCACGCCGTCACCGTCATCCCCGGCGAGTGGATCGGCCCCGAGGTCACCGCGGTCACCCAGGACATCCTCGCCGCGGCGGGGGTGAACATCGCCTGGGAGTCCTTCGAGTGCCCCCAAGGCCAGCTCAGCCCGGCCTTGGCCGAGTCCGCCCGGCGCACGGGGCGCATCCTCAAGAGCCGCACCAGCGCCGCCCGCCTGGAGGGCCGCCTCCCCGCGAGCGTGCAGCTCCGCAAGGAGCTCGGCCTGTGGTCCCAGGTGCGCCGGGTGCGCACGCTGCCCGGCGTCAGCGCCCGCTTCGAGGGCGTAGACCTCATCATCGTCCGCGAGACCTCCGAGGACATCTACAAGGGCTTCGAGCACCAGACCGCCCCCGGCGTGTTTGAGTCGGTGAAGGTGACGACGGCCTCGGCCTGCGAGCGCATCGCGCGCTTCGCCTTTGACCTCGCCCGGGCTGAAGGCCGCAAGAAGGTCACCATCGTCCACAAGTCGAACATCCTCAAGAAGGCCGACGGCCTGTTCTTACGCACGGCCCAAGCCGTGGCGAAGGACTACCCCGACGTGGCCTGCGATGAGGTCATCGTCGACGCCTTGTGTATGAAGCTCGTGCGCTGGCCGACGAGCTTCGACGTGCTGCTCTGCGGCAACCTCTTCGGCGACATCGTGGCGGACCTCGCCGCGGGCCTCGCCGGGGGCATCTCCGCGGGCGGCTCGGTGAGCATCGGCGACGGCGTGAAGATGTTTGAGAACCCGCACGGCTTCGCGCCGGAGCTCGTCGGCACGGGCCGGGCGAACCCCATCCCGACGCTCTTGCAGGGCATCGCGCTCCTGCGGGATCTCGGCGAGCACGACGCCGCTTCCCGCGTCGAGACCGCGCTGCACGAGGCGCTCCGGGCGGGCCTCCGCACCATCGACCAGGGCGGCTCAGACGGCCTGGCCGAGGTGAAGGCGGCGATCCTCACGCGGCTCTGAGCGCGAGGGCGTCTCCAGCAAACTAGACCGATGGTCTAGTTTGCTGGAGGGGATCTTCAGGCCCGCTCAGCCGCAGCCATAAGCGTCGATACAGGCGGCCGGGAAGCCGAAGTTCTCAGTCTGCTGGGGGCAGGGCAGGTCCCGCATCTGCCGCACACACTCGCGGCCCAACACGGGGTCGTACTCACAAGACGTCGGGAGCTCGCCGTCGTCGAGCGCGGCGTCCTCCAGGCAGGCGGCCTCGGGCTCCTCGTAACACTCGGCGAGCCACAGGCAGACCTCGGCGTCGAGGGCCTGCTCAAACGACAGGGGATCCCGCAGGCAGCCCAGCGCCAGCAGCAGGAGCGGGATCACCGCCGCCTCCGGAGGCCGAGGAGCGCGAGGCCCAAGGGCAGACACCAGGCGTAGCTGACCCGGGCGTCGCCGCAGCCGAGCTTGGGGGGCTCGCCGAGCGTCTTCGCTGGGCTCAGGAGCTGCCCGTTGGCGGCGCGCTCCCAATATTCGGCGGTGTAGCAGTCCCCAGGTGTCTCGACGTTCTCGACGTCACAGGTGGGGAAGGTGCTCTCCAGCTCCCAGCGACCCCGGATGTAGCGCACCTGCTGGTTGTCCGTGATGCCCGTGTTGTAGAGCATGAGGTCTTGGGTGACGGCGTCCGGCGTGTAGCGGACGTGCAGCCGGGTGAAGATGTAGCCGTAGTTGTGGGCGGGAAGGCCCAGCCAGTAGGCGTCATCGAGGCTGAGCTCACCCTCGGGGCAGGGGTCACAGGCGCCGGCGCCCCAGGCGAACTCCGTCGCCCAGGCGAAGCCGCTCTGGCCGCTCACGAGCTCCTCGGGGAGCAGCGGCAGGCCGACCTGCTCGGCGAAGCGGGACTCCCAGTGCTCGCCGAAGTCCTCGACCTCCCCGTTGAGCAGGCAGTCGGACTGCGGGAGCGGCGTCTCCGGGGTGTTGGCGATGGCGGCGCGGCCGTCGCTGAAGTCGTTGAGGGCGAGGATGAGCAGGTCTTGCACCCCGGCGCTCGACGCGGCCCCGAGGCGGATCGGCAGGCTCCAGGCGTCGGAGACGTAGCGGATCTGCAGCGGGGTGAGGGTGACGGGCTCCGTCGGCGCCGACTGCAGCTTGACGCGCAGGGCGACGAAGGCGCTGCCCGCGGCGATGAGCTCGTCCAGGCGCTCGGCGGTGACCGCGTCCGCGACGAGCTCTTGGCTGTTCATCCATCCGGCGAGGGACTCCCCGTCCTCGGCGGTGAGGATCCAGCCCGTGTACTCCCCGAGCACAAACTCGTCCTCGACGACCACGCCGTCGTCGCTGTCCTCGTCGGGCTCGTTGGGCTGCCCGGTGTCGATCCAGCGCTCGGTGTCCCAGGCCGCGCCATCGGGCAGGTTCACGCTGCCGCAGCCCGACGACGCCTCCTCCTCCTCATCCGGGCCGAGGTCGGGGTTCGAGTTCTGGTTGACGGCGGGCGGCGGGAGCGGGGCCTCGTGGGTGGCGACCACGCCGCTGTGGAAGTCCTCGCAGGTGTAGTCCACGAGGCGAGGGGCGCTGTAGACGTCGACGCGGCGGATCAGCTCCTGGTCGGCGAGCCGCAGGTCGCGGCGGTCGAGGCCGGGCGGCACGGGGATCACGAGGCCGAAGGTGGACTGCCCGGCCTGCACGTCGTTCGCGAGGGTGAGCACGTTCACCCCGTAGAACCGGGCGATGGCGATGACGCTCTGGTTGTTGGTCGGATGTCCAGTGGCGTCGCCGAGGTATGCGCCACAGAAGGCGTAGACCGGCGAGCCCAACGACAAGATCGCGGAAAGGAGAAGCATGGGGGAACCTGGGCCTGCCTGACCCCCTTCACCATACAGGGGGTCTCGACGCGCCGCTACATTCTTCGGGGATCTTCAATGTTATCGGGCGCTTGGGAGGGCGGGCTGGTCGCCGCGCGGGCTTGGTGAAGGTCTTCTTTTCTGACACTGTTGTTGCATAATTCATCTGCCGCGAGCACAAAAATACCCGCCTTTTGCACGTCTGCCGAAGCAGAACCCCGACCGAGGTCAGGACGTGTGGCGGGTGTGTTGTGGAGACTCTATTGACGGTCTGCCGCCCCGTCAGCCAACACCCCTCACATCGCCTCCCGCAGCCGCGCCGCCTCCTGGTTCAGCACGCCGACGGTCTTGTTGTACAAGAACATCGCCTGCTGGGGGTTGTCGCCGATACAGACGAGGCCCAGCTTGCCGAACTCAGACAGCGCGCCCATGAGGTGGAACACCACGCCGCGCTCGGTGGCGCCGTGGAAGTGCAGGCCGTGGTAAACCGCGATGTTGATGAGGTCGTCGGGCGACAGGCCCTTGTAGTGGTCGCTGTTGAGCGTGTCGCTGGCGTAGTAGTACTTCTCTTTCTCCGACGGCGTATAAAACAGGCCCGTCGTCGTGTCGTAGGTGCCGTCGGTCAAGAACTTCAGCGTCAAGAAGGGGTGGGTCGTGCCGCCTTTGCGCAGGTTGACCTCAATCGCGTAGTGGTCCCACACGCCCGACTTGGGGTTCTTCACCGAGACGAAGTCTGTAGAGAATCGCCCGACGACGCCGCGCTGGGCGAGCACCCGGGCCACCTTAAAGCCCGCGTCTTGGATGTCGAGGCGGTACTCCCGGGCCGCGGGGAAGGTGCAGCCCAAGAACACCTGGCCGCTGGGCCCACCCAAGACCTGATCGTGGGTGGAGATGGTCATCGGGTCGCCGAGGGCGTTCACGCGGCTCTGGCAAGACGGGCTCTTCTTCTCTTCGCCCTCGACGAAGACCTCCACGACGCCGCCCATCTCGTTGTACTTCTGCATGTAGGAGTCGTAACGCTCCCGCGGCGCCTCAAAGCGCAGGTGCGGGAGGGTCGACCGGATCCAGGGCTTCCGATCGCCGGTCTCGGGGCAGCCGGTCACGGGGAAGATGGCGTTGCCTTCGCCGGAGAAGCCGTCGTTGAGCTTCACGACGAGGCGGCGCACCCCGACGTTGCGGCCGATGAGGGTGTCGATGGCGTCCACGACGTCACCCTCGTCCCGCAGGCGCTCGATTCCGTCGGGCAGGAGCACCCCGGCCTCGCGGAACACCTCACGGCAGCCGCTCTTGGTGCCGAGGTCGTAGAGCCCCGGGTCGTTCGCGTAGAGCGGCAGGCCCAGGCGCACAGACAGCGTGCGCTCCAAAGGCGAGGCGTTAAACACCGAGAGGTGGGCCATGCGGCGGTCGGGGATGGCCTCCAGGATACGCTTCTGGAGCAAGGGCCGCCGGAGGATCTTCTCCGTGAGCGGGATCGGCGAGGCGTCGAGGCAGGAGAGCAGGGTGAGCCGCCGCCGCGCGTGGCTGCCCGGCACGCCGGAGAGCAGGTGCAGGTAGTAGTCGACGATGGACGGGTTGAGCGGCTGGCTCGTGACGTAGACGAGGTGCGTGCGCGGCTGACGCAGGAGCATCAGCATGTAGAGCAGGCGCTCCTCGTAGTGGTGAACGCCGGTCACCTTGGCCAGCTCTTCTGCGTTCAGGGAGAGGCTCGGCACGACGAGCACGGTGTGCTCGATGCGCGGGTTGGCGGACACCTCCCGAAACAGCTCCGGCAGACGGAGCTTGAGGGTCTCGAAGGCGGCGAGCTCAGCGGGGGACGACGGTGCGGGGTGCTGCATGGGCCGAAGCATAGCGCAAGGCGGCGCTCCTTGGTGCGGAGCACAACCCGCCATGCTACTGGTCTTCACCAAAACCGAGGATCCAGCCCATGAAAGCCTTCGAGACCACCCTGTTCATCCCCGCCCGCCCCGAGCGCATCTGGGCGCTCCTCACCGACGCGCAGGCCTACCCCCGCTGGAACCCGACGGTCACCCGGGTAGACGGCACGATCCGCCTCGGCGAGAAGATCACCGTCCACGCCCGAATCAGCCCCGACCGCGCCTTCCCCGTCACCGTCGCGGCCTTAGAGACCAACCAGCGCATGGTCTGGTCCTCGGGCATGCCCTTGGGCGCGTTTAAGGGCGAGCGCACCTTCACCCTCACCCCCCGCGCCGACGGCGCCGGGGTGGACTTCAAGATGCGTGAAGAGTTCACCGGCTGGCTCTCCGGCCTCATCACCAAGAGCATCCCCGACCTCACCCCGGAGTTCGTGGCCTTCGCCCTGGCCCTCTCCGAGGAGGCCCAGAAGACGGACGGCCCGGTGAGGTAGCGAGGGGAGGGGGGGCGCGATAGGCGGGCGGCAGCTTGTGAGAGGTCTCGCGAATGCTAAAGCCCGGTGATGTGCTTGAGGGCCGTTATGTCGTCGAGGGTAGCCTTGGGGAAGGCGCGATGGCGTCTGTGGTTCGTGTACGGCACCGGGCCTTGGGCAGTCAGCACGCGCTGAAGGTGCTCAACCCTGAGATCGCCGCCATCGCGCAGCTTCGTGAGCGCTTCTTGGCCGAGGGGAGGATCCAGGCCCAGCTTCGGCACCCGAACATCGTGCCCGTCACCGACGTCGTCACGGAGGGCGCGGCGGGCCTCATCATGGAGCTGGTCGAGGGCGGCACCTTAGAGGAGCTCATCGCCAATCAGGCCGGGCGCCTCGACGTGGCGACGATCTGCACGATCATGGCGCCGATCCTCGACGCGGTCGGGGAGGCCCACCATCACGGCGTCGTACACCGGGATCTCAAGCCCTCCAACATCCTCCTCGGGCGCACCCGCCACGGTCACCCCAGGCCCATGGTGGCCGACTTCGGCATCGCTAAGGTGCTCACGAGCCAGCTTCAGGCGAGTCGGTCTGCGACGAAGACTGGCGTTCGTGTCGGCACGCCGCTGTACATGAGCCCCGAGCAGATCGTCAACATCACCCAGATTGACCACCGTACAGACATCTTCGCCTTAGGCGCGATCTTGTACGAGCTGATCGTCGGCCACGCGGCGTTTGATGATGACAACGAGTTCGGGATCATGTCGCGTATCGTCGCGGGAAACTACCACCCCATCCCAAACAACCGGCCCGGCGCTTCGCCTGAGCTGGAGCGTTGTCTCAGGCGCGCGTTAGCGACGAAGCCTGAAGAGCGCTACCCGAGCTGTGATGAGTTCTTGGCGGAGCTGATGAGGGCGCCGAAGGTGGCTGCGGGGCGGGCTGAGGTTCAACAGAGCATCAACAGTGAGGTCTGGCTTGACTCGACGCCTGAGTCAGCCACCGACTACACAAGTCAGGAGGCGCGAGCCGCGCGACGTAAGGCTGAAAACGAGGCGATGAAGCGTCCGGCGGAGGCACCTGAGAAGATCGCTCCAGTAGACCATTCCGGGTTTGAGCTGATCTTCTTCTGGATTCCGATAGGGCTCATCTTATTTATCGGGCTCTTGGCCTTGGGTGCGTCTCGCTAAGCCATCACTTCGCCCCCACCCCCAACAGCACCACCGGCACGGTCTTCAGCAGCAACTTCACGTCCAGGAGCAGGCTCCAGTTGTCGATGTACTGGAGGTCTTGCTGCATCCAGGTCTTGAAGTCGACGTTGTTGCGGCCGCTGACCTGCCAGATGCAGGTGATGCCGGGCTTCATGGAGAGGCGGCGGCGCTGCCAGCGCTCGTACTTCTCGACCTCGGCGGGGATCGGCGGGCGGGGGCCGACGAGGCTCATCTCGCCGATGAAGACGTTCCAGAACTGGGGCAGCTCATCGATGGAGGTCTTGCGGATGAAGCGGCCCAGGCGGGTGATGCGGGGGTCGTCGGTGATCTTAAACACCGGGCCGTCCATCTCGTTCTTGGCCTCCAAGGCCGCCTTGAGGCGCTCGGCGTCGGCGACCATAGAGCGGAACTTCCACATCGTGAAGGTGCGCCCGTAGAGGCCGCTGCGCACCTGGCCGAAGAGGATGGGGCCTTTGGGGTCGTCGAGCTTCACGAGCACGGCGACGAGCAGCAGGATCGGGGCGAGCACAAGGAGCGCCAGCGCCGAGAGCACCACGTCCATCAGGCGCTTGAGCGCCAGGGCCTCGACGTTCGTCGGCGTGGAGGAGAAGCTCAGCACGCTTGAGCCCTCAAACTCCCGCAGGTGCGCCTGGCCCACACGCATGCCCAAGAAGTTGGCGTCCATGCTCAGCTCGACGCCGACCTCCTCGCAGGTGTCGGCGATGGCCCGCAGGGTGCGGCTGTCCCAGGCCTGGCCGGTGACGTAGACCTGATCGACGGGGCTCTTCTCCAAGAGGCGCGGGAGGTCCTTCACCCGGCCCAAGACCTTGTAGGAGGGGCCGCTGATCTCGCTGTCGGCGTAGTCGTCGGGGTGCACCACGCCCAGCACCCGGATGCCCCAGCGGGGGTTCGACTCCAATGTCTTCAACAGCGGCAGCGCCTTGGCGGCGGTGCCCACGATGAGCATGTTCTGCACGTTCAGGCCGCGGCGGTGGCGGTCCTGCAGCCAGCGCACGACGATCCATCGGTTGAACAAGACCGCCGGGACCGAGAGCAGGGTGAAGGGGATAAACACCGAGCGGGAGATGAGGGGGATCTGCTTGAAGGTGAACAGGCCCAAGAGCAAGATGCTCACCCCCGCCGCCGCGCCTTGCAGCGCCCGGCCGATGGCCTGGTTGCCGCGGGTGCGGTGGAGGTCGTCGTAGCCGCCGACGTAGCTGATGCCGAAGATCCAAGACCCGAGCACCGCGGGCAAGGCGTAGAGGTGGTTCGTGAGCTTGAGCTCATCCTGGAGCACCTTCGCGGCGAAGAGGTCCCACCCGATCGCCCGCCAGAGATCCACGGCCTCGTGCCGAAGCGCGTAGACGGCGGCCCAGGTGAGCCCCAGCATGACCGCGTCGAGCGCGCGGACGGCGTTGCGCAGTCCGGGGTGCTGGGCGTTACGCATGGTCTCTCCTCAGACGCAGAGCGTGTGGTCTCAAAACCGTTGATGATAAACGAGTGGAACCTGAACGCGCACACCGCGCGCCCTGGAGGCGGTCATTCCTTCGCCAACTCTTGTCCCGTGCCGCGTCGGCCCGCACACCTTGGGCGAGGGCGCGCTGACGCTCATCGCTGGACCTTGTGTCGTCGAGGGGCGCGACCGCACCCTTCGGATCGCCGAGGGGCTCGCGGCGATGTGCGCGGCGCGCGGGCTGCCGCTCATCTTTAAGTCCAGCTTCGACAAGGCGAACCGCAGCGCCGGGGGCAGCTTCCGGGGCCTCGGTGTGCAGGAGGGCCTCGCCGTGCTCGCCGAGGTGAAGGCCAGCTTCGGCCTGCCCATCGTCACCGACGTCCACCTGCCCGAGCAGGCCGCCGTGGCCGCCGAGGTGGTGGATCTCCTGCAGATCCCGGCCTTCTTGTGCCGCCAGACCGACCTCCTGCGCGCCGCCGCGGCGACCGGGCGCCCGGTGAACGTCAAGAAGGGCCAGTTCTTGGCGCCCTGGGACATGGCGAACGTCGTGCAGAAGCTCCGCGAGGCCGACGCCGCGGGGATCCTCCTCACCGAGCGCGGCGCGAGCTTTGGCTACAACAACCTCGTCGTCGATATGCGCGGCCTCGCCGTCATGCGTGGCCTGGGCGTGCCGGTGTGTTTTGACGCCACCCACTCCGTGCAGATCCCTGGCGGTCTCGGTGACAAATCGGGGGGACAACGTGAGTTTGCGCCCCTCCTCGCTCGCGCGGCGGTCGCCGCCGGGGTAGACGCCGTGTTCATGGAGGTCCATGACGACCCTGACAGCGCGCTCTCCGACGGCCCCAACATGCTGCCGCTGGACGGCCTGCCGAGCTTGCTCGACACGCTCTCCCGGCTGCATGAGGTGATCCGAAGCTGAGCCCATCCTTCTCTTCACCCTTCTAGGAACGGCTGGGCGCTGAAAAGCGCCGGCCTCATCGGAGCAAGAGCCTCATGCGTACCGTTCGGATCACCTTCACCGCCGCGATCGCGCTGGCGGGCCTCACCGCCTGCGCCCCCACCAAGGTCGAGGGTGTGTGGCACTTCTACCTGAGCCTCGCTGAGGGCTCGGACTGCACCCAGGATGTCCTCCATAACTTCAACGACGTGGTGAGCGCCCCGGATGTTGAGGACACGGGCTCCCCCTGGTCCGAGGAGTCGAGCTACACGGCCTCCGACGCCGAGATGTTCGGCCTCATCCGCGAGTCCGGCGACGAGCTCGTGCTCTTGCTCGGCGGCGGCATCTACGAGGGCGTGAAGGAGGAGGGCCAGTACAAGCTCGCCTTGGAGCGCTTCGAGACGTCGAGCGACGCCGACGCCCACGCCTCGGGCTACGGCTACAAGGCCACCGTCGACGCCCGCACGACGACCACCTTCGCCGGGGCCATCTCCCGGGGCAGCTTCGACGGCTCGGGCAGCCTGCGCAGCACCTCCAAGTCCTCCTGGACCGAGTCCGACACCTGGCTGGAGGAGGTCGCCTCCTCCATCGGCACCTCGGGCCGCATCCCCTCCTACGACTACCTCACCACGGAAGACGACTTCGGCTTCATGGTGGCGCTCTACAACGAGTACGACGCCGCCAACTGCCAGAGCGCCGACTGCACCCTCACCGTCACCGACACCTGCCTGACGAGCTTCCAGTTCACCGCCGACCGCACGGACATCAAGCCCGAGGAGTTTGAGGCCATCGCGGCGACCAGCCAAGACAACGGGATCTTCTAGTGGACCGCGGCCGGGTCTTGGCGGCGACGGGCGCCTTGCCCCTCGCGCTCGTGGTGATCTTCGCGGGGCTCGCCCAGGCGCTCCCCGAGTCGATCCTGTGGGTGAACGGGGTGAAGCACCTGCTTCTGGCCGGGGCCCGGCTGCTCCCGCTCCTGTGGTTTCCGTGGGCGCTGTGGGCCCTCCGTCAGGGGGCCTGGCGCCCGGCGCTCGTCGGGGCCACCTTGGCCTTTGTCGGCGGCGGCCTGCCCCCCGTCGATGAGGTCGAGGGCCCGGGGCTCGTCGTCGTGAGCGCGAACGTTCAGGCCTTCATCGAGAACGAGCCCGCCCTAGAGGCCGCCTTGGCGACCTTCAACGCTGATGTGCTCGTGACCATCGAGAAGCGTGGGCAGCAGGTCGCCGGGATGCGCCGGGTGGCCGACAACTACGACCGCCCCATGCCGCGCACCTCCCACGGCCTCGCCGTGTACTGCCGCGACGGTGTGGACTGCGACGCCGAGATCACCGGGGAGCTCGGCGCCAAAGGCTGCACCCAGCCCATGGCCCTGGCGCGGGTGAACCAAGGGGCGCTGTGCCTCGTCGGCATACACGTCCCGCCGCCGGTCCCGCTCTGCGCCACGGGGGCGCGGCCCTACATCCAGCACATCGTCGAGGCCGTCGAGGACGGTCGCCTCACCAGCGACCTCGGGCCCTGCCGCGCCGGGGATCCGGCGCTGATCATGGGGGACCTCAACGCCGTGCGCGGCAGCGACCCCCACAAGGCCTTGCTCGCCCAGGGGCTCTCCGACCCCCTCCTCTGGCGGGGCATCTGGGCGACCACCTGGCCCTCCGGCGGGCGGTGGCCGAACCTGCCGCTCCTGCAGATCGACCACGCCCTCGTCGGTGACTTGACCGTCGAGGGCGTGCGGGTTCATCGGGTGCCGGACAGCGACCACAAGGCGCTGCGCCTGCGGGTGCGCCCCGGCTGAGGCCTCGCTCGGGGGCTCAGCCCTCGGTCAAGGTGGAGGCGGTGCCCTCCTGGAAATCCTCGTAGCGGTCGATGTCGCCGCGGCGGTCCGACTGGGCCGGGGGCCGTTTGCCGCCTTTGCTCGGCGCGTCACGCAGCACGGCGAGGGTGAGCACGGCGCCGGCGGTGGTGAAGGGCGTCGAGGTGATGCAGTGGTGGCCCGACCAGGAGCCATCGGCGGACTGGCTCTGGAGCAGGAGCGCGCCGACCTGGCCCTTCCACTGCTCGAAGCTGGCGCCGCCCTCCTCCGCCATGGCCTCGGACATCATCATGTAGGAGAGCATCTCTTCGCCGCCGATGGAGCCGAAGCCGTAGACGAGGCCCGCGCTGTCGGACTGCACCCGCTGGGCGATGGCCTCGGTGGCCTTCGCCGCGGCCGGGGCCGCCGCGCCGCCGCGCTCCTTCGCGCGCTGGCTGTTGCTCATCGTCGCCGCCGTGGCGTAGAGGTCCACGCCCGCCGCCGCGCCGCCCGCATCCCGGCCGTCCGCGGTCACCTGGCTCACCTGCCAGTCTTCAGCGCGGTCGAGCACCTCCTCGTTCACGCTGACCCCAGCGGCCTGGGCGTTGTAGAGGCTGCGCACGGCCACCGACGAGGAGAGCACCGGGGCCCAGCCCTGGCCGTCGAAGCTGCCGTCGCCCTTCTGGGCCAGCTCGACCTTCTTCACGGCGACGTCCAGGGCCTGCCGGACCTCGCGGTCGGCGTCGGCGTCGAGGCGGCCGACGAGCTCCGAGAGGGCCAAGGCGGCGAAGTGGGTGTCGGCGAGCTGGCCGAGCTTCGCCTGGGGCTGGGTGCCCTGGGGGGTGCGCACCTGGGGGCTGTTGGCGTCGGACTTCAGGACGGCCTGGGAGATGAAGTGGGCGCCCTTCTTCACCGCGCCGAGGCTCGCCTTGTCGCCGTCCCGGAGGAGCGCCATGGTCACCAGCGCGGTGGTCGCGACGTCGGACTGGGCGGGGCCAGCGCTCCAGTTACCGGATGCCCAGCCGCCGTCCTGCTGCTGGGCGCTCAAGAGGTACTTCACCGCGGCGGCCTGGGAGGCGTCCGTGGTCTTGAAGCTGCCCGCGCCACCGTGGCTGGGCATCCCGCCCATGGGCATCCCGCTCTTGACCCGCAGATCCTCCATCCCGGCGTAACCACCGACCAACGCCGGGGCCTCGTCGCGGGCCAGGGTGGGCTCCGTCGCCGTGGCCACGTTGGCGATGAGGGCGAAGAGCACTGCGCAGGAGGGGAAGAAGACGAGGCGAGAGGAGAGGCTCATGGTGGGCTCCAGGGTGGGTTCGTTCGTTCGTGGGGCCAACGCCGGTCCTCGGGCGGGGCTTACAGGGCGATCTCAACAAGCGCGCGGCGGCCTCGCCGGAGACGGGGTGAGGTGCCTGAATTGGGGCGGCGGCCTCGCTCGAGAGGCGGTGAGGTGCCTGAATTGGGGCGGCGGCCTCGCC
>JAKLKD010000077.1 GCA_023150845.1 Myxococcota bacterium | reverse complement strand
GCCTGCACTATGCTGTAGGCGTGGAGGGCTCGATGACCGATGTCCTGCTGTTAAACGCGGATTATACGCCCCTTCGTGTCGTGGACTGGCAGAAGGCGGTGGGGCTTGTGCTCGACAAGAAGGTGCAGGTCGTGGCGGCCTACGCCGGGCAGATCATCCGCTCGACCCAGCTCAACCTGCCCTGGCCGGCCGTCGTCGTGCAGCGCCGCTACACCCGCAGCCGCGGCGCCGCGCCGTACTCCCGCATCAACGTCATCGCCCGGGACGGCGCCACCTGCCAATACTGCGGGGCCCGCCCCCGGACCCGCAACGGCCGCTCCCACTGGGAGGAGCTCACCGTGGACCACGTCGTCCCCCGGGCGCAGTCCGTGGCCGGGGAGGTCGTGCTGCCCTGGTCGGGGCTGCGCGTGCCGGTGACGAGCTGGGAGAACACCGTGACGGCCTGCGGCAAGTGCAACCGCCTCAAGGGGGCCCGCACCCCGGAGCAGGCTGGGCTCACGCTGCGCGCCTTGCCCCGTCGCCCCGACGAGCACCAGCTCATGCGCCTCGCGTTCACCCGCAGCGCGAACCTCCCGGCGGAGTGGCGGAGCTGGATCCCCGACGACCTCGCCGCCGCCGCGGCCATGGCCTCCTGAGCCTCAGCTCCGACGCTTGAGCTTCCCGGCGCGGCGCCGCAGGCCGTCGAGCAGGTCCGGGGCGAGGGTCGAGGCGGCCATGAGCAGCTTCGCCCGGGCGCCGAGGGTGACCTGGCGCGGGCGGCGCGCGGCGGCGTCCACGAGGCCCAGGGCGGCCTCCTCGGCGGTCATGAGCGTGAGTCCAGGGTGGTCCTCGGCGAAGGTGAAGTACCCGGCGTGCTCAAAGAAGGGGGTCTCGACGGCCGGGGGGTTCACGACGACGACCTCCACGCCGCTGCCCTCCAGGTCGAGGCGCAGGGCCTCGGACCAGCCGATGAGCGCGTGTTTGGAGGCGCAATAGGCGGTGTGCCGGGGGTAGGCGCGGCGCCCGGCGACCGAGGCCACGTTCACGATGACGCCGCTCCCCGCCTTCACCATGGCCGGGGCGAGGGCCTGGGTCACCCGGACGACGCCGAGGAGGTTCACGTCGAGCACCGCGGAGAGCGCCTCGACGCTCGTCTCATCCCAAGGCTTAAAGAGCCCGACCCCGGCGTTGTTGACCAGCACATCGACACGACCATGGCGATCCAGGACCGCGGCGGCGGCGATCTCGACGGAGGAGGGGTCCGTCACGTCGAGGCTCAGGGCGAGGTCGATCTCTCGGCCAAGGGCCATGAGCCGGGCCTGATCGCGGCCGGTGCCGATGACGATCGCGCCCTCCGCCTTAAACGCCCGGGCCGCGGCGAGGCCGATGCCCGACGTTGAGCCGGTGATCACGACCACTCGCCCATCAAAACGGCCCGTCATGCTGACCTCACGAATGAACCCGGATAGTGTGCGTTTAACGTGTCCCTCCACCGAAGGTGTGCCATGACGCGCTTCGTCCTGCTCCTCGCGCCGCTCCTCTCCTCCGTCGCCGTCATCTCGACCCTCACCGCCTGCGTGCCCGCGAGCCCCTGCGATGAGTACGTCGATTACATCTGCGACTGCCACGCCGACGACACCCGGCCTGGCTACGACTGCGAGACGCTCCGCGTCACCTACGAGAACGCGGACCCTGAGCTGCAGGACGCCTGCGTCGTCGCGCTCGACGAGCAGCAGACCGAAGACGCTGAAGACGGCTACGCCTGCGCCGCGGGCGACACGGGGCTCTGAGCTGTCTCCCCGCCCAGCGCCGCTACGGGGCCGCCGATGAGGCGGCTCACCCTGGCGCTCATCTTCTTGACTCGGCTCCCGGCGCGCCTGGACGGACAGGCGAGCGCGCAGGAGCTCGGCGCCAGCACGGCGAACTTCCCGCTTGTCGGCGCGCTCATCGGCCTCGTCACCGCGGCGGTGTTCGGCCTCGGCCTCAAGCTGGGGCTCCCCGACCTCGCGGCGGCCGTCATCGCCCTCTTGGCCCAGGTGATGCTCACCGGGGCGCTCCATGAGGACGGCCTCGGGGACGTGGCGGACGCCTTCGGCGGCGGATGGGACGCCGAGGCCAAGCTGCGGATCTTGAAGGACTCTCGCCAAGGCACCTACGGGGTCTTGGCCATCGCCGGGGCGCTCCTGGCCCGGGCCTCGGCGCTCAGCGCCTTGCCCGCGGAGACGGCGCTCTTGGCGCTCCCGGCCGTTCACGCCGCGAGCCGCGCGGCGATGGTGCTGCTCCTGGCGACGGCCCCGGCGGCCCGCCAGGATGGCCTCGCCGCCGCCCTCGTCGGGGTGGACCTCAAGCGCCCGGCGGCGCTGGGCCTCGCCCTCGCGGCGGCGGTGTCCGTGGGGCTCTGCGGGCGCTTTGGCCTCGCGGCGCTCGGGCTCGCGCTCGTGAGCGCGGGGCTCATGGGCGCTCTGGCGAGGCGGCAGATCGGCGGGGTGACCGGCGACGTGCTCGGCGCGTCCCAGCAGCTCGGCGAGGTGGCGGGTTTGTTGGCGGCGTCCGCCCTCGTCACGGAGATCGGCTGGGGCGCCTGACAATCCCGTCGTGTTGTGCTAAAAGCCCAGCTTCCAGTCAAAGGAGGCGAGCGTGATCCGGTCTACCCTGTTGTTGGGGCTCCTCTTGGTGGGCTGCGGGCCCTCCTTCACCGACGTGCAGAAGCAGGACACCATCGAGGCGTATGAGAAGTTCATCGCCGAGAACCCCTCCAGCGGCAGCATCACCCTGGCGAAGCTCCGCCTGGAGGAGCTCTACGCGGCCAAGGCCCGGGAGCTCAAGACCCTTGAGGGCTACGACGCTTACCTCGCGAAGTTCCCCGAGGGCAGCGACGCCAAGCTCCGCGACGACATCCTCTCCGAGCGGGAGGGCCTGCTCTTCCGCTGGGCTGAAGAGACCAACACCCAGGAGGCCTGGCAGAAGTTCCTCGACGAGTACCCCCGCGGCGACAAGGCCCGGATGACCGAGGCCCGCGGCCGCCTCAAGCTCTCGGAGTTCCGCGACACCCTCGTGATCGGCGCCGTCGAGATCGAGCCGACGAACCTCGCCGAGAACCCCGACGGCCCCCTCGACGGCCTCCTGTTCACCGCCGACGTCACGAACAACACCGGCCGCACGATCAACGTGCTCAACATGAAGATCGACTTCTTGGACGCCGACGGCCGCGTCGTCGCCACGAAGCGCTGGCCTTTGGTCGCCCCGAATGGGCCGGGCAACCTCCCCATCGAGGAGGAGTTTAAGGTGCCCGTCAAGAACGGCGAGACCCGCACCTGGAAGTACATGGACATGGCGCCTGACGCCCCGACCTGGAACAAGCAGGTGCGGCTCTCGGCCACCTCGGTGCTCTTCGCCGACGAGGTCAAAGACGCCGCCGCGCCGAAGTGACATACTGAGGCATGACCTCACCTCGTCGCCTCGGCGTGTGGCTCGGTTTGCTCGGGGGCTGCGCGCCGCCGGGCACCACGGTCATCGCCGAGGGCGGCACCTCCCGCACCTGTGAGCCGCTCTCCGAGCTGGCCGAGGACGAGGTTCGGATCAAGCTCGTCGGCTGCAACGACGAGCTGCCGCGCTCCAGCGAAGGCCGCATCTGGGACTGGCTGATCCAGAACAGCCGCCTCTCGGTCATCGTGCGCCAGCCCGGGGAGTCCTTGTCCATCGTGGGCGGGCCTGGGCTCACCGTCGTAGACGCCGCCGTGCCCGGCTGGAACGACCGCCTCTTTGAGCTGATCCCCCTCATCGACGGCCTCGCCCTGCGCCCGGAGCGCTGGGAGGAGGGCGTAGACGAGGGCGGGGCCTACCTCCGGGTCGAGGGGGTCACCGAGGCGCTGCGTGGCCTGCCCGTCGCCGACGGCGCCGTCGGTGAGGCTGGCAGCTTCACCTGGCGCCTCGCGCCGGGCTCAAACGCCCTCACCGCTGAAGGCGCCACCTCGCTCTACCTGCACGGCGGCCGCAGCACCGAGGCCCTGGGCGCGGGCTACTACCACAGCGGGACGGCGCTCGTGAGCGCGGCCGAGGACACCATCGACCTCGGCGGCGCCCGGATCCTCCGCGCCGACACCCTCTTCGTGGGGCTCTGGCCCGACGTGCACGAGCAGGCCTGGCCGGAGGGCGCCCGCGCCTCCGGGAGCTGCAGCGGCGACGACGTGCGGGTGCTCGACGCCGACGGCGGGGTGCTCGCGCGGCTGCCGGTGGAGTTTGACAGCGCCTTGCCCCCGGGCGCGGTGAGCCTCGTGTGCCTGGCGGACGGCCACGCCGACGGCGCGCCGGTGCCCATCGGTGAGGGCCTGAGCCTCAGCCCAGGGGAGGAGGGGCGGCTGCGGCCCCGGGTGATCGACGGCGAGACCGGCGAGTCGCTCCCGGCCCTGGTGACCGTCGGCGGGCGGCGTGTGGCCATGGGCCCCGAGGGCGGCGACGTCGGCGTCGGCCCCGGCGTGTTCACGGCGCGGGTCGAGCACGGCCCGGCCTACGACCCCTGGGAGGGGGAGGTCACCGTCAGCGGGGACACCGTCGTAGACGTCATCCTCCGCCGGGTCATCCCCGCCTCGTTGGGCTGGGTGCCCCTCGACCTCGATCGCCCCGCGCGCCCCGCCCGAGATGACCACACCGACCCCGCCGACGCCTTGGCCGAGGCCGCGGCGCTGGGGATCGCCCTCGTCGTCTTCGCGCCGGAGGGGGAGATCGGCGAGCTGAGCCTCAGCCCATGGTGGAGCGAGCACCTCCGCGCCCAGTCGGGCTCCGAGGCCGTCGGAGACGGGGTCGGCGCCGTCGTGTCTTTCCCTTGGGACAGCAACAGCCGCCTCGCGGGGCACGGCGCGGTGAACCCCTCGGGCCTCGACGCCGAGGAGCTCGCCGTGCTCGCCATGGGCTCGGTGACGCCCAACCGCGTCGGCGTCGTCGACGCCGCCTGGGTGCGCGCCGCGGGCCCGCCAGGGGACTGGCCGATGCCCCCCGACGGCCTCCGCCTCACGAGCCTAGACGAGCTCCCGACGCTCTTGGCGCTCTACGACCGGGGCGCCCGGGTGGCGCCGGTCGGGCCGCTCACCTTCACCGCCGTAGACCCCGCCGACCCACTCCCGTCCGTCGCGGCGCTCACCCGGGGCCTCGCGACGGGGCGCACCGTGGCGAGCGCCGGGCCCCTGCTGCTCCTCACCCTCGACGACGAGGACCAGGACGGCGCCCGCGGGGTGACGATCCAGCTCTACGGCGACCGAGAGGCCCAGGTTGAGTCCGTCGAGCTCTGGGTGGACGGCGCCCTCGTCACGAGCTTCGCGCCAGAGCAGGGTGGGGGGCAGATGCTCCACGCGGAAGCGCAGATCTCCGGCGCCCGCTACGCCCTCGCCGTGGCCCGGGGGGAGAGCTGGGCGGTGAGCGCGCCGGTCTGGCTCGACCTGCCGCCGGAAGACACCGCCGCGCCCTGATGCGTCGTCTCTTGGCGCTCAGAGGGGGAGGGTGGCGCCGTCCCGCACGGCGCAGCGCCGGGCCTCGACGTTTGGGTGGGTGCCGAGGCCGTCGAGCACCAAGGCGCGCAGCTCCGGCGGCAAGGCCTGGAGGTCCGCCCCGAAGAGGTCGCTGAGATCGGCGCTCGCGGCGGGCGGCAGGCGCTCCAAGAGCGCCTCGGCGGCGTCGAGGGAGAAGCCCGCGCGCTGGGCCAAAGCGGCGCCGAGGCGGTCGGCCTCGAGCTCTTGGGTGGCGGAGGTGGCGTGGCGGGTCAAGGCGAGGAGCGGCCCCCAGGCGGGATCCGCCCAGCCCTGGGTGGCCCAGAGGCGCTGGTAGACGGCGGCGCTGTGGTAGAGCTCGACGTGGGCGAGCTCATGGGCCAAAGCGAAGGCCAAGGCGTCGTCGTCGCCCTCGGTGAGCGCCAAGAGGCCCGCGCTCAGCACGATGCGGCCGCCGGGCAAGGCGTAGGCGTTGGGGTTCGCCTCGTCGAGCACCCAGGCGGTGTGCTCAAAGCGTAAGGGCACGCCGCCGAGGTTGAGCCGGGTGAGCAGGGTGTCCACCCGGGGATCTTGGCGAAGGTTCACTCTTCCCTTGAGGGTGACGAGTAAGCTCTGGCCGAGCTTGGCCTCTCGCGCGCCGTCCCAGCCCCCGCCCATGAGCGTCGCCCGGGACAAGGTGTCCAGCTCCATGAGGCGCTGGGCGAGCTGGGGGTCGAGGCCGTAGAGGCAGCGCTCGGGCAGGGGAGGGGTCTGCACCCCGCGGCGGTTTGGGGCCGGAGGGGCCGCCACCCCCTCGGCGGCCTCATCGCTCGGCGGGCCGCTGCAGGCCAAGAGCGACACCCAGAGGGGCCAGCTCACGGCAGCAGCTTCACGATGAGGGTGTAGGCGCCGACGCGGAGCTGGTCCCCGTCGTGGAGCGCGCTCCCGGCGCTAGGCACCGCCGCGCCGTTCAGCGTCATCGCGCCGTCGAGGGGCGAGGCCCAGGCGCCCCCGTCGGCCTCCAGGCGAATGGCGCCGTGCCGGGCGACCACCTGGCCCCGGCTCGCCGCGAGCAGCACCGTGGCCTCGCGGGGCTCGGCGCCGAGCACGTTCTGGCCCTCCCGCAGCAAGAAGGTCTCGCCGGTCTGGTCAAAGTCGAAGCAGGCCATCCAGCCCCGGAGGCGGCGGGCGTCTACGCGGGTCTCGGTGACCGGGGGCGGCGGACGGCGCAGCTTCGCCCCGCAGGCGAGGCAGTAGAGCGCCCTCGCGCGGTTGGCCGCGCCGCACTCTCCGCACGGCGTCCGCCCCTCGCCGGACATCTGCTCAGCAGCCGAGCTTCGTGGCGACGTTCGCCGGGGTGGCCCCCGCGCAGAACTGGCCGGTCCCGGCCTTCACCGGCACCCAGCGCCCGTCGGTGTGCCGGAAAAGCACCGAGGTCGCCGCGCCACCTTCGGGGGGCACGGTGTCGCCCTTGGCGAAACGACCGGCGCAGGCCACCTCAGGGGCCATGCCCGTGAGCTGCACCGTCGAGGCCAAGGCGCTCGCCGCCAGGGCCGAGGCGAGCTCTTCGCCGGTCGGGCAGGTCGGGGCGGGCTTCTTCTTGGCTTTTCCGGCCTTCCCGCCCTTCCCGGCCTTGGCCTTCTGGCCCTTCGCGGCGGGGGCGTCCTTCGGGGCGCTCGTGGAGGCCTCGTCGCTCGCGGAGCCGCAGGCGCCGAGGCCCAAGGCGAACAAGAGCGGGATCATCAGGCGCATGTCGTCTCCTCGCGGCTCGTCCGCCGCGAGGCCCACAGTAACACGGCCTCTCAGCCCAGGATGTTGTTCAAGATCGCCACGAGCACGCCCATGATGCTCACCCCGGCGATGACCCCGGAGCTGACGGGCACGAGGTACCCCTCGGCGTGCTCGGGCTTGCGAGTGGTCCAGGCCCAGGCGAGGATCGCGCCCAGCAGCATCGAGAAGGGGTACTGGAAAGGCAGGATAAAGCCCAGGCCGAGGCCCGTGGCCGAGGGCAGGTAACGCCGCAGCTTCGGCAGCAGCTCCTCCGCCGCGGCGAGCACGGCGCCGACGCCGAGGCCGTAGACGATCGCCTGCTGGTGCATGGGGTGCATGTTCCCCAGGCCGGTCTTGAACACCTCAGCGACCGCGCGCCAGGCCTGGGCTGAAGGCGCGGGGAACTGCGGCGCCGCGCCGCCGACCCCGGTGAGCGCCGTGGCGTCGGGCACGAGCAGGTAGAAGCCGGTGACCGTCGCGAGGGTGCCCGCGAAGATGCCGCTCGCCTGGGCGATGAACTGCCGCCGGGGGTCGGCGCCGAGCAGGTAGCCGCTCTTGAGGTCGTTGAGGAGGTCCGCCGCCGAGCCCGCCGCCGAGGCCGTGATGCCCGCGGTCATGAGGTTCGCCGTCGTGGACTGGGGGATGAGGGCGCCGTAGGTGAGCTGCATGAGCTTGCCCATCGCCCCGACCGGGGTGATGTCGCTCTCGCCCGTGGCCCGGCAGGCGACCAACGAGAGCAAGAAGGTCATGGCGACGGCGAGCACGCCGTAATGTACGGGCACCTCAAAGGCCGTCGCCGCCACGGCGACGACGCCGACGCCGGAGGTGAGCCCGCCGACGACGAACCACGACATCGGCACCTCGACGTCCTTCGACGACAGCCCCGCCGCGGAGCGGGCCTCCGTCGCCGGGGCCGCGCCGCCGCCGAGCGAGCTGAGCGCGCGCAGGATGGTCCGCCACTGCGTCGCGAAGCCGAAGAGCCCCGAGGCGACGAGCACCGGCGCGCCGAACCACAGGCCGATCTCTTTCCAGGCCTTGTACGGCGCCGTCGCGGCCCGCACCGTCTCGCCGGTCACCGCGCTCACCCAGGTCGTGTCGTAGGCCGCCGGGCCGAGCACATAGGCCAAGGTCACCGCGGAGACAAACATCCAGAACGTGACCCGGAGCCCCACCAACATGCCCCCGGCGATCATCACCGGGTTGTTGTCGAAGGTGACCGTCCAGTCCGAGGGCTTAAACGCCGTGAAGACGCCATCGACGGTCTCGCCGCCCCGGGCGGGGAGCACATCAAAGATCGGCGTGTCGGCGGGGAGGATCGCGCTCGGCGTGGGCTCGCCGGTCTTCTCGTCCACCACGGTGCGCAGGGGCAGGTCGATGAGCACGGGGAAGATCGCGCCCACCGCCGCGGAGCCGAGGAGCACCCGCGCCTTCATGATCGCCTCGCCGCCCGCGGAGTAGAGCGACTGCAGGGTCGCGGCGGCGGCGGTGCCCGAGGGGAACCGCAGGCGCTCGTGGTTGATGAGGTTTCGTTTCATCGGGATGGCCAAGACCGTGCCCAGCCCGGCGAGGAACACCGTCCAGGCCACGAGCACCACGGGGCCGAGGTGCTTCCCGGCGGGGTTCTCCGGCGTGACGCTCAGAAGCAAGAGCGCGGAGATCGCCGAGACCATCGTGCCGCCCGTCGAGTAGCCCGCCGAGCTGGCCGCCGAGGCCATACAGTTCGTCTCCAAGATCGTCAGCGGCGTCTTCATCACGCCGAGCTTCACGAGCACGTTCGAGAGCGCGAAGGACAGGATGCAGGCGGTGATCGCCACGCCCAGGGCCCAGCCGGTCTTGAGGCCGATGTAGAGGTTCGTGAAGGCCAGAAGCCCGCCGAGCACCGAGCCCATGAGCACGGCCCGCGCCGTGAGCTGGGGCACGTCCTCGCCGCGGTAGACCTCACGCAGCCAGGTCTCCTCGTCCATCTCCTGGACCTTCTCCGGGCCGATGGCCAGGGGCGCGCAGGCGGCGAGCTCTTCAGCGCTCTGGGGGGGACGTTGAAACAGGGGCATCGGCTGACTCCGGCGGGCGATTGGGGAGTGTACCGTTCGCGCGACCCGTAAAGCGCCTCCGCGCAAAGATCCGTCGGAGGGGGCCTTGATTCTGATCACAAGTTTTGCGAGAACATGGCGCCTGAGCCTGAGAAAGGAGTCCGCGTGAAGCTCGTTCGCCTAGGTGATCTCTCCGCCGCGTTTCAACCCGACGGGGCGATCCTCGTCCGCTCCGCGTCCCACGGCGTGTCGGCCCGCGTGCCGCCCCCGGTGGTGAGCCTCATGGCGTTCTGCACGACCCCACGGGCCGAGGCCGAGGTCGCCTCGCTCTTTGGGCCCTCCGGCGTCGCCGCCTTCAAGCAGCTCGCGGAGATCGGCCTGCTCGTCACCGAGGAGCGCGCCGCCGACACGCCGGTCTTCTTCGAGAACTACGCCGACGTTGACGTCCACCGCCGGATGTTGGCCGATCGCCCCCGGGTGGACGCCTTCAAGGCCGCGATCCAGGCCACCGTGAAGCCGGGCATGGTCGTGATGGACTGCGGCACGGGCAACGGCATCTTGGCCCTGCTCGCCGCCCAGGCCGGGGCGAAGAAGGTCTACGCCGTAGACCGCTCAGCGCTCCTCGACACCGCGAAGGAGGTCGCGCGGGCCTCGGGTTACGGCGAGGTCATCCAGTTTGTCCGTGGCGACTTCGCCCGGGTGGAGCTGCCGGAGCAGGTGGACGTCATCGTCTCCGAGACCATCGGGCAGTTCGCCGTCGCTGAAGGTGGCGGCCCCGACCTCGCCGCGGCGATGAAGAAGCACCTCAAGCCCGGCGGCGCCATCATCCCGAACGGCGTCGAGCTGCACGTCGCGCCAGTCGGCGACCCGACGCTCTACAACGAGACCGTCGATCCTTTCGACGGCCGCGACGGATTTGACCAGTCCATCCTCCGGGAGGCGAGCCTGCGCCGCGGGCGCACCACGGAGGTGGACCCCACCCACCTGCTCGCCCCGGGCCAGCGGGTCACCCGCTTCGACTGGCCGATCCCGGAGATCCCCGGCGGCGCGGCGTCCTGGAGCTTCGAGGAGGGCGGCGTGGTCCGCGGGCTCGCGGGCTGGTTCGTGCTCGACATGGCCCCCGGGCTCCAGCTCCCCTCGGGCCCGAGCGACCCGATGACCCACTGGAAGCAGATCTACTTCCCGATCAAGCCCATCACCCTCGCGCCGGGGGACACCCTGCGCCTGAACATGGAGGTCGAGGCCGCCACCGACGACCGCCGGGGCATCCGCGTGAGCTGGGAGATCGACGCCCACGGCGAGACCCGGCGCCTGGAGCACCGCGTTCGCTGAACACGTTCAGTGAGCGAACCGCCAGCCCTTGCCCGGATCGACGTCGTCGATGAGCGAGACCCCGGCGTAGAGCCAGGTCTCGCCCGCCTCGACGCGCCCGGAGAGCTTCACCCGCAGGGCGTCGTCGGGCTGCCAGGCGACGCCCGCGTCGAGGGCCCAGGGCGAGCCGAGGCCCTCGGTCCCCTCGATGCGCATGGCGGGGCTCACCTGCCAGTCGGGGAAGAGCACCACCGTGCCCGCCAAGGAGCCGCGGAGGCCGTCCCCGGCGCCTAAGGTGCCGTCGCCGAGGAGCTTCACCGAGTCGCCAACGGGGATCGCCACGCTCGCCGACGCCAAGAGCAGGCGCTCGACGGGGAACACGGCCAGAGCCGCCCGCGCCCGCACCTCCTCCCGGCGCCGCCCAGCCAAGGCCGCGCTGCCGCCGAAGACGAGCCCGTCGTCGGAGATCGCCACGTCGCTCCGCGCGCCGCCCCAGACCGAGGTGATGAGATCGCCGTCGAAGGCGCCGCCTTGGGCGCGGATGCCCAAGAAGTAGCCCGGCCAGAGCTCCGTGAAGCCCAAGGTGTAGGGGACAAAGACGTTGGACCAGCCGTCCACCTGCTCGTTGTTGACCGGGTGCGGCTGGAAGCCCGTGGCGATGAGCCAGCCCTTCGGTGAGCCCATGAGCGCCGCGCCCCACTCGGGGAAGGGCTTGAGCGCCCCGGCGCCGGTGCGGGTCTCATCCCCGAAGGGGCCCGGGCCGAGGAGATCGACGTCGACCCGCAGGCGCAGCGGCCCGACGCCGAGGCGCGCGTCAAGCTCAGCCTGGGCGACGCCGACGTCATAAGACCCCGAGGTGGCGAGCCCGACGAACTCAAACCCTGCGCCGACGTCAAACTCAGCGGCCTGGGCGCTCATATTGAGAAGAAACAGGAAGGCTGATATTGTCATGTCAACACTATAACCCAAGCGGTCACGCTTGAGCCCAAGGCCGCCCCTGGCTATACCTGATCATCCGCGCTCTGCTGGAGGTCCCGATGTCTTCATTTCGCCTGAGCCTCGCGCTCGTCCTCGCCCTCTCCGCCTGCGGAGAGAAGAAGGCCCCTGAGCCCGCCCCGGTCGCCGCGGCCGAGCCCGCCCCGGCCCCGGCCCCGGAGCCTGAGCCTGAGTACGTCCCGCCGCCCCCCGAGCCGCCCAAGCCCAACGCCGACGTCAACCTCACCATCACCTACGCCGACGGCAAGACGGTCTCCGGTCACGTCAAGCGTATCGAGCGCTCGACGGACTTCTACGCCGACGCGGGCTGGGAGGACGCCAAGGGCTACCTCACGCTGACGCTCGAGGGCAACGGCACGGAGAAGGAGGTCCCCTGGACGGAGATCGGCACGATCACCGTGACCCCGGGCAAGATCCCCGCCGACGTGGACTGCTCGTACTCCTCGGACGTCTCCCCCTGGATGTACACCTGCGACCTCAAGACCCCCACCTCGGCCACCACCAAGGACGCCAAGAAGTGGACGGTGAGCACCCGCTACAAGTGGCGGTTCACCTTCGACGACGACTCCCAGGTCGAGTTCTGGCTCGCGAAGCACCCCGCCCGCGCCCAGGACGACAAGGTCGTCACCATCGATGACGAGGTGGGCGAGAACTTCGACATGTACGCGAAGCTCCAGGCCCAGCTCCGCACCGAGGTCGGCGGCCTCGTGAAGACGATCACCGTCAAGTGAGCCCGGTGGGCGCCCTGGGGCTCAGGCCCTGGGGCGCTCGCTCGACCCGACGGCCACCGCCGGGCGCTTCCCGCGGATGCCCGCGCGGTAGAGGCGCTGGCCGAGCGCGGCGCAGAGCCGCTCGACGAGGATGAGCTGGTCGCCGGTGTAGTGCCCGGCGGTGGGGTTCACGAGCTCCAAGCAGCCGAAGATGTAGCCCTCGGCGACGACGGGCGCGCAGAGCACGGCGCGGGTGCGGTACCCCGTCTCTTGATCGACGGGCTTGTAGTGCCGCTGGTCGTCGGAGACGTTGTTGACGACGAACCCGGCGCACTGCTCAACGCAGACGCCGACGAAGCCCGTGCCCGGCGGGAGGCGCGCCGCCCGGAGCTTGCTGCCGTGGGGGCCCGTGGCGGCGACGAAGAAGAGGCCCTGGTGGGGGGTCGCCTGCACCGCCGCGCCACACTCGCTCGGCGCGAGGAGCCCGGCGATCTCAAGCGCCAGCTCCCAGGCGATGACCGCCGTCGCCGCGTGCTGCACCCGCCCCATGCCCTCGACGAGCGCGGGGGGGCTGACCTCGTCGCCGCTGGAGGTCTGGGGGATCGGCGTCGGCGCGCGGGTGACCGCGGGCACCAACCGCCAGGTTCTCCCGGAGACCTCGTCCAGCGCGATCACCTCGCCCGAGTCCAGCAGCTCACAGCGCAGGCGACGAGCGGCCGCGAGCGCCCCCTCCGCCTCCATGAAGGCGCCAAGGGCGGCGAGCCAAGTGTCCGCGGTCAGCTCACGGACCGCTACACCGTTCGTCTTGAGGGCGAAGCGCGGCAAGGGGGTCCCTCCGGGGTGAAGTCCAGAGTACCATATCTGTTCAATCACGCGCGAAGCCCTCGCTCCAACGGGGGCTCGCGGCGCGCACCCCTTCAAGGCTCATCACGACGTGAACTCCCCCACGCCTGACCTGCTCCCGCGCTTTCGCCGCTGGGCCATCTGGGCGATCGCGATCGGCGCGATCCTCTACGTCGTCGGGACGGTCTGGGCTGGCTTCTCCGAGGTCGGCGCTGAGCTGCTCAACTTCGGATGGTGGCTCTACATCCCGGTGCTCCTGCTCACCTTGGTGAACTACGGCCTGCGCTGGGTGAAGTGGCGCTACCTGCTCGGGCGCCTGGGCGTCAAGATGCCCTGGCGGGAGGACGCGACCTTGTTCATCGCCGGGCTGGCGATGGTGATCTCGCCGGGCAAAGCCGGGGAGCTGCTCAAGCCCTACGTCGTCTCCAAACGAACTGGGGTGAACCTCGCGACGACCATCCCCGCGCTGCTCACCGAACGAATCACCGACGGCATCGCGATGTTGGCCTTGGCGGCCATCTCCGTGAGCACCTACGCCGCGGATCGGGTCGCCTGGGTCGCCGTGCCTTCGGCGCTTCTCGGCGCCGCCCTCATCGTGCTGATGTCCGAGCCCCTGTCGATGGGCGCCGTGGACATCCTGGCCCGGCTGCCCGGCGTCGGCCGCCTCGCGCCGAAGGTCCGTGAGCTGCTCATGGCCCTGCGCATCTGCCTCTCCCCGGGCGCCTTGTTGTGGACGGTGCTGCTGTCCCTGGTGGCCTGGTGGGCGGAGTGTGTGGGCTTCTGGCTCATCTTCATCGGCATGGGGGTGGAGGCCAGCCTCGACGCCTCCACCTTCCTCTACGCCTTCTCCACCATCGCCGGGGGCGCGATGCCCGGCGGGCTCGGCGTGGCGGACGGCGCCTTGGCTGGGGGCGCGGTGACGCTCCTCGGCGTGAACGAGGCCGTCGCGGTCACCAGCGCCTTGCTCGTGCGTGTGGCGACCTTGTGGTTCGGCGTGCTCTTGGGCGCCGTGGCGCTCCTGCGCTTCGAGGCGCTCATCGGCGGCGGCCCCGCGGAGGCGGTCGGGGAGGGCGGCGCAGCGGGCGAGGGGGCCTAGAGGACGCGCGGGCTCAGCGGAGCGCCTTGGCGCTGCAGTCCGGGCACTCCCCCTCAAAGAGCACCCCGGCGCGGCGGACCTCAAAGCCCTCGGGCAGAGCGCGCTCCACCTGGACCTGGGCCTCGGGCACGTCGGAGAGCGCGCCGCAGGAGCTGCACAAGAAGTGGTGGTGGGGCGTCGGGTCGGGGTCGAAGCGGGACTCGTCGCCGGGGACGTAGACCTCACGCACGACGCCGAGCTCACGGAGGAGCTGGAGCGTGTTGTAGACCGTCGCCCGGGAGGTGACGGGGTCGGTGAGGGTGAGCCGCTCGAAGAGCTGGGCGGCGGTCGGGTGCGCGTGATCATCGGCCAACGCGCGCAGGATGGCGCGCCGCTGGGGCGTGACCGAGCACCTCTTGGCTCTGAGGAGGGCCTCAACGGCCGGAATGTCCATCACGGGCTGACCTCTTCGTTGTAGAGTAGCGCGCCTTTTGCCGACGCGCGAGCGACGCGCGCCGATGGAGCGCCGAGATGTCCGACTCTCCCTTCTTAGCGGCCTGTGTCCAGCTCCGGGGCAGCTCCGACGTGGCGCGGAACCTCGCGGTGACCGAGGCCCTCATCCGCCGCGCCGCCCGCTACGGCGCCCAGCTCATCGCGACGCCGGAGGCCACCACGTATCTGGGGCCCCACGCCCGCAAGATCGCCCTGGCTGAAGACGTGGACGGCCCCACCCACGCCCGCTTCGGCGCCTTGGCCGCGGAGCTCGGCGTCACTCTGCTCTTGGGCTCCGTCGCCGAGCGCGCGCCGGGCCACGACGACCGCTGCTACAACACCTCCATCGTCTTCGGCCCCGACGGGGAGCGGGTCGCGACCTACCGAAAGCTCCACCTCTTCGACGTAGACGTGCCCGGCGGCGTGCGGTTTCGGGAGTCCGACACGACCTTGCCCGGCGCGGACGTCGTCGTGGCGCGGACGGCGCTCGGGCCCCTCGGGCTCTCGGTCTGTTACGACATGCGTTTCCCGGAGCTCTACCGGGCCCTCGTCGACCAAGGCGCGACGATGCTCGCCGTGCCCAGCGCCTTCACGCTCATGACCGGGAAGGACCACTGGCACGCGCTCCTGCGCGCCCGGGCCATCGAGTGCCAGGCCTACGTCTTCGCCCCGGCCCAGTGGGGTGAGCACGACGACGCGGGCCTGAGGCGCTCCTACGGCCACGCCCTCATCGTGGACCCCTGGGGGACCGTGGTGGGCGAGTGTGGGGACCACGAGGGCCTGGCCCTCGCTGAGGTGCACCTCGACCGCGTGGCCGAGGTGCGCGGCGCCATCCCCGTGAGGTCACACCGCCGGGTCTGAGCCTACTTGCAGGCGACGATCACGACGGCGTGGGTGTCGGTGATCTTGCGCTTGAGCTTCGTGGCCTGGACCACAAACATCGTGCTGGTGTCGTCGGTGGAGAAGAAGTCGACGACGCTGTACACGCCGTCGTGCTCGGCCTCGCCGATGGGCTCGTTGTAGCTATCGACGACGTGCAGGCGGATCTTCTTGGCGCGCTCCGGGGAGCCGACGGCGACGGCGCGGCAGAGGCGGCCGGGCTCCAGGGGCACCAAGAAGCCCGCGGCGCCGTCAGCGGCGACGGTCTCCCACTCGCCGTGGTAGACCTGATAGCCCTCCATCTCCAAGAGCTCGACGGCGGTGCGCGCGATCTGCCAGGTGGAGGCCGTGGAGATCGGCATCTGGCCGATGGGGTAGCTCGTCACCATCGAGAAGAAGCCGCCGGAGAACTCCGCGCGGGAGCGGGCGACGACGATCTGGGCCTCGTAGAGCCCGGTGCGCAGCGCCTGGAAGCCGACGATGGGGGTGTTGTCGGTCATGTCGTCTTGGCCGACGAGCTGGCCGAGGTCGTCATAGACGAGGAGGTCGAGGTCCTCGACGCGGTCCTTGTCGCCGACGGCGACCATCATGACGTTGTCGTCTTGGCCCACGGGCACCGCCACGACCGTCGGCGCGGCGCCCTCAAAGGCGATGCCGAGGGTCATGTCGGTGATCTGGAAGCCGTCGCCCTCCAGCTTGTTGATGAGCGCGCCGAGGTCGTCCATGACCGGGAGCACCGTCTCGACCTGCTGGGCCGCGGCGGGCGCGCTTAGGGAGAGGAGGAGGGGGAGCAAGGCCACGAGGTCTCCATGCTGGTGGGAACGTCAACATCATATCCCCCGGCGAGCCGGGTCGTGTGTCGTGCCCCGCCGCTCACCCTTCCGCCGCTCAGGTCCGCGCGACGGACGCGATCCCCGCCGGGGTCGCAGGCACCACACCCTTCTCGGTGATGATCCCGGCGATGAGCGCGGCGGGCGTCACGTCAAAGGCGGGGTTTCGCGCCGGGCTCTCCTCCGGCGTCACCCGCACCCGGGTGAAGTGACCCTCGTCGGACCAGCCCCAGATGTAGCGCACCTCGTCCTGGTCACGCTCCTCGATGGGGATGTCGGCGCCGGAGGGGCAGTGGGGGTCGATGGTGGTCGTCGGCGCGGCGACGTAGAAGGGCACGCCGTTCGCCTTGGCGACGACGGCGCTGGAGTAGGTGCCGATCTTGTTCGCGACGTCGCCGTTGGCGGCGATGCGGTCGCTGCCGACGATGACGAGGTCGATCTGGCCCCGCTGGAGGTAGTGCCCCGTGGCGTTGTCGGCGATGACGGCGTGGCGCACGTTCTCGCCGGAGAGCTCCCAGGCCGTGAGCCGGGATCCTTGGCCCCGGGGGCGCGTCTCGTCTACCCAGACGAAGGGGTCCCGGCCCTCACGCTTCGCGGCGTAGATGGGCGACAGGGCGCTGCCCCAGTCCACGAAGGCGAGCCAGCCCGCGTTGCAGTGGGTGTTCACCCGGGCCTGGTCGCCGATGAGCGGGGCGCCGTGGCGGCCGATGGCCTCACAGCAGGCGGCGTCGTCGTCGGCGAGGGCCTGGGCCGCGGCGACGGCGGCCTGGCGGGCGCGGCCGGGGTGATCCCCCTCGGCCTCGGCGGCGCGCAGCACATGGCGCACGGCGTAGAAGAGGTTCTGGGCCGTGGGCCGCGTCGACTCGATGAGCCGGGCGGCGGCGGCGAGCTCCTCAAAGAAGGTGCCGTCCGGGGCGAGCAGCGCGGCCTGGGCCACGCCGTAAGCCGCCGTGGCGCCGATGGCCCCGGCGCCGCGCACGACCATGTCCCGGATCGACGCCGCGGTGTCGGCGACGGTGGGGAGCGCCACCAGCTCAAACCGATAGGGCAACAGCGGCTGGTTGATCATGCGTACGGTGGCGCCGTCCATCCAGACGGTGCGGAAGGGCTGTCCGTTGACGTTCACGGCGCGCTCCGGGGCGAAGGGGGGCGCGCAGAGCCTACGTCAGCCTACGGCGCAGTTCAAGCCCGGCTGAGGCCGAGCATCATGCCGTCGCTCGTCGGGGTGACCTCCCCTGAGGGGCACAAGGAGAGCGTGCCGCTGCCGACGCCCCGGGAGAGCCAGCCCTGGCCGGTCCAGGTGAGCCAGGCGCCGGACTCCAGGCCGACGCAGCGCAGGGGGGCGAAACGTTCGGCGATGAGGCGCACCCGCTCGCCGTTGTTGAGGTGCAGGCGCTTCTTGGCGTGGGGCAGGACGACGAGGCCCGGCAAGAAGCCGAGGCCCGTGTCGAGGAGCTCGTCGTCTTTGGGGCCCTCGGGGGTGTCGTCGTTGAACAGCACCACCCGGTCACAGAGCGCCATCGCCCCGGCGGACCAGGCGATGACCGCCACGCCGCCGCGCCAGGCCTCGGCGAGGGCGCGGTCGAGGCCGAAGAACAACATGCGATTGCGGAGCACGCCGACGTGGCCGCCCGCGACGCAGATCGCCCGGGCGCCGCAGAGCAGGGCGCGGGCCTCCTCGCGGCGGCGGGCGAGGGCGACGGGCTCCAGATGGCGGAGGCGCTCGTTGTACTCGGCCTGGATCTCCTCGCTGCGGCGCAAGAAGCGCTCGTCGAGGGCGCGCACCCCACGCATGGCGTCGGCGAGCTCCTCATCGACGAGCTGCGGGGCGTGCTTGTGCTGGGCGAGGAGCTGCCGCCACGCCGCGAGCTCCAGCTCCATGCGCATGCGGTGCAGCTCCTTGAGGGTCTGCACCTGGGCCTGACGGGCGCGGTAGACGGCGTGTAAGGCGTGGTGGTGCTCCATGAGCTCCTCAAACCACGCGTAGAGCGGCAAGGCCACGGCGGCGGGGCCGATGTCGCGCTGAAGCGCCTCGGTGTCGGCCTCGTCGTGGCGCCAACCCGCGGTGATCATCACGATGGGGCCGTGGCCCGGCAGGCTCTGGAGCGCCTGGGGCAGATTGGGCAGGGGGCGCTGGGGGCCGAGGACGTAGAGGGGTGCCGACATGGCGCTACCCTAACCCGAATCGGGGCGCACGACGGGGGGCAAAACCCGCGGGCCTCGCGCCCTCGATATGATCCGACCTGCGGGCTAAGGGCTCTTCCTGCGTGAGCCCCTCGCGGCGCCCGACAGCTCCATCCTCCTTCACGACAGAGGCCCTGATGTCTTTCCTCGACCAGTACCACGACAAGACCGTTCTCGTGACCGGCGGCGCGGGGGCCATCGGCTCCAACCTCACCCGCGCGCTCGCCGGGGTGGCCAAGCGCGTGATCGTGCTCGACAACCTCGTCGCCTCGCCGCGCTGGAACGTGCCGTCGCTGCCGAACGTGCTCTTCGTCGAGGGCGACATCTTGGACGAGGTGAAGCTCAAGCGGGTGTTCTTCGAGCGCCCGCAGATCGTCTTCCACCTCGCGGCCTTCTTCGCGAACCAGAACTCCGTGGACCACCCCGAGAACGACCTCATGGTCAACGGCATGGGCACCCTGCGCCTCATGGAGTACGGCGTGCTCCAGGGCATCGAGCGCTTCGTGTACGCCTCTTCAGGCTGCTCGATCTACGGCCACGCCGCGCCGCTGCCGCTCACCGAAGACTTCATGTCGATGCACCTCACCACGCCCTACCAGATCACGAAGATGCTGGGTGAGCTCTACGGCAACTTCTTCCATCACCACTACAACCTGCCCGTGGTGAAGGCGCGGTTCTTCAACTCCTACGGCCCCGGCGAGGTCCCCGGCCAGTACCGCAACGTCATCCCCAACTTCATCTACTGGGCGATGAAGGGCCTGCCCCTGCCGATCACCGGCACGGGCGAAGAGACCCGCGACTTCACCTGGGTCGGCGACATCACCGACGGGCTCCTGCGCGCGGGCGTGGTGCCCGAGGCCATCGGCCAAGAGTTCAACCTCGCCTCGGGCCGCGAGATCCAGATCCGCACCCTCGCCGAGCGCATCAACGCCGCCGTGGGCAACGAGGCCGGCATCCGCTTCGCTGAGGTGCGCCGCTGGGACACCAAGAAGCGCCTGCTCGCCTCGGTGGACAAGGCGCGGAACCTCATCGGCTACGCCCCGGACACCCAGTTTGAGGCCGGCCTCGACCAGACCATCGCCTGGTTCCGCGACAACTGGGAGCGCATCGATCACGCCGCCGCCTTTGGGCCCGGCGCGTCCTCCGCCGTGCGCAGCCTCGTCGTGAAGAAGGACGCCTGAACCTGACCGCTTGACCGAACGGGAGCCGCCATGTACGAAGACGCCATGCCTGCGCAGAACCCCCCCGAGCGTGTCCGCCTCTTTGGCTGTGAGTTTGACCGTGTGAGCTTGGACGAGGCCGTCGCCCAGGTCGAGGGCTACATCGCCCAAGGCACGCTGCACCAAGGCTGCGGCGTGAACGTCGATCAGCTCGTCAAGATGAAGGACAGCGAGGCGTTTAAGGAGATCATCGGCAAGTGTGATCTCGTCACCGCCGATGGCACCCCGGTGGTCTGGGCGTCGTGGCTCTTCGGCAAGCGGCTCCCCGAGCGGGTGGCGGGCATCGATCTCTTCGAGGCGCTGCTGCCTGTGGCAGCGGCGAAGGGCTACAAGGTCTACCTCCTCGGCGCGAAGGAGGAGTCGCTTCAGGCCGCCCGGGCGGAGTACCTGCGGCGCCACCCGGGCCTGCAGATCGTCGGCGCTCGGAACGGCTACTACAAGCGTGAGGACGAGCCGGAGATCGCCGCGGAGATCAAGAGCTCCGGGGCGCAGCTCCTGTTCATCGCGATCTCTTCGCCCAAGAAGGAGGAGTTCGTCGACCGCAACCGCGAGGCGCTCGCGAACGTGCCCTTCATCTTAGGCGTCGGCGGCTCCTTCGACATCGCCGCCGGGCTCGTGAAGCGCGCCCCGGGCTGGATGGGCAAGGTCGGCGTCGAGTGGCTCTACCGCTTCGCCCAGGAGCCCAAACGGATGGGCCGCCGCTACTTCATCGAGGACGCGGCGTTTCTGGGCATGGTGGCGAAGGAGGCCTGGTACAGCGTCTCGGGCAAGGCGCCCAAGGGCTGAGCCAAGCCGCCCGGGGCTCGACCCCCGGAGCTCAACCCCCGGGTCATGGCCCCCAGAACAAGGCAACGGCCCCGGCGCGCACGAGGCCGCCCTCGGTGACCCCTTGGGCGCCGAGGCCCCAGTCGGGTAGGCCGTCGCCGTTGAGATCGCCGAGCGCGACGGCGCTGCGCCCGACGTAGGCCCGGGTGGCCTCGCCGCTCACGCTGAGCTGGGCGACGTCGGTGATGTCGTAGGCGCCGCTGAGGCCAGAGAGCGTGCTGCCGAGCACGATCCAGGCCGCCCCGGCGTCGGAGAGCGCGCCGACCTCGCTGGTGTAGCCCCCGGTGAGCAGCTCGCTGAGGCCGTCGCCGTCGAGATCCATCGCCGAGAGCTCCCAGCCCAGGCGGTCGCCGCTCGCCGCGCCGCCCAAGGCCACGTCGGCGTCATTCAGGCTGAGCGTGCTCGTGGGGACGCCGCCGAAGAAGATGTAGACCCCGCCCGCGTCCGTCGCCGTGGCGTCGCCGAAGCGCGCGCCGACCGCCCACTCGCCGAGGCCGTCGCCGTCGAGGTCGCCGAGGCCCACGCCGGAGATGCCGACGTTGTCGTCGCCGTCGAGGCCCTCCACGCGCCCGGACGCCACGCTCGCCGCGGTCACCGCGCTCCCGGCGCTCAGGGCCCCGCCGGAGAACACCATCGCTACGCCGCAGTCCGCGCAGCTCCCGCCGTCCATGTCCGGCGCGCCGATGAGCAGCTCAACGAGGCCGTCGCCGTCGAGATCCCCGAGGGAGCCGAGTCCGCCGAGGCCGAGGTGATCTTGGCTGCCGCTGGCGTTGAGCGAGAGGTCGGCGTCGCTGGGGCTCAGAGAGCCCGAAGGGAGCGTGCCGCCGAGCCAGTACACGGCCACGGCGCCGCCGTTTGAGGCGCCGGTCGGGTCGGCGTAGGGGGCGCTCACGAGCAGCTCGCCGAGGCCGTCACCGTCGAGATCAACGCTCGCGAAGCCCGAGCCCGCGCGGTCCTTGGCGATGTCGCCGCGCACGATGAGCGCCGCGTCGTCCTCGATGCCGACGCCCCGGCCCCAGCTCGCCTGGTCGCGGGAGGACAAGACGTAGACGGCGCCCAGCTCGCTCAGGCCGCCGCCGATGGCGGTGGGCGCGCCGAGGAGCAGCTCGCTGAGGCCGTCACCGTCGAGGTCGACGCCGCCGCTCGCGCCGCGCAGGTCCCCCAAGGTGTCCGACGCCGCCTCGCCCAGCCAAGAGGCGCTGGCGTCGTCGTCGTCGCCGTCGCTGACCAGATCCGCGCCGTAGTACAAGAACACGCCGCCGGCGTTTGAGCTGTAGCCCGCCCCGGTGACGAGCAGCTCGTTGAGGCCGTCGCCGTCGAGGTCGCCGGGGGTGTCGAGGCTCTGGCCGAAGGCGCCGCGGGACTCGGTGCCGACGAGGGTGAGGTCGGCGTCCGCGCGGGTCAGCGCGCCGCTCCAGCGGTCGGAGAGCGTGAGGGAGGCGCTGGAGGTGACCTCGGCGTCGCCGTCGCTCACGGTGAGCGCGCAGGTGAGGGTGTCCCCGGCGCTCGCCCCGGCGGTGGTGTAGGTGGTCGCCGCGCCCGAGCTAACGACCACGCCGTCGATGAGCCACTCCACGCTGCTGGTGAGGGTGTCGGCGGGGTCGGGGTCCGCGGCGGCGCCGGTCGTCGAGCAGGTGAGCTGCCCGCCGACGTAGCTCGGGTCGGGGCTCAGGCGCACGGTCGGGGCCGTCGGCGGCGAGTTCTCGGCGACGGCGGTGTCCGACGCCGCGCTGACGCTCCACTCCGCGCCGTCGTACACCCGGGCCTCACACCAGATGGTGTCGCCCTCGTTGTAGCTGTCGCCGCTCAAGGTCGCGGCGCTCCCGGCCGAGGCGCCGTTGACGTAGAAGGTGTGGGCGCTGGTGAGGGTGTCGCCGTCCTCGTCCATCGCCTCGACGGCGCAGCCGAGGCTGGCGGTCTCGGTCGCGGGCAGGCCGGTGAGGCTCACCGAAGACACGACGGGGGTGGTGTTGACCACGGTGACCGTGGCGATGGCGGTGTTGGTGCGTGAGGAGGAGGTCGCTGAGACGAGGCAGTCCACGACGTCACCTCGCACGAGCACCCCGCTGAGCGGCGTCGCGGCGTCGCTGAGCTCGACGCCGTTCACGGCCCAGCGGGCGCGCTCCTCGGTGATGGGCTCGCCGTCGGGCTCGGTGACGGTCCAGGAGCAGACGAGGGTGTCCGTGGGGCGGGGCTCGGTGGGGTCAATCGACACCGAGACGCTCGGCCCGGCGCCGATGATGGTGACGCTGTCTTCGCCGGGCTCGCTCGTGAGCGCGCCGTCGCTGGCCACGGCGGAGACCGTCCAGACCTCGCCTTTGCGGGTGATCCCCTCGGGCAAGGTCGTCACGTTGTCGTACTCGGGCAGGGCCTCGCCGTCGCGGCTCCAGGAGAAGGTCGTGGTGACGTCTTGGCCTTCGGGGTCCTCCCCGGGCGTGACGAGACCGGCGAACAGCGCCTCGCCGCTCACCGGGGCCGAGGGCGTGATGCCGGGCACGGGGCTCGTCGGCGGCTGGTTGCCGACGGCGGTGACGTCCACGCTCACCGCGCTCGTCTGGTCGAGGGCGGCGATCGTCAGGGTGAGGGTCTGCGCCCCGGCGCTGAGCCCGCCGCTCTCGCCGAAGAAGCCGCCCTCGACGTCGGGATCGACGCTCAACGTGAAGGAGAGCGGCGCGCCGTCGACGGTCAAGGTCGCCGTCGAGAGGGCCTCGGAGAGCGCCTCTTCAGGGCTCACGATCCCAGCGATGCCGAAGGGCGCGTCGGCGGGCAAGGTGGCCCCGTCGGCGGGCGCGCTGAGCGTCAGGGTGAGGGTCTCAGCGGGGGCCTCGCTGTCCTCGTCGTCCGTCGTGACGCGGAAGTCATCGCTCGCGTCCTTGCAGCCGAGGGCGACGAGCAGGATCAGCCAGGGGGCGGCGCGGCGCGGGATCGGTGGCATTCGTTGCCTCCAAGGTTGAGATCATCATACCAGGGGAGGGCGAACCTCCTCGGAGCGACCATGATCACCTGGACCTCGGCTGGGGCCGTCGAGCGGCCGACGATGGTGCAGATCCGCGTTCAGCGCGCCTACCCCGGCCGTGTGCGCGCGGGCGCCCCCGTGCCGACGCGCTCGATGACCCCCGCGGAGGTGCTTGAGAACCTCCGCTTCTTCACCCGCGGCCTCGACACACCGCGCTCTCAGCCCTGCGTGCGGCTGGTGCTCTCCGGCGTCGGTGTGGCCTCCCGGGAGGACAGCCCCGAGGCTCTGCGCCAGGCGCGGGAGTGGGGCGTCAAACACAGCGTCCTGCACGTCGGCCCTGAAGACCTGGAGACCTTCGACGCCCCGCGCTTCGTCGGCCTCGTGGACGCCCTCGTCGTGCCGGTCCAGCCCGGGGCGGGCGGTGGCGGGCTCACCGAGGGCGCGGCGGTGGTGCGCGCCTGCAAGACCTTGGGGGTGCGTGTCGTCGCCACGACGTCACTGACCATGGAGGCCGTCGCCGCCTTGGAGCCCACGGCCCGGGCCATCGCCAGCGCCGCCCCCCAGGCCGCGACGTTCAGCTACCCCTTCCCGATCAGCGGCAACACCTCCACCCACGTCCCCCACGTCGGCGCCGTCGTCGCCGCTTTGGGCCGCGCCGTGCCGATCCTCACCCAGGCCGGGGTGCAGGTGGACGTGAAGGGCTTGCCGTCTTGTTACCTCGGCGCCCTGGCGCCCTTGAACCGCCGCAGCGCGAACCGCTGGTACGTCGACGCCGACCATCAGCGTGGCGAGGCCGTGCTGTTTTTCCCCGACGTGGTGCGCTTCACCAAAGCCGAGGCCTGCCGCTTCTGCGCCTTGGACGGCGCCTGTGACGGCTTCTTCTCGACCTACCTGCGGCGTCCGGGCTTCCCGGCGCTGAGCCCGATCTCCGCGCCGACCTCGGCTTAAAACAGCCGGTCACGCACCTTCGCGGCGAGGGTGCGCGCCTGGCCCGCCCGGGGGTGGCTCGTGCTGGCGAGGCCGTCGAGGCGGCCGAGGCCGAGCTCAAGCTGGCCGTCGAGGAGGAGCGCCTGGGCGGTCCACCAGTCCCAGCCGAAGGGGCGACCGCCGAGGGACTCCACCTGCTTAAACGCGAGGAGCGCGGCCTTGCCGTCCCGGGCGCAGACGAGCGCCATGCCCTCGGCCCAGGGCAACATCGGGTCTTGGGGCGCCGAGCGGGCGGCGGAGCGCAGGCGACCGGCGGCGCTGCGGCAGCTCCCCCGGCCCATCTCATCAAAGGCGGCCTTCGTCGTGCCGCTGTAGCGCGCCCCGAGGTCCGTCGGGGGCAGCTCCGCGGGCAGGAGCGCGGCGACGGCCCAGGCGCGCTGCTCCTCGCTGGGCTGGGCGTCGCGCCAGGCGAAGAAGCCTACGCCGAGGGCGACGAGCGCGATGGGCAGCCAAGGTGTGGAGGAGGCGGGCTGGGCCT
>JAKLKD010000424.1 GCA_023150845.1 Myxococcota bacterium | reverse complement strand
CGGCGCGGGGGCTCGGCGGGGGCCGGCGCGGGGGCAGCGACGGCCTGGCCCGCGGGCACGGGCAGCCCGGAGAGGAAGTCCTTCGCCCGGGCCTTCTCGTGATCCATCTTCATGAGCCGCATGGCCATGGGCAACGAGAAGGGGTTGAAGGAGCGGGCCACGACGACGAGGCGGGGGCTCTGGCCCGAGCTCTTCACCATGGCGGAGAGCTCCTCGAGCGCGCGGGCGTCGGTGGCGCCGTCGGGCTCGACGAGCACGAGCACGCCGCCTTGGCCGGAGATGGCGGGGGCGAGGGCCTCAGCGCTCAGCGGCTTGGCGGGGGACACGACGTCCGCGCCGAGGGACATCGACGGGATCGTGCTGCGACGGCGCAGCTCCGCGAGCACCTCGGGCTCCTGGAGAAGGCGGGCGCTGACGACGAGAAGGCAGCGGCCTTGGGCGATGGCGGTCTCTACGCGGTTCATGAAGCTCTCTCTGGCAGGTCCGGGCGGTGCTCGGCGAGCTGAGCGGGTAACCCTGCGCTGCCCGGAGTTCAACACCTGAGGCTCCCAAAGCCTTGAGCGAGCCGTATACTGACCTCATGGAACGAGCCTCCGACGATGGAGCGCGGCCGGGCCAGAGCCCCGACCGCCGCCAAGACGCGCCCCTCAACCTCCCCCGACCGGCCGGGGCTGACCCCGGCTGGGACCGTGTGCCTGTCGGCCTCTCCGAGGCCAAGCGCCTCGCGGCCTCACCCCAAGGTGGGGCGTTTCTGGCCCTGCGGGCCGACGGGGCCGACCTGCTCATCCAGCGCGTCGAGGGCTACGTGCCCGAGGCGGGCCTCGCCTTGCCCGTGGCGCTGGCGCTGACGGCGCTGGTCGCCGAGGCCCTGGAGCCTGTCCACGATCAGGGCGGCGCCTGGGGTGAGCTGAGCCCGGCGGGGATCCTCTTCGACGTCTATGGGGTGCTGCGGATCCGCCCCGCGCCCCGGCAGGCCCCCCTCGTCGAGCCCCAAGGCGGCGCGATCACCCCGGCCACGGACAGCCTCGGGCTCGGCGGGCTCCTGCGGTATTGGCTCGGCGGCGGCTGGCCGAGCCAGGCGCTCAAGGCCACGCCGGAGCCTGGGCCGCTGAGCGCGCTCGGCGTGAAGGTCGTGCTTGAGGGCCTCTCCCGGAGCCTGCCCAAGCTGCGCCTCCAGCCCGCGGGCTCTGCGCGACAGGCGATCTACGCGCTCTTGCGGCGGGCGAACCTTGACGGGGACCAGCTCCTGCGGGACATGCTGCGCGCCCGGGGGCTCGGCGTGGCTCTGCGCGCCTGGCCCGAGCCCGTGCGCCTCACCGCCCGGGCCGCCGCCGTGCCCGAGCTGCCCCGGGTGACCCCGACGGGCCTCTTCGCGGCGAGCCAGCTCCTGAGCCTCAGCCCGCCGACCCCCGCCGCGCCGCTCTTCCCCGCGGGCCCGCCGCGGGAGGCCCGACCGCGCTCCCAGGCCCTCCTCCGGGACACGAGCCCGCCGCCCCCGGCGCCGGAGCCCATCGACGCCTCGGAGCCTGAAGAGCTGCCCGAGCTGCCGCGCTTTGTGCGCCCGGTCGTCCGGGAGGTCGTGATCGCGCCTTTGCCCCCGGCGGAGCGGGAGGTGGCGAGACCAGTCCAGGCTCAACCGGAGGTCTCTGAAGCAAGGGCGAGCGCGCCGCCGCGTGTCGTGGAGGTCTCTGAAGCAAGGGCGAGTGAGCCGCCGCGTGTCGTGGAGGTCCCCGAAGCAAGGGCGAGTGAGCCGCCGCGTGTCGTGGAGGTCTCCGAAGCAAGGGCGAGTGAGCCGCTGCGTGTCGTAGAGGTCTCTGAAGCTTCGGCGAGCGCGCCGCCGCGTGTCGTGGAGGTCTCCGAAGCAAGGGCGAGTGAGCCGCCGCGTGTCGTGGAGGTCTCCGAAGCCTCGGCGAGTGAGCCGCGCGCTGTCACCGAGGTTCCCGAAGCAAGGGCGAGTGAGCCGCCGCGTGTCGTGGAGGTCTCTGAAGCTTCGGCGAGTGAGCCGCCGCGTGTCACCGAGGTCCCCGAAGCTCCGGCGATCCCGCCGCGCGCTGTCACCGAGGTCCCCGAAGCTCCGGCGATCGCGCCGCGCGCTGTCGCCGAGGTCCCCGAAGCTCCGGTGAGCGCCCCGCCGCCGGTCGGCGTCGTCCCACCTCTGCCCGCGCCACCGCCTCGCCAGCCGGTGAGCCTCGTCGGCGTCCACACGACCCTGTCCCGCTCGCCAGCGCCCACCGCGCCGCCGACCGACTTTGACGACGAGGAGCCCACGAGCGCCCAGGATCTCACCCCGCCTCCGCCCGCGCCGGTCCTGACGCCGCCCGCGCCCGCGAAGGCCCCGCCGCCCGCCGCGGT
>JAKLKD010000423.1 GCA_023150845.1 Myxococcota bacterium | reverse complement strand
GTGGCGCGTAGCTCGGCGGCGCGTAGCTCGGCGGCGCCACCCGGGGCGGTGGCGGGCCCGGGTCATACCCCACGGCGGGGCTCTCAAAGAAGCTCGGCGGCGGCGGCCGCTCGATGGGGCTCACGGGCACGACCCGGCGCAGGCCGTGGCGCTCCAAGGCGTCGCGGAGGCCGTCGGCGACGAAGCGGAACACGTCGTTCGTGTCGCGAAACCGGACCTCCACCTTGCTGGGGTGGACGTTCACGTCTACCTCGTCCGTCGGCAGGCGCAGCTCCAGCACGACGGTGGGGTAGCGCCCCTTGGGCACGATGTGCCGGTAGGCCTCGTTCACGGCCTTCCGAAGGGTGAGGTCGCGGACGTAGCGGCCGTTGACGTAGAGGAACATCGCCCCGGCGGCGTTGGCGTGGTGTACGCCGACCGGGCTCAAGAGCGCCTCGATGGTGGCGTTCCCGCTGGAGAGCTCAAAGGGGAAGAGCGCCTGGCCCTGGTCACTCAGCAGCTCCGCGGCCCGGGCGGCGCGGGTCTTCACCGCCGGGGCGCGCAAGAGCGAGCGCCCGTCATGAGTGACACTCCAGTCTAGTTCTGGGCGGATGAGCGCCTCACGCACCACGGCGTCAACGCAGTGGCCGAGCTCCGTGCCCGCGGCGCGTAAGAACTTCCGGCGGGCGGGCACGTTGTAGAAGAGCGCCCGGACCATGACCCGGGTGCCGACGGGGCAGCCCACGGGCTCCGGGGGCTGAATCTTGCCGCCGTGCACGGCGAGGCGGGTGCCGACCTCTTGGTCTGCCGGGCGGCTCGTGAGCTCAAAGCGGCTCACCGCGGCGATGGACGGCATCGCCTCCCCGCGGAACCCGAGGGTGGCGACGTGGTTGAGGTCATCTTCAGTGCGCAGCTTGGAGGTGCCGTGCCGCTCGATACACATCAGCACGTCCTGGCGGTCCATGCCCCGGCCGTCGTCGGTGACGGCGACGAGGGTGCGGCCCCCGGACTCCAGCTCAACCTCGACCCGGCGCGCGCCCGCGTCGAGGGAGTTCTCGACCAGCTCCTTGACCACCGACGCCGGTCGCTCGACCACCTCGCCCGCCGCGATGCAGTTGACGACGTGATCCTCAAGGATCCGGATCTTTCCCATCGATCAGCCCCTGCGCGGGTAGGCGCGGCGGCGGTCCATCATCAGACCATGTGTTCGCCAGGCAAAGCTTCACCCGGGCGGCGCTTGCGGCGGAAGAACAGCCGCAGCGACGTCCCCTTGAAGCCATACGCCTCGCGCAGGCGGTTGGAGAGGTACCGTTTGTACGCCTCATCGACGCCCTCGGGCACGTTGCACCAGAGCACGAAGGTGGGCGGACGGACCCGGATCTGGGTCATGTAGTTGATGCGCACCGGGCGGTGGTGGCGCTGGGGCACGGAGTGCGCGAGCACCGCCGCCCGCAAGAAGCGGTTGCACTCCGCCGTGGTGAGGCGCTGGTTGAAGGCCTTAAAGACCTCCTCCACCATCGGCAGCACCCGGGAGACACCTTTGCCCGACCGGGCCGAGATGTAGAGCACCGGGGCCCAAGGCGCGTGGGGCATGCGGTGGGCGAGCTCCTTCTCCAGCACGGTCACGTCACGCTCGGGGTCGTCGCGGACGAGGTCCCACTTGTTCACCAGCAGGATGACCGCGCGCCCGCGGTGCAGCACGACCTGGAGCAGGCGGGCGTCCTGCTCAGACACGCCCTCTTCGCCGTCGAGCACCATGAGCACGACGTGGCAGCGCTCGATGGCGCGTAACGACCGGGAGATCGCGAAGCCCTCAAGGTCGGTCTCGATGCGGGCCTTGCGGCGGATGCCGGCGGTGTCCACGAGCACAAACTTGCGGCCGCCGACCTCCAGGGGGAGGTCGATGGCGTCCATGGTCGTGCCGGGCTTGTCGCTGACGACCTGGCGCTCCTCGCCGAGCAGGCGGTTGACCAGGGTGGACTTGCCGACGTTGGGGCGGCCGAGCACGGCGATGCGGATCTCTTCGGGCTCCGGCGCGACCCGGCCCTTTCCGCTCGGCGCGGGGGCCTCGGCCTCGTCGAGCTCCGGGGACCACTCCTCGTCGTCGAGGTCCTCGTCGTCGTCGAGATCGGCGTCGGCGTCGTCGGGATCGGCGGAGTCGTCATCCTCCGAGTCGTCGTCGTCGAGGTCTTCATCGTCGTCGAGGCCCTCGGCGTCGGCGTCCTCGTCGTACTCCTCATCGGGGAGCGCGCCGGAGTCGTCGTCTTCGTCGTCCTCCTCATCCTCCGGGCCGGGGCCGAGCAGGGTGTAGACCTCGTCCATGAGGTCGGTGATGCCGTGGTCATGCTCCGCGGAGACGAGGTGCAGGGTCTCGAAGC
>JAKLKD010000076.1 GCA_023150845.1 Myxococcota bacterium | reverse complement strand
GGCTACGGGGACACCTCCCCGGCGGGCATCGAGTGGCTGCGCCGCCTCAAGGAGCGCTGCCCGTCGAGCGTCTGGTTGAACCCCGATCCCCGTCAGTACTGGGAGCACCCTACGGTGCAGGCGATCGGCCAGATCTTCCCGATGCAGCCGCTGACCTTGGACGGCCTGCGCCTCGCGGTGCGGGAGCTTCGCGCGGCGCGCTGAGGTCTCGCCCTTGTCAGGGGGCGTCGAACGCAGTAAGCTCGCGACCCGGCTGGTGAGAGTGGCTCTCCTGAGTCACGCTGGGGCGTCGACAAGTGGTAAGTCAACGGATTTTGATTCCGTTTACCGCAGGTTCGAATCCTGCCGCCCCAATCCCAGCCTGGCCACCCCCACCACGGTGTCGGAATGGCGTCCCTCGGATACGGCGAGATCAAGCTCTTCTCCGGCAACGCCAACCCTGAGCTGGCCACGGCGATCGCCGCCCACCTCGGGCTCAAGCTGGGTGACGCCAAGGTCTCCCGCTTCTCCGATGGAGAGGTGCAGGTCGAGATCGGCGACAACGTGCGCGGCCGGGATGTCTACATCATCCAGCCGACCTGCGCCCCGGCGAACGACCACCTCATGGAGCTGCTCATCATGGGCGACGCCTGCAAGCGGGCGAGCGCTGGGCGGCTCACGGCGGTGATCCCGTACTACGGCTACTCCCGCCAGGATCGGAAGGTCGCCCCCCGCGCGCCGATCACCGCGAAGCTCGTCGCCGATCTGCTCACTGCCGCGGGCTTCCACCGGGTCTTGACCATCGATCTCCACGCCGGGCAGATCCAGGGCTTCTTCGACATCCCCGTGGACAACCTCTACGGCTCCACCAAGCTCGTGAGCTACCTGCGCGAGAAGGTCGGTCGCCGGGATGACCTCGTCGTCGTCTCCCCCGACGCGGGCGGTGTGGAGCGCGCCCGGGCCTACGCGAAGCACCTCCGCGCGGGCCTCGCCATCGTCGACAAGCGCCGCAGCGGGCCCAACGTCGCGGAGATCATGCACATCATCGGCGACGTGCGCGGCCGCTACGCCGTGCTCGTGGACGACATGATCGACACCGCGGGCACCTTGGCCAAGGCCGCCTCGGCCATCGTCGAGGCTGGCGCCACGGGCGTCATGGCCGTGGCCACCCACGCCATCCTCTCGGGCAACGCCGCCCAGCGCATCGCCGAGAGCGCCCTGGATGAGGTGGTGGTGAGCAACACCGTGCCCCTGAGCGAGGCCGCTCGGGCGACGGGCCGCATCACCGTCGTCACCATCGCCGACGTGCTCGCCGAGTCGATCCGCTCGATCCACCACGCCGACTCCGTCTCGCGGCTGTTCCGGATCTGAACGATTCGCCTCCAGGGCGCCCCCGGCGGTTGACACGCTCCCGCCGCTCCAATAGGAGGCGCCGTCCGGTAGGGCCACGTTTGTGGCGCTCCGTGCGGGCGACGCCGGGCAACCACAAGTCGTGGTTGCTCCAGAGTCCATGGCGCCGCTCGTGATTCCTTGGGCCCGGCCTTGTCCGCGCTTAGGGACGCAGTTCGCCGCTGCGGGTGAGAGGACTCCACCCTACTCAGGGATCCTCCACCATGAACACCATCCCGTTGCAGGCCACGGTCCGCGAGACCTTCGGCAAGGGCGAAGCCCGCAAGCTGCGCGCCAAGGGCAACATCCCGGCGCTGGTCTACCGCGCTGGCGCTGCGCCGAAGCACATCGCCCTCGACCCCCAGGTCCTCACCAAGCTCTTCCGGGCTTCCAACAACCAGAACACGCTCCTCGACGTTCAGGTTGGCGGCCAGTCCTACATCTGCCTCGTTCGTGAGGCGCAGAAGCACCCGGTCAGCCGCGAGCTTCTCCACGTTGACCTCTACGAGGTCCTCCCCTCGGAGTCCGTGCTCGTCGAGGTGCCGATCGTCACCTCTGGCCGCGCGGCCGGCGTCGCCGCCGGTGGCAAGCTCCAGGTCCTCGCTCGCGCCGTGAACGTCCGCTGCCTCCCCGGCGACATCCCGGCCGTCATCGACGTGGACGTCACCCCCCTCAACATCGGCGAGGGCCTGCGCATGTCGCAGATCCCGGCGCCGGCCGGCTGCACCTTCGTCTACCACGTCGACTTCAACGTCGTTCTCGTGGCGGGCAAGCGCGTGGACGCCAAGGGCGACGAGAGCTGATTCATCATGTGGCTGATCGTCGGACTAGGCAACCCGGGCGCACGCTACGAAGAGACTCGGCACAACGCCGGGTTTCTCGTCGTGGAGCGTTTGGCGTCGCGTTGGTCCATCGACTGCAGCCAGAAGCTCTACGGCGCCCTCGTCGGCGCTGGGCAGATCGCGGGGCAAAAAGTGGCCCTGGCGATGCCTCAGAGCTTCATGAACCTCTCCGGTCAGCCGACACGCTCGGTGATGGGCTTCTACAAGATCCCCGCCGAGCGTGTCCTCGTTCTGCACGATGAGCTGGACATCCCCTTCGGGGAGGTCCGCCTCAAGGTGGGCGGCGGTCATGGGGGCCACAACGGCCTCCGCGACCTCACCACCCAGCTCGGTGGCCCGGGTTTCCCCCGGGTTCGGGTGGGCATCGGCCGCCCCCCGGCGGGCTGGGACACCGCTGACTATGTGCTCGGCCGCTGGAACCCTACGGAGCGTGACTCGTTGGGGGCCGTGCTGGACACGGCGGCCGACGCGGTCGAGGCTGTCCTCAAGGATGGCGTTCAGCTCGCCATGAACCAGATCAACGCCCGCGTGAAGCCGCCGAAGTCCTCGCCGCTCCCGGGCTCCTCCCTACTCAGCTTGGCCGTCTTGGCCGCAGGAGTCATGTAAACATGGACCCTCTCAACTACGCCATACCCGCGGCGGGGGCCTTCGGGCTCGCCTACGCGGCGTACAAGGCGAACTGGGTGACCCAGCAGGACGCCGGTGAGGCGAACATGCAGGAGATCGCTCGGCGCATCGAGGAGGGCGCGATGGCCTTCCTCAACCGCGAGTACCGGGTGCTCTCGGTGTTCGTGGCGGTCGTCGCTGTCCTGCTCGCCGCGAGCAGCTACGCGACGCCGGACCAGACCCCCTTCGTGGCCGTGTCCTTCATCGTCGGCGCCTTTGTGTCGGCCTTGTCGGGCTACTTCGGCATGCGCATCGCCACCAAGGCGAACGTCCGCACCACCGCGGCGGCCCGCAAGAGCCTCCCCGACGCCCTGAACGTCGCCTTCGCGGGCGGCTCGGTCATGGGCATGTGCGTCGTGGGCTTGGGGCTCATCGGCCTCAGCACGCTGTTCTTCCTCTACTACCACCAGTTCTCCGGCGGGAACCTCGGTCTGACGCTCAACGTCATCACCGGCTTCTCGATGGGCGCCTCCTCCATCGCGCTCTTCGCGCGCGTCGGCGGCGGCATCTACACCAAGGCCGCTGACGTCGGCGCTGACCTCGTCGGTAAGGTCGAGGCCGGCCTCCCCGAGGACGACCCCCGCAACCCCGCCGTCATCGCCGACAACGTCGGTGACAACGTCGGCGACGTCGCGGGCATGGGCGCGGACCTCTTCGAGTCCTACGTCGGCGCCATCGTCGGCGCCATGGTGCTCGGCCTCTCCTTCGAGGCGGTCTCCACCGGCACCAGCATGGGCCCGGTGATGTTGCCGATGTTCATCGCGGCGGCGGGCATCGTCTGCTCCGTGGTGGGCTCCTTCTTCGTGAAGACGAAGGAGGGCGGCAACCCCCAGCTCGCGCTCGACGCCGGCTCCTTCGGCGCCGCGGGCGTGATGGCCGTGGCCACCTTCGGCCTCGCCAAGTTCTTCTGGCCTGAGACCGGCACCGGCCTCGTGAGCTGGATGGACGTGGGCATCTCGACGGTCATCGGCCTCGCGGCGGGTGTCGGCGTCGGCATGATCACCTCGTACTACTGCTCCATCGGCAAGGGCCCGGTGAACAGCATCGTCGAGCAGTCCAAGACCGGCCACGCGACGAACATCATCGCGGGTCTCGGCGTCGGCATGCAGTCCACGGCGGTCCCCATCCTGCTCATCGCGGCGGGTGTGGTCGGCGCCAACGCCTACGGCGGCCTCTACGGCGTGGCCATCGCCGCCTTGGGCATGCTCTCCACCACGGGCATTCAGCTCGCCGTGGACGCGTACGGCCCCATCGCGGACAACGCCGGCGGCATCGCCGAGATGTCGCACCAGCCCCCCGAGGTGCGTGAGCGCACCGACACGCTGGACGCCGTGGGCAACACCACCGCGGCCATCGGCAAGGGCTTCGCCATCGCCTCGGCGGCCATGACCGCGCTGGCGCTCTTCGTCGCCTTCATGCAGCAGGCGGGCCTCAAGAACATCGACCTCGCCAACCCCCTGGTGATGTCGGGCCTGTTCGTCGGCGGCATGTTGCCCTACCTCTTCTCGTCGATGGCGATGAAGGCGGTGGGCGAGGCGGCCATGGACATGATCACCGAGGTCCGCCGTCAGTTCCGGGAGATCCCCGGCCTGCTGGAGGGCACCGCGGCCCCTGACACCGCCCGCTGCGTGGACATCTCCACCGCCGCGGCGCTGCGCCAGATGGTCGTCCCCGGTCTCATGGCGGTCATCTCCCCCGTGGTGGTCGGCTTTGGCTTCGGCGCTGAGGCCCTTGCGGGTCTCCTCGCTGGCGTGACGGTGTCTGGCGTTCTGCTGGCCATCTTCATGTCCAACGCTGGTGGCGCCTGGGACAACGCGAAGAAGTCCTTCGAGGGTGGCGGGTTCACCATGAAGGACGGCTCCGTACACAAGAAGGGTGGTCCTACGCACGCGGCGGCCGTTGTCGGCGACACCGTAGGCGACCCCTTCAAGGACACCGCTGGTCCCTCGCTCAACATCCTCATCAAGCTGATGAGCGTTGTGGCCCTGGTTCTCGCCCCCGTGCTCGCCTCCTTCGGCGCGCTCTTCAAGTTCTAGCCTTCGGGTGACCCCATGATCTATACCGAATACGAGACCATCTACATCCTCAAGCCCGAAGTGCCCGAGGACATCGTTCGCACCCTCAACGAGAAGATCGACGGCATCATCGGCCGGTATGAGGGCCACATCCTCATCCGCGATGACTGGGGCAAGCGGAAGCTCGCGTACCCCATCCAGAAGAACTCGAAGGGCCACTACCTCTACGTCAACTACCTGGGCCCGTCGGACCTGGTGCTTGAGGTCGAGCGTAACCTTCGCATCGAGGAGAACCTCCTCCGCTTCCTCACCGTGAAGCTGTCCGAGGACGTCGACGTCGAGACCAAGCAGCAAGAGGCCAAGGAGCGCATCGCTCGTAAGGCCCAGGCCGCGGCCGAGCGTGAGGCGGACGACGACTACGACGACGACCTCGACGATCTGGACATGGACGACGACGGCTGAGAGGCCCTCCCCCGGCGCGGCTCCCCCGCGTCGGGGTCCAGTCCCCTTCCTTTTTCCACCGCCCTGAATCGGGCGGACTCGGAGTGAGAGATGAAAGTCATCCTTCAGGAGGACGTGGCCAACTTGGGTAAGGTGGGCGCGGTCGTGAACGTCGCTGACGGTTACGGTCGTAACTTCCTGCTCCCTCGTGGCCTGGCGCTCCTCGCCGACGAGCGCAACACGCGCCGTCTGGAGCACCAGAAGCGGGTCACCGAGCACAAGCGCGCGAAGATGGAGGCTGAGGCCAAGGCCGTGGCCGAGAAGCTCGCGGGCACCGCGGTGTCCATCAAGCGTCAGGCGGGCGAAGAGGACAAGCTCTTCGGCGCGGTCACCAACCGCGACATCGCCGAGGCCCTTGAGGCCGAGGGCTTCAAGATCGACCGCCGCGACATCGTGCTCGACGAGCCCATCCACACCATCGGTGTGTTCCATGTGCCCGTGAAGCTCGCCCTCGGCGTCAAGGCCGAGGTCAAGGTCTACGTCATCCGGGCCTGAAACCCCGCTTGATGTGCTGAGAGGCCACGATCAGGTTCGTCCTGGTCGTGGCCTTCTTCGCTCTGGGGCGGACGCCTTGAGGCGTCAGGAGGCGGGGGATCAGGTTAGTGCTCGTGTCGCCGCGGCGCTCGCCGCGGCAGGAGGGCGCGGCGGTGTCAGAGATGGAAGGGCGTCAGTTCCCGCAGTCGCTTGAGGCCGAGCGCGCCGTGCTCGGCGGCCTGCTCCTCGACTTCTCCCAGGTGCCCGCGCTCGCCGAGATCGTGGCCCCGGAGGACTTCTACAGCGAGGCCCACGCCAAGATCTTCCGCCTGCTCATCGACCGCGCGAACAAGAACGAGCCCATCGACGTGCTCGGCCTCGCGGACCATGTGCTCAGCTCGCCGAACCCTGACGAGTTTGGTGGGGTCGCCTACGCCACCTCCTTGCCCGAGCAGGTGCCGACGACGGAGCACCTCGACTACTACGCCCGCATCGTCCGGGAGAAGGCCGTGCGGCGGCGCCTGCTCCTCGCCTCGGGGGAGATCAGCCGTAAGGTCTACGAGGGCCAGGACGAGCTGACCGAGCTCCTCGACTTCGCCGAGCGCAGCGTCTTTGAGGTCTCCCAGCAGGGCAGCCAGCGCGACTGGAGCCGCCTCGGCGAGGTGATCGACGAGGAGTGGCTGCGGCTAGAGAAGCTCTCGGAGAACCGCGGCGAGGTCAGCGGCACGCCGACGGGCTTCACCGAGCTCGACCGGATGCTCGCGGGGCTGCACTCCTCGGACCTCCTCATCCTCGCCGCGCGCCCCGCCATGGGCAAGACGGCCTTGGCCCTGAACATCGCCCAGAACGTCGCGGTGAAGGCGGGGAAGGGGGTCGCGATCTTCTCCTTGGAGATGAGCAAGGGCCAGCTCGCCACCCGTATGCTCTGCGCCGAGGCCCGGGTGGACGCGGGCAAGGTCCGCACCGGCATGCTCAGCCGCAACGAGGACTGGCCGCGGCTGGAGGAGGCCTCGGAGCGCCTGTACCACGCGCCGCTGTGGATCGACGACACACCGGGCATCACCATCACCCAGCTCCGCAGCCGGGCGCGCCGCCTCAAGGCCGAGCATGGCCGCCTCGACTTCATCGTCATCGACTACCTGCAGCTCATGGGCGCGGGCGGCCCCGCGAACATGCCGCGTGAGCAGCAGATCTCGACCATCTCCCGGGGCCTCAAGGGCCTGGCGAAGGAGATGTCGGTGCCGGTCATGGCGCTCTCTCAGCTCAACCGCAGCGTCGAGTCCCGCGCCGACAAGCGCCCGATGATCTCGGACCTCCGCGAGTCCGGCGCGATCGAGCAGGACGCAGACATCATCATGTTCATCTACCGCGACGGGTACTACAACCCCGACATCGAAGAAGAGAAGAAGGACGTCGCGGAGATCATCATCGCCAAACAACGAAACGGCCCCACAGGCACCGCGGAGCTCTACTTCCACGGCCAGTACACCCGCTTCGACAACCTGGAGCGCCGCGCAGACTACATCTGACCGGGGCTCCAGCGCCCTCCGCCGAACGCGCCGCGAGGATCGGCGCGCCCTGCGACTCGCCGCAGGTTCTTTGGGGAGGCCGCGCCCTGGTTTGGCGATCTCGCGGGCCTTCCGACGGCGAAACGTCGTCGTCTGGGCCTCGGGCCTTGACTTCATAGGTGCGGATCCACTAAACAGGTTCGGACCTCCTCCCTTCACCGCGATCGGGTATCCTCTGGCACTCTCGCCGTTGGGCTGAACTCGTCGTCCCTCGTCGTCCTCACATGGTCCGGAGTCGTCACACCACCATGGAAAAGGCTGAACTTCTTAAGGTCTTCAACCAGCACCTGGATAACTACGCCAGCTTCCGTAGCTTCATCGACAAGGCGGTGGCGCAGCAGGGCAAGTTCTCGCAAGCGACGATCGATCGAGTCGTCGAGAAGAATGAGGCGCGCTCTCAGGAAGAGGGTGAGCTGATCCGTCCCCTCGTTCCCGAGCTTGAGGAGGTCGCGCTGGAGCTTCGTGTCGAGATCGACACGATCACCGAGCGCACCCGCAGCGCCTCCGTCGAGATGGAGGAGCTTGAGCTCCGCAAGATCATCGGCGAGCTCACGGATGAGGACTTCGACCAAGAGTCCGCGCGGTTCAAGGACGACCTCGCCGCGGCCGATCAGCGCATCAGCGTGCTGAACGCCGATCTGAGCGTGTTCACGGACGCCCTTGACCGTTGGGAGACCCTGGCTGTCGCCGCCGGCCACCCTACGGGTCGCTCCGACGAGACGCCTGAAGAGCCGGAAGCGGCTCAGGCCCCCTCCTCGGAGCCGGATCTCAGCCAGGCCTTTGACGACGCGGAGCAGTCCGTGGACGCCGGTCCTGGTGTTGATGAGTCCGATGACATTCGTATCTCCACCGCGGGGATGCGTGAGGACCTCAGCGGCGTGTTCAGCTCGCCTGAGCCCGTCGGCCAGATCCCCGCTGGGGACGAGGACGAGGAGATCAGCATCGAGGTGCCGGACGCCAGCAGCTCAGACATGGGCGACGGCGAGATCGAGATCGGCTTCGACGGCGGCGGTGAGGGCGACATCGACCTCATCAACGACGACAGCGAGGAGCAGCTCGACTTCACCGGCGGTGGCGAAGACGCCGCCCAGGACGACCTCGGCTTTGACGACGGCCCGAAGGAGCCCGCGCCCGCGGCTCCGGCGGCGGGTGGTCAGCGCCGCGCCCTGCTCATCTACCAAGAGGGCACCGCTGAGGAGTCCATGCACCCCCTCACCAACGAGGAGTTCACGATCGGCCGGGGTCGCGACAACGACTTCCAGATCAAGAACGACTCCAAGGTGTCGCGGTACCACTGCAAGATCTTCCGCCGCGGCGACAACTTCTACATCGAGGACAACAAGTCCTCGAACGGCTCCCTGGTCAACGGCGAGCTGATCACCGAGCGCCGCCTGTTCGGTGGTGAAGAGGTGATCATCGGCGAGACCTTCTTCCGGTTCCGCATCATGGAGTGACACGCGCGCTAGCGTGTTGGCGGGCCCGGGTTCCACAAGGATCCGGGCCCGTCCTGCTTTTGGGGTGCTCATTCCGCGCGTTTGGCCAAAGATCAGGATCGCCGTGCCACAATGGGGATGAACTGTTTGATGATGGCCTGGGGTGATCATGAGCGCTGTCGGTGAAGGTCCGTTGAGCCCCGTTGAAGGGATCTTGCAGGAGGTAGGCGCGATTCGGCTGGGTGATGAGCCTCGCCGGGCGCTCACGCGGCTCTTGGAGCGGCTCGGTCGGTCACCGGGCGTCCGTGGCGCTGAAGCCCGGCTTGGGGACGAGGTCTTGGCCGATCAAATCGGTGAGCCGGGGCCCTGGCCCGCGGCGCTCGGGCCGTCCGCATGGCGGCGTGTGCCCGGCGGTGTCGCCTTGGTGGCCGTCGTGTCGCCCGCCCCGGCGCTCCTTGTGCGGTTTGACGGCGCCGACGCCGAGGGAGACGGCGCCCTCGCGGCCTTGGGCATGCTCTGGTCCCGGGTGTGGGCGGACGCCCGGGTGCTCGGCCTCGCGCGGCAGCGTGTCACCCAGCTCGACCGCGCGACCGTCGAGCGTCAGCGTGAGCTGGCCCGGGCCCGCGCCCAGGCCGAGCACCTCGCGTCCTTACAAGAGACCTTCTTGGCGCTGCTCTCCCACGATCTGCGCAGCCCCCTCGCCGTCGTCTTGGGCCAGTGCCAGCTCCTCGCCGAGGGGCTCATGGGCAGCCTCAACCCCAAGCAGCAGAACGCCGTCGGCAGCGTGCAGCGCAACGCCCGGCGCATGAACCAGATGGTGGAGGATCTCCTCGACCGCTTCCGCGCGGGCCTCAGCCCGACGGCGGCCGCCGGGGTGCGTGTCGATGTGAGCGCCTTGGTGCGTGAGGTCGTCGCCACCTGGCAAGAGGTCGCCGAGCGCCGGGGCTCTCAGCTCAGCGGGGTCGGGGAGACCGCACGCGCCGTCGTGGGTGACATCGCGATGCTCCGAGAGGTGCTCAGCAACCTCATCGACAACGCGCTTCGTTACACCCCGGCGGGCGGTTCGGTCGAGGTGCGGGTGCTCGATGAGGGTGACCGGGTGCTTGTCCGGGTGAAAGATGGCGGTGTGGGCTTCCCCGAGGAGCTTCTGAACCGCGATCTGGTCGCCGATGAGCGCCCCCGCGGCGGGCTCGGCCTGCCCCTGAGCGCCCGGCTGATCCGCGCCTTGGGCGGCCAGGTGCTCCTCACGAACGATCCCGGGGGTGGCGGCGTCGCCACTCTGTCCATGCCGGCCCTCGGCGAGACCGAGACGCCCCCGCGGCTGCTCCTCGTGTCGTCGTCAGCGCTCCTCGCCGATGAGCTGACGAACCGCCTCGCCTTCATCGGGGATCTGGTGCGGGTGGACAGCCTGGAGGCGGCGCTCGTAGAGCTCGTCGGCGTCGATGTCGTGATCTTTGATGAGCTTGCAGGGGGGCTCGACGCCCTGCGGCGGCTGCGGGAGGACGATCGGGGCGGCTCGACGCCCGTGGTGTGGGTCGGCGCCTCTGCGGGCACCTTGGATGAGGCCCTCGCCGAGGGCGCCTACGCCGCGATCGTGCAGCCCTTGGAGGTCGGCAGCCTGGAGGCCAGCGCCCGCGCCGCCTTGGCCCAGGCCCGCGCCCTCCGCGCCGAGGCCCTGCGTCGCGCCCGGGATCCGATCAGCGGCCTTCTGCCCTTCGACGGCGCCGCCGAGGAGCTCACCGAGCTGTTCAGCGCCGCCCAGGGCCCCATCGTCGCGGCGCACATCGACGTGAAGGGCCTCCGTGAGGTCAACCGCGCCCAGGGGGTGCCCGCCGGGGATCAGCTCCTCGCCTGGCTCGCCGGGGTGGTGAACGGGCGCCTGCGCGGCGGGGAGCTCGCCTTGCGCCTGGAGTCCGACGAGCTGCTCGCGCTCTTGCGCCCGAGCCAGCTTGAGGACGCCGAGCAGTGGGCGAAGGGCCTCCGGGAGCACGTCATCACCGCGAGACCGAGGCTCGGCAGCCTGCGCACCGCCGTGGACGTGAACGTCGTCCTGACGCCCGCCCCGGACCTCCCGGCGGTGGAGCAGCTCGTGTCCGCGAGGCGATCACTCGTGGAGCGGACGGGTTCTTGAGGGCNTAAGGCGGGTGGCAGCACAGCTTCCGCGGAAGCGGGATATCTTGACGCATTCCACAGGGAGACTCCTGTCGTGTCAGTCCAGAAGAAGAAGACGAGGCGACCCGCTCCGGGCCAAAGCTCCGAGCCGACTTATTTCACCACGTACCAGATCTCGAAGTTCCTCGGGGTCAGCCTCCCTACCGTGGTCAACTGGGTGAACTCCGACCGCCTGCGCGCGCACCGCACGCCGGGCGGTCATCGACGCATCACCAAGGCCGACCTGGTGAGCTTCGCGAAGGAGTACAACTACCCGTTGAGCGAGGAGCTCCTTGGCGAGCGCTCGGAGCACACCCGCGTGCTCGTGGTCGACGACGAGCACGACTTCTCCGACATGGTGCGGGACTACCTCTCGCTCCGCGGCAAGATGGAGGTTGAGGTGGCCGACTCGGGCTTCGCCGCGGGCTTCACCGTCGCGCGGTTTAAGCCCGACGTGATCCTCATGGACATCATGATGCCGGACATGAACGGCTTTGAGGTCGTCCGAATGCTGCGCGGCAGCAAGGACACGGCGCACATCCCGGTGATCGCCTGCACGGCGTTTTTGGACGCCCAGGTCGAGCGCCGCATCCAGGAGGAGGAGTTTGACGGCCTCGTGCAGAAGCCGATCAAGCTCGACGAGCTGCTGACCTTGATCCGCAACACGCTCAACCCCGAGGACGCCCGCTGATCGCGGCGCTCGGGCTCAGCCCGCCTCGTCGTCCAGCGCGGGCGGGCGCGCCACGCCGTCGCCCCCACGGGCGGGCAAGGGCCGCTCGCTCATGGCGAGGGTCGGGCCCTTGTGGCGGCGGCGCACCCGGATGATCTCCGCGGCGATGGCGACGGCGATCTCCTCCGGGGTCTCCGCGCCCAGATCGAGGCCGATGGGCGCGCTCACCCGACGTAAGAGCGCCTCATCCACCCCCGCGGCGCGCAGGCGGATGAAGAAGCGCGTGATCTTCGCCTTGGACCCGATGAGCCCGAGGTAGGCGTAATCCTTGGCGATGAGCGCCTCGAGGAGATCCTGGTCCAGGGCGTGGCTGTGGGTGACCAGCACGACGTAGTCCAGGGGGCCGAGGCGCTCCGGCAGGGCCCGGCGCGGGTCGAGGAGCACACGCTCACAGCCGGGGAAACGCTCGGCGTTGAGCCACTCCTCACGCTCGTCGTAGACCCGCAGGTCAAAGCCCAAAGAGAGCAGGAGCGGGGCCAAGGCGCCGCCGACGTGGCCTGCGCCGAAGAGGTGGACCCGCTCGACGGGGGTGATGGGCTCCACGAAGGCCTCCATTGCGCCACCGCAGCACATGCCGAGATCGCGGGTGAGGTGAGCGGCGACCCGCCGCGGGGTGCCCTCACGGATGGCCGCCAAGGCGGCGTCGATGACGACCTTCTCCCACTGCCCGCCGCCGATGGTGCCGACGATGCGGCCGTCGGCGTAGACGAGCATCCGGGCGCTGGCGCTGCGCGGCGCCGAGCCGTTCACGGCGATCACCGTACACAGGGCGGCGGGCTCACCACGGCGGCCTCAAAGACACGCATCAGCGACCCGCCCGGGCCCGGACCCGGACCCGGGCGATCGACGCCCGCACACCCGCGACGGTCTCGTCCCAGTCCCAGGCCAGCACCCGACGCCCACGCACGAGGGGCTGGCCCTCGACCCACACCGAGTCCACCGAGGCCGGGCTCATCGCGTAGACGATGGCTGAGGCCGGGTCGGGCGAGGGGAGCACCTCAGGCAGATCGGGGCGGAGCAGCACCAGATCCGCCGGGCGGCCGACCTCCAGGCGCCCCGTCGTGAGCCCCAGGGCCTCGGCGCCCTTCGCCGTCGCCAGCTCATAGACCTGCCGGGCAGGCATCACCGTCGCGCCGAGGCGCGGCTTCTGGGTGAGGGCGGCGAGGCGCATCTCGGTGAACATGTCGAGGCGGTTGTTGCAGGGCGCGCCGTCGGCGCCGAGGCTGACGTGCACCCCGGCGTCGAGCAGCTCAGGGATCTTGGCGAGGCCCGAGGCGAGCTTGAGGTTCGACGAGGGGCAGTGCAAGACGCGGGTGCCGGTCTCAGCGAGGAGCCGGACCTCGGCGTCGCTGAGGTGGATGCAGTGGGCGAGGCAGACGTCGGGGCCGCTCAGCCCGACGTCGTGGAGGTACTGCACGTTCTCCCGGCCGGTCATCTGCCGCACGAGCTCGACCTCGTCGCGGTTCTCGCTGGCGTGGGTGTGGATGAGGCAGCCCCGGCGGCGGGCCTCGGCGGCGACCTCACGGAGCAGGCCCTCGCTGCAGGACGGCACAAACCGTGGGGCGAAGGCGTAGCGCAGTCGGCCCCGGCCATGCCAACGATCGGCCTCATCGGCCGCGCCGCGCAACGAGCGCTCCGTGGCCTCGCTGAGCCCGGCCTCGTTCTCCAGGTCCATCATCGCCCGGCCGACGGCGGCCCGGGCGCCGCTCTCTTCGCAGGCGCGGAGGATGCTGTCGGTGTGGCGCACGCTGGCCATGTCGAGGATGGCCGTCGTGCCGCCGAGGAGCAGCTCGGTGAGGCCGAGGCGCGCCGACCAATACGCGCTCTCTTCGTCGTGGTTGGCCTCAAAGGGCCAGATGCGCGTGCGCAGCCAGTCGAGGAGGGTGAGGTCGTCGGCGAGGCCCCGGAAGAGGGTCTGCACGAGGTGCACGTGGGTCTGCACGAATCCAGGGGCGAGCCAGGCGCCCTCACAGGGGATCACCTCAGCGCCGAGGCTGGGCAAGGACGGGCCGATCTCGGCGATCGCGCCATCCCGCACCCGGAGATCTCCGCGGGGGGGCGCGCCCTCGGCGCCAGGGTGGATGAGCGTCGCGTCACGAAACAGCAGGTGCATGGGTGGGCTCCGCAGAAAAGGTAACCTGCTCTTCACGAACGTTGGCGGGACGCCCATAGCCAGCGCCCAGGCGAGTTGTTAGTCTCGTGGCCTCTCGGGAGCCGTGAATGCGGGTTCTGGCGCCGCTCCTCCTCCTCGTCGCCTCCTGGCCCGGGCTCGCCCGCGCCCAGGACGACACGCCGTCGTCCGCGGTGTACGCCGACGGCTGGCGCTGGTCGAGCGTCACGCCGAACGCCGCCCGGGGCCAAGCCTTCCGGGGCCTCGCGACGGATCCCCTACGCCCCGATCGTGCCGTGGCGCTCTCCCGGACGGGGGCGATCTGGCTCTCCGAGGACGGCGGATCGACCTGGCGTGAGGTGCTGCGGGCGCCCCAGGGCCTCAGCGAGGAGGGCATCGACGCCGAGGACGTGCTGCTGCGCGCCGAGGCCATGGCCGAGGATCTCTTCTCCGAGACGATCGACCTCACCGACGAGCCTGAAGACTTCACCGTTGACCCCGAAGACGTCGAGAACCCCGCCGAGGAGATCGTCGAGATCGTCTCCGGGGAGGGCCTCGCCGTTGATCAGCTCGTGCGGGACGAGCGCGGCGACGGCCCCAGCTTAGAGGGCGGCCTCGTCTGGTTCCACCCCGCGGGCAGCTTCGTGCTCGTGAGCCGCTCGGACGGCCTCTGGCGCAGCGACGACGGCGGTCAGCGTTATCAGCGCGTGGGCGATGAGGCCGCGCTCACCGATCTCGCCTTGGGCCCGGACGGCCTCACGCTCCTCGCCGCGGCGGGGCCCGGGAGCGACGGCCCCGTCGACCCCGGCGGCGTGCGCTTCTCCGTCGATGGGGGCCGGGCCTGGATTCATGTCGGCGGCCCCTTGGACGAGCGGCCCGTCGCCGACCTCACCCTGCACCCCGCCGACTCCTTGTGGTACGCCGCGGCGGACGACGGGCTCTACGTCTCCAACGACGGCCAGTCCTGGGCGCCCCTGACCGCGGGCCGGGGCTTCATGACCTTGGCGCTCCTCGCGGACCCCCAGGCGCCCGGGGCCTTGTGGTTCACGAACCCCGGCGAGGTGCGCCGCACCGACGACGGCGGCCAGCGCAGCTTCCGGCTGAGCGCCGCGCCGCTGCCGACCACCCGCCAGCTCATCGCCGGGCCGACGCCGGGCCAGCTCTTGCTCTGCGGCGCGGACGGCGTGTGGGAGAGCGTAGACGGCGGCGTGATCTGGCGCCCGGTGACCTTGGGCCTCACGAGCCCCGAGGTCTGGGTCTTGGCGCGCACGACGACGGGGCTGCTCGCGGTGACCGAGCGCGGCATCTTCCGCCTCGATCCGCCCCAGGCCGCCGCGACGGGGCTCACGTCCTCGCCGCTGCCCCTCGGCATGGAGGCGCTCCTGGCGGCGTCGATGGGCCGCCCGGGCATGGGCGTAGACAGCCTCAACATCAGCGCCCGCCGCACGACCTTACGGCAGCTCACCCCGGCGCTCATCGTGCGCGGCGAGGGCTACCGCCGCGAGGGCCTGGACGCCGACTGGCGCAGCTTCACCAACTACGGCGACGTGCAGGGGTACTGGCGCGTCACGGCCCAGCTCACCTGGGGCCAAGGCAACAGCTCCAGCGCTGGGGACACCTCCTTCGACCTCGACGCCGCGCCGGACGGTGACCTCTACTACGTCGTCGGCGACGACGTGTACGCCACCGACGACCTCAGCTCCGTGCCCTCCGCGGCGGCCAACGTCTCCGGGGAGTCCGTGCAGTACCGGTCCATGATGGCGGAGCAGATCGCCGAGCTCTACTTCACCCGCGTGCGGCTCACGAACGAGGCCGCGGAGAAGAGCGCCGGGGACCTGCGCGCCCAGGCGCTCTACGCGCTGCAGCTCGCCGAGATCGACGCCTTGCTCGACGCCTACACCGACGGCGCGCTCAGCCTCAGCGCCGCGGGCGCTCTCCAGACCGACTCCACCGAGGAAGACTCCTTATGACCTCATCGATCCTGCTCTTGTGGTCCGCGCTCTCCGGCGGTCTCCTCGCCGTGGAGGGCGTCGAAGGTGAAGGCGCTGTGGCCAGCGTCGGCGCCGAGGCGCCCCTGGTGCCGCTCAACAGCGCGACGCTCAGCGAGCTCGCGGGCATCCCCGGCGTCGGCGAAGAGAACGCCAAGGCGATCTTGGCCCTGCGCGCCGAGCGTGGCCGCCTGGGCAGCGTCGAGGAGCTGCGCATCTTGCCCTTCCTCTCTGAAGAGGGCCTCGACAACCTGCGCCGCTCGACGTCCATCGACCTCGCCGTGCGCGCCGGGGCCAAGGGCGAGTACAAGACCGTCGAAGACGTCATGGGCTTCTTCGCCCACGAGCCCACGGTGCAAGAGGTGCAGGCGATGACGATGGCCTACACCCACACCAACCGCGAGCAGGTCGAGCGCTGGCTCAACGCCTCCCGCGCCGCGGCGGCGCTGCCCCAGCTCCAGGCCCGCTACGAGTACTACAACCGCTACGGCGAAGACTTCGACGTGCTTGGCGGCGTCGCGGCGCTGACCCAGCAGGACAGCCAGCTCCAAGACAAGGTCGTCGTCGAGGTGCGCTGGCAGCTCAACGACCTCGTGATGTCCACGGAGCAGATCCGCGTGATCTCCGAGGCCCAAGACATCGTGAAGCTCCGGGACAAGGTGCTCGGTGAGGTGACGCGGCTCTACTTCGACCGCCGCCGCCTGCAGATCGACAGCCTCCTGAACCCGCCGAACGACCTGCGCGCGCAGATCGACGACGAGCTGCGGCTGATGGAGTTCACCGCCCAGCTCGACGCCTTGACCGGCGGCGCCTTCTCCGCCGCCGTCGCCTCGGGCCTCTCCCCCCAGCCCCTCTGAGTCATGTCCCAACACCAGCTCGTCCTCATCCTCGACTTTGGCTCGCAGTTCACCCAGCTCATCGCGCGGCGGCTGCGGGAGGAGGGCGTGTACTGCGAGATCCAGCCCTGCAACGCCAAGCCCCCGGCGACACGCCCTGAGGCCCTCATCGGGCTCATCCTCTCCGGCGGCCCGGACTCTGTGCTCTCCGACACCGCGCCGCCCTTCGATGTGGCCTGGCTCGGCCTCGGCGTGCCGGTCTTGGGCGTGTGTTACGGCATGCAGCTCCTCGCGCACCTCGACGGCGGCGTGCTGGGGCAGGGGCAGGCGCGGGAGTACGGCCGGGCCGTGCTGGAGCGGGTAGGTGAGGGGAGCGCGCTCTTGGCGGCCTGGCCGCGGCAGAGCCAGGTCTGGATGAGCCACGGCGACCACGTCGACGCCGCGCCGCCGGGCTACGTCGTCACCGGGCGCACCGAGGGCTGCCCCATCGCAGTGATGGAGGACCCCACCCGGCGTCGGTTTGGGGTGCAGCTCCACCCCGAGGTCACCCACACCGAGCACGGCCGGGCGCTCCTGCGCGCGTTCGTGTTTGAGATCTGCGGCGCCCGGGGCGACTGGAGCATCGGCAGCTTCTTGGACGAGCAGACGGCGAAGGTCCGGGCGATGGTCGGCACGGACAAGGTCATCTGCGCGCTCTCGGGCGGCGTAGACTCCTCCGTCGTCGCCGCGCTCTTGCACCACGCCATCGGCGAGCAGCTCCACTGCATCTTCGTCGACACCGGGCTCCTCCGAAAGGGGGAGCGTGAGGCCGTCGCCGCGGAGTTCGCCGAGCTCAACCTCACCGTGGTGGACGCCTCGGCGCGCTTCTTGGGCGAGCTCGCCGGCGTGAGTGACCCCGAACAGAAGCGCCGCATCATCGGCGCGGCCTTCATCCGGGTGTTTGAGGAGGAGGCCCGGCGGGTCGGCGGCGCGCGCTGGCTTGCCCAGGGCACGCTCTACCCCGACGTCATCGAGTCCGTGAGCTTCCGGGGCCCCTCGGCGACGATCAAGTCCCACCACAACGTCGGTGGCCTGCCCGAGCGGATGGACCTCAAGCTCATCGAGCCCCTCCGTGAGCTGTTTAAGGACGAGGCCCGGGCCCTCGGCGAGGCCCTGGGGCTCTCGGAGGGCCGCGTGTGGCGCCACCCCTTCCCGGGGCCCGGCCTCGCCATCCGCATCATCGGCGACGTCACCCGGGAGAAGGCCGACCTCTTGCGGGAGGCCGACGCCATCTACCTCGACGAGATCCGCCGCGCGGGCCTCTACCGCGAGATCTGGCAGGCCTTCGCCGTGCTCTTGCCCGTGCAGACCGTCGGCGTGATGGGCGACGACCGCACCTACGAGCGCGTCTGCGCCCTACGCGCGGTGACGAGCGTAGACGGCATGACCGCGAGCTGGTTCCCGATGCCCTACGACGTGCTCGCGCGCATGTCCGACCGCATCGTGCGTGAGGTGCGCGGCATCAACCGCGTCGTCTACGACATCTCGTCGAAGCCCCCGGCGACGATCGAGTGGGAGTGAGTTACCAGCCACCGTCCCCCTGCACCTCCGCGCAGGGCGGCGCGTGAGGTGCTTCGATGGCTGGCGTAGCGGTGCTGGGCGCGACGGGCATGGTGGGGCAGCGGCTCGTGGCGATGCTGAAGAGCCACCCCTTCTTGCAGCTCAAGGCCCTCTGCGCCTCGGACCGCAGCGCCGGTCGCCCCTACGCTGACGCCGCGCCCTGGCGCCTGGAGGGCGAAGACGCGGACTGGGTCGCCGACTGGCGGGTGCGGGAGTGCCGCCCCGAGGCCCTGCCCGATGACGTCGACGTCGTGCTCTCGGCCCTGCCGACGGGCGAGGCCAGGGCCCTGGAGCCGGTCTTCGCCGAGGCCGGCCTCGTCGTGGTGTCGAACGCCGGGGCCTACCGCCAAGACCCCCGGGTGCCGCTCATCATCCCCGAGGTGAACCCCGACCACCTCTCGATGACCGCGGCCCAGCCCTGGTCCGGCGCGCTCATCACGAACCCCAACTGCTGCGCCGTGCCGCTGGCCATGGCGCTCGCGCCGCTCCACGCGGCGTTCGGCGTCGAGGCGGCCTGCGTGAGCACCTGGCAGGCCGTCTCCGGCGCGGGTTACCCCGGCGAGTCGGCCTGGGACATGGTCGGCAACGTGCACCCGCACCCCGGCGACGAGGAGGAGAAGCTCGGCGTCGAGCCCCAGAAGATCCTCGGCGCCCCGGGCCAGCCCGCGGCCTTCGTCACCTCGGCCCGCTGTGTGCGGGTGAACACCGCGGACGGCCACCTCGTCTCCGCCCAGGTCCGCCTCAAGGGTGACCCGAGCCCGGAGCGCGCGCTGGAGGCCCTGCGCGCCTTCACCCCCCGAGGCCCGGCGCTGCCGTCCTCGCCGACGCCCCTCTTTCACATCAGCGAGCGCCGCGACCGCCCGGCGCCACGGTTTGACGCCGGGCGCGGCGGCGGCATGACCGTCACCATCGGCCGGGTCGAGCGCTGCCCGGTGATGGGGCTCAAGCTCTACGCCTTGGCCCACAACGTCGTACGGGGCGCCGCCGGGGCGGCCCTGGCGAACGCCGAGCTCTGGACGCTCCAGGGTCGGTGAACCCGCCGATGCCCAACCCCCCTCCGCGCCTCGCCTGGGCGGCGCTGCTCACGCTCACGGCCTTCGCGTACCGAGGCCAGCTCCGCCTGGGCTTCACCGACACCGACGCCTTGGCCGACTACGCCGCGGCCCGGGCTGAAGGGCTCTCGGGCTGGCTCACCCAGCTCACCCTGCCGCTCACCGGCGGGGTCGGCGGGGCCAACGCGAACTTCTGGCGCCCGGGGGTGATGCTGCACTACGCCCTGCAGCGCGCGCTCTTTGACGACGACACGCGGCTGTGGCAGGCCTGGGATCTCGGCCTGCACCTCGCCGCCGTGGCCACCCTGGGCCTCGCCGCCCGGGCCCTCGGCGTCGGCGCCGGCGCGGCCCTCGGCGCGGGGCTGCTCTTCGCCCTGCACCCCTTGGGTGTGGAGATCGTGCCCGCCGTCGCCCGGAACATCGACACCCTCGTGGGCCTCAGCGCCCTGGGCATGATCGCCGCGGCCGGTCAGGGCAGGCTGGCCCTCACCGCGGCCCTGGGCCTCGTCGCCCTGAGCTTCAAGGAGACCGCCCTGGCGGCGATGCCCGTGGCCTTGTTGGCCCTCGCCTGGCGCGTAGGCCCAAAGCGCGCGGCCAAGGTCGCTGGGGTCTGGGCCCTGGGCGTGCCGCTCTACCTCGCCGCGCGCACGGCGGTGCTCTCGGGCATCGGCGGCTACTACGAGGAGGAGCGCACCTTCACCCTGGGCCGCCTCGGCGCCGCCCTGCGCGCCGCCCCCTGGGAGAGCCTGCTGCCGGGCTACAGCCTCGGCCTGGAGCCATTAAGCGAGCCCCTGCGGGCCCTCGGCGCGGCGGCGCTCACCGCGGTCTTGGTCGCCGTCGCGGCGCGGCGCTGGCGGGAGGGCGCCCCGGCGGCGGCCCTCGGGCTCCTGCTCTGGGCGCTGCCGGTCCTGCTCTATGGCCTCACGGGCACCTACTCCCGGCGCCTGCTCTACCTGCCGAGCGCGGGGCTCTGCCTGACCCTCGCTGAAGGCGCCGCGCTCTTGTCGGCCCCTGGCGCCCGGGCCCTGGGCGCGCTCTGCCTCGGCCTCGCCCTGAGCCTCCTCCCCGCGAGCCCGCTCGTGCACGAGTACACCGACTGGGCGGAGAACGACGCCGTGACGCGCTCCTTGACGACTGGCGTGGAGGCCGAGCTCCGGGCCTTGCCCCCGGGCAGCGTCGTCTGGGTGGTCGATCGTTGTGTGTGGATCAACAGCGAGCCGCGCCGCGCCCGCACCTTTCATGGCCAGAAGACGCTCAACAACTGCGTGGCGACCTACTCCTTGCAGGCCTGGGCCGATGACCGCCTGGGCGCGGGGCACCTGAGCCTGCGCGCCCTGACGAGCACCCAGCCCACGGGGCCGATCCCCGCGCCGGACTGGTCGATGGAGCAGGGCGCCTTGACGCTCCGGCGGGCGGCGATGAAGCGCGCCCTGACCGGCGCCGCGAAGGACGCGGGCTGGGGGCTGGAGCGGCAGGAGGACGTCTCGCGCCTCACGCCGCCGCCCTCGGCCTCGGGGCAGTGGGCGCTCATCGCGGGCGGCGAGCGCGGCGCCTTGGTGCGGCTGCCATGAGAGCGCCGCTCCTCACCGTGGCCGCGCTGTTCGTGGGCCTCTGGTGCGCCTTCTACGCTGTGTCCGAGCCCGGCCCCCGGGTGAGCCCCTGGGTGAGCCCGCTGCCCGCCCACGCCGTCGCCGCGGGTTACCGGGCCTTCGTCGCTACGGCGCCGGGGCGGGCGATCCCGGCCTGGCCCGAAGAGGTGATGCGGCGCTGGCCACCCCAGGCGGATGGCCCCGTCCTCATCGACCGGCGGCACACGGTCAAGCAGCCGGAGACGAGCGCGCTCGGCCTCAGCAGCTACGGCTACGACGACATGCACGGCTTCTCCCGGGCCTTCGACCCCGCGCGCCGGGCCGGGGTGCCGCTCGTGCCGTTCACCGGGGAGATCACGCCGTTACGCCTCGCCGGGGCCTCGGCGGTCTTCATCAACCTGCCCAGCGGCGACCGCCCGGGCCTGCGCTGGTCCGAGGTCTTGGCCCTCGACGCCTTCGTGCGCGCCGGGGGCGGGCTGATGCTCATCACCGACCACACCAACTGCTACTTTCACGGCGAGCTGCTCTCGCCGCTCACGACGCGCCTCGGCCTCACCTTACGCCCGGTGACCGCCGCCGATCGGGGCCCCGAGCGCACGCTCTCGCCGAGCACCGTCGCCTGGCTGCGGGTCGTCCCAGCGCCTTCAGACCACCCCGTGCTCCAGGGCGTCTCCGCCTTCGGCTTCATGACCGGGGGCAGCGCGCTCGGGGATCCCGCCCAGGGCTGGCGTGTGCTCGCCGCGACCTCCCCGAAGGGCTGGGCGGACGTGTGGACCCCGCACCGCCGCGACGACAGCTCGGGCTTCACCGGGGATCTCAAGCGCGACCCCCAGACCGAGCCCAACGAGGAGGTGCCGGTGATGCTGGCGGCGGAGCGTGGCCGGGGCCGCGTGCTCGTCTTCGCCGACCAGAACGCCTTGGGCGCGACGCTCATCGGCTTTGAGGACGGCGCGCGCCTCTTCGCCAACGCCTTGGCCTGGCTCACCGGCCGCCCGATCCCCTACGAGGCGCGCCGATCCGACACGGTCACGACCTTCACCGGCCCCCGCTATCTGTGCACGTCCGTGGCGGGCTACGCCTACCGCAGCCTGCAGCTCCACCTCGACCGCCTGAGCGCGGCCTCGGGCGTCGAGAGCTTCTGCACGGCCTGGGCGCCGACGGCCTCCTCCTCTCTGCTGGTGCTGCCCGAGTCGTGGCGAGACGACCTGCCCGCGCGCCTCGCCGCCGCCGATCGGGCCTTGATCGTGCTGGATGTGGCGGACCCTCAAGCGCCCCAGCTCGCCGCCGCCGTGGGCCTCAGCCTCACCGCCCCGGGCAGCCCCATCGCTGGGCTGCGGTGGCTCAAGGCCATGCCCGCGCCGACGCTCCCGGTGCTCGCCGACCCCCCCGAGTTTGAGCCGCTGAGCCCGGCGCCGTGGGGCCTGGCGTCCCACGACGGCTGGGAGGTGCTCGCCGAGGACGGCGCCGGGCGGCCGGTGATCGTGCGGCGTGTGGAGGGCGCGCGGACCGTGACCGTGCTCCTCGACGCGGCCTTGGTGAAGAACGCCCTGCTCGGCGGCGAGCGGGATCGCCCCCACAAGCTGCCGCCGGAGGGCCAGGCCGCGAGCCGGGTGGCCCTGCGGCTCTTGAGCGGGCTCGTGGGGGAGTGGCGCTGAGGGGCCGGGCTTCGACGCCGGGCGCGCCCACCAAAAATCTCGAGAGGCTCACATCGGCCCCTGTCCGGGCGGGAGCTGGCGGCGCGTCCTCGGTCTTGCCCCAATGACCGCCGCGCGCAGGAGCCCCCGATGTCCCCGTCGCCTCGCCCCCACGCCTCTCCGCCCTCAAGCGTCCTCGTCGTCTCTCTGGACTGGCTGCGCCCGAAGGACCCGCGCCGCAGCCTCGGGCACGCCTCGATCTTGGCGCGGCTGTCCCAGGCGCCGGGCCTGGAGGTCCGCGCCGTCGAGCGGGCGGTCAACGCCCCGAGCTTTGACCGGCGGGAGCTGCTCCAGACCCTCTTGGGCGCCGCGCGCGGCGACACCACCATCGCCATCGGGGTGTACGTCTGGAGCGAGGAGGTCGTGCAGTGGCTGCTCCCGGCCCTGCGTCGGGGCGGGTTCACCGGGCGTCTCCTCTTGGGCGGCCCCCAGATCACCTACGCCCCCGCCGGGGTGCTGCGTCTGTATCCCGACGCCGACCTCGCCATCCGCGGCCCTGGTGAGGACGCGCTCCTCGCGGCGCTGCTGAGCCCCGACCCGTCCACGGTCCCCGGCGTGATCGTGCGGGGTAGTGAGGACCTCGGCCTCCAGGCCAAGAGCACCCTGGACGCCCTGCCGTCGCCGATCTTGGACGGCACCCTGCCCATCCAGCCCTTCATGCGCTGGGAGACGCAGCGCGGGTGCATCTACGCCTGCACCTTCTGCCAGCACCGCAGCCCCAAGCGTGACAGTCGGCCGGGCCTCTTGGCCCAGAGGCGGGTGAACCTGGAGATCGAGGCCATGGTGCGCGGCGGCGTCCGGGACATCGCCGTCTTGGACCCCATCTTCCACACCAACCCCGCCGCCGTGGACATCCTCCAGCGGTTCAAAGCGCTCGGCTACCGCGGGCGTCTCTCACTACAGTCGCGGTTTGAGCTCATCGACGAGGCCTTCCTCGACGCCTGCGCGGGCCTCGACGTCCGCCTGGAGTTTGGCCTACAGACGATCCACGTCCCCGAGATGCGGGCGGTTCGTCGCATGAACAAGCTGGGCGACGCCGAGCGTGTGATCGCCGAGCTTCATCGTCGTGGCATCCCCTTTGAGGTCTCGTTGATCTACGGCCTGCCGGAGCAGACCCTCGCCTCCTTCATTCAGAGCGTGCGCTGGTGTGAGGACCGCGGCGTGCCCGTCGTGCGCGCCTTCCCCCTGATGCTCCTGCGCGGCACCGGCCTCGACCAAGACCGCGCCCGCTGGGGCCTCGTCGAGAGCGACGACGTGGTGCCCGTGGTCATCCGCAGCGACACCTTCACCGAGTCCGACTGGCGCGCGATGCGCGACATCGCCGAAGCGCTGGACGCCCGCGTGGAGGGGCTCGTGGGGCGCGCGGCGTGAGGGGCGCGTGTTGATTGGGGTGACTCGTCGTGGCGTCGGTGGCGCGCTGTGTTTGGGCTCCCGGTGGGGACACGAGGCGTTGAGCGTCGTGGCGACACGAACGCGCGGAGGTCGGGCCCTGATCGTTCGTGGTCCGCGACACCTCAGCCGGGACCGCTCACTCCGCCCCGTCCGGGGGCGGAGCTCGCTGCGCTTACGGCGAGCTCCGGCCATCCTGGCCTCCCGCTCGCCTCCAGAGCTCCCGGCTGAGGCGTCGCTCCCCCCGAACGCGGGCCCGACCCCCACGCTGGTTGTGGTGCTTCGGGCTCAGTGAGGCGGGCAGGGGTCAAGGACCGCCCGCGAGTTCACCCGACGGGCGGCCGTGTCTCACCGACCGTGAGGCCAGCGCCTCAGCCTTGCGCGGCTTCACGGCGCGCGAAGCGCGGCAGGAGCGTCGCCAGCACCTCGCGGGAGATCAGCGCGGTGAGGATCTTGTTGCTCACTCGTGCGCCCTTGATGAAGCTGGCCTCGGCCTCACGCCGCGCGAGGCGGGCGGCGGAGGTGGCGCGGGCGGCGTCGTCTGTGGCGGTCGCGGCGACGGCGAGGGCCTCGTTGGTGGACTCGATGGTGTCGAGGTGACTCTCGGTGAGGCCGAATCGGTCAGCGGACGCGCGGGCCTGGTTCACGAAGGAGCGGATGGCGAGCGCCTGCTCGGCGCCGGAGAGGCGAATGAGCTCACCATAGGTGCGCCCACCGCAGACGGCGCGGAGCTCCAGGCGCGTCTGTGTGCCGCCGCGCAGGGCCGCGAAGCCGAACCCCGCGCGCACGGCGTCGTCCGCGGCGTCTTCTTTTGCGTCTTCGTCCTCCCTGGCGACACGCTCCGCGCCCTCTGCGGCGTTCAGCGCCTTGGTCGCCGCGATGAGCGCGACCGCCCGGTCGTAGGCGTGCTCTTTGAGCGTGCTCACGACGATCGGGTCGGAGGCGCCGGTGTCTACGATGTGGACGACGGCGTGAGCGAACTCCAGCGCCTCTGGGCCTTGGCGCGGGATGTGTGTGTAGTCGATCGACATATTTACCCCACTTGGAGACCACCGTGGTCTCGTCCTGGACGGTATCCTGCGCTCGGAGAGCCCGCAAGTCTTCGCGATCGAGGCGATCGTGATCGGGCGCGTGAGGGGCGCTGCGCGAGGCGCGTCGTGTTGATGTGCACGCGCGGGTGGACCACCCTTGGAGAACTGTGGGTGATGTGGGTGGTCGGGAGGCGCCATGTGCGGCGTCGGGCGAAGTTGCGGGCGACGAAGGGGCCTCGTCATTGAGCACGGACGCTCCTGCTGGCGCGCACGAGGCGCCGTCTTTGAGCGCGGACGCTCCTGCTGGCGCGCACGCGGCGCCGTCCTTGAGCACGGACGCTCCTGCTGGCGCGCACGAGGCGCCCTCCTTGAGCGCGGACGCTCCTGCTGGGGCGCACAAGGCGCCGTCCTTGAGCGCGGACGCTCATTCTGGCGTGAATGAGGCGCCGTCCTTGAGGGCGGACGCTCATGCTTGCGCGCACGAGGCGCCGTCCTTGAGCACGGACGCCCATGCTGGCACGCACGAGGCGCCGTCCTTGAGTACGGACGCTCCTGCTGGCGCGCAAGAGGCACCGTCCTTGAGCGCGGACGCTCCTGCTGACGCGCACAAGGCGCCGTCCTTGAGCACGAACGCCCCTGCTGACGCGCATGAGGCGCCCTCCTTGAGCACGAACGCTCCTGCTGGCGCCCCCGCGCCCACCCCCCCGCTCATCCAAGCCAGCGCCCCCGCAACCCCACCCGCTACGAGCCAGCGGCCCCAACCCTCTCAGCGCCGGGTGAGGGCGGCGCGGACGGCCTCGGGCTCTGCGAGGGCGCCCGCCCGCGCCTCGGCGTCCTCAAGGTGGGTGAAGGACGCCCCGTCAAAGGCCAGCACCGCGGTGGAGGTGAATGGCTCCAGGCCGTCGGGGCCGACGCCGCTGACGTAAGTCGCGACCACGACGATCTCCGCGCCCCCGTCGCCGCTGACGTCCATCAGGAAGGTCTCGACGACCTCCTCCACCATCCACGGCTTGAGGGGCCCCGCGCGGTAGACCTCGCCGCCGCACAGGACGACGAGGCCGAGCCGCTGCCCCGGCGCACGGAGCGCGGTGGCCACGCCGCAACCCGCCCGCGGGCCGACCGCGCCCAAGATCGGCGGCGCGGCGAGCTCCTCCTCCTGCGCCCGCAGGGACGCCCTCATCCTGGCCTCAAGGTTCATCGGCGTGAGCGCGGCGGCGGCCCCCTCGTCGGGCGGCGCGGGCGGCGCGCCGGTCGGGCTCACACAGACGAGGAGGCCCAACAGCAACAGCATCAAAACACCCGGGAATGCGGGCCCAGGCGCGGCTGAGCCCATCGGCGTCTCATGTGTCGGCTCGCGCGGCTCACCATGAGGAGGCCGGGGCGTCGACGCCACCGACCCCAGCCCGCGGCTGACTGGCCTCCTCGTCGGGCTGCAGCACGCAGCAGATGTCGTCACCAAACTCTTCTTGGAGCTGCCGCCTCGCGTCGGCGAGGCTGAGCGCCCACACCGTCGTGCGGCGGCCGGGCAGGCTAGGGTCCGAGGTCCAGACGATGGCGCGGTACTCCCGCTCTCGCACGGGCAGGGGACGTCGGGCGCTCGCCCGCCGGTTCAACCACTCCTCGTCCCAGACCTCGCAGCGCGCCCCGTCGCCATAGCAGGCGAGCAGATACCGCGTCGCGTCGGCCTCGTCCCGCGCCTGGAGGGTCCGGCGCACCGGCGGCGCGCTTGGGTCCTCGGTCCAGATCACGCAAGAGAAGGCGCGGAGGTTCATGGGTTCAGGCGCTCGTGGGGCCTCGCGCTCGGCGATGGGCTCGCCGTCGTGGACTCAAGGCTCGGAGCATAGCACCGTCCACGGCGGCGTGACGCAGGCGTCTTGTGGAGTCGTGCGCGTCACGACACGAATCGCCGCCGGGATTCGGGTGAGACGCACGCGGCGTTGCGCCCTGGCCGCGGTGTTGATGGAGCCGCCGGAGGCTCGTCGGGTCAGGCGCCCTCAGGGCGTGTGGCGACGGGATCGTCCGTGGTCACGAGGCGGACGCCGACGTGGAGGCCCGCGTAGGACGACGATATCCAGCCCCGCCGGGCCGAGCGGGCGTCGTCGGGGAGGCTGTCCCAGGCGCCGCCGCGCAGAACGTGGGGCTCGACGGGGGCGCCGCGGCGCGGGCTGTCGCTGGGGGCCAGGCTTGTCTGTGTGGGATCTAAGGTCACGCCCGCGGCGCGTCGGGCGTAGGCGTCGGGCGTGTACACGTCGGCGCACCACTCCCAGACGAGGCCGTGGACGTCGTGCAGGCCCCAGGCGTTCGCCGGGCGCCGCGCGACGGGGTGGGGACGCCGTCTCGCCGTGCCGCCCCCGCGCCGCGTGTCGTCGGTCCACGCCACCCGGGCGAGGTCGTCGTCGGTGTCGCCGCTCCAGAAGCGTGTCGTCGTCCCCGCCCGGCAGGCGTACTCCCACTCCGCCTCCACGGGGAGCCGCGCGCCCGCCCACTCGGCGAACATCACCGCCGCGCTCCAGCTCAGGTTGTAGACCGGCTCGTCGTCCTCCCACGGCTCATATTGGTCGTCACGCGCCGCCTCATGCTCGGGGTCAAACAGGAGGAACATCGCCCAGGTCACGGGCACACCCAGCACAAAGAAGCGGGAGGTGAAAGACACGCGGTGCGCAGGCTGGGCGTGGGCCGCGCCGCGCGCTTCACCCATCACGAACGAGCCCGCGGGGATCTCCCGCCACCAGGGCCGAAGGAGCGCCCGCAGCGCCGCGCGCCGGGCCGGGTCGAGGTGGCCGAGCACGCCGTCCGCAGCCGTCTTCGCCGCCCGCCGGACGGGGTCGGTGACGCCTTGGGGCGCCCGGGTCGTGATCTCGCCGCGCACGATCCGCCTCAGCGCCGCCCGCACCCAGTACAGATCGTGCCCGTTCGTCGTGGACTCGGCGAGCCGCGCCAGCCAGGTCACCGCCGCCGCCGGGTCGTGGGCCTGCTCGGGGATGGCCTCGATGGCCCGCTGCCGCGCCTCCAGGTCTTGGGTGCGCCAGCCCGGCGCGAGGTGGAGCGCATGTCGTGCGGCCAGCGGCGTCACCTCGGCCCCGGGGGCCGGGCCGAGGAGCGCCAGGAGGCGGAGCAGCTCGGCCTCGACGCCACGTTCTTCTGCGCCCCGGGCGAGCGCTAGCCGCCAGGCCTCGGGCGGGGCGCCGTCTTGGGGCGGGAGCTCCTTCATCAGCGCCGCGGCCCAGGGCTCCGTCGCCAGCGCCTCCATGAGCGCCGTAGGCGCGACTCGTGCCAGCAGGCGCTCCAGCTCGGCGAGGCGGATCGGCATCGGTTACTCCTGCGGCAGAGCATACCGTGAGGATGGCGCTCACGGCGCCCGCATCCCCACCTCAGCCCCCGTGCGCTCACACATCCACGCCCGCGCGGCCTCGGGCGCGCGCTCGCCGGGCAAGGTGAGGGGCGCCACGCCGGTGTCTTGCAGGGTCGTGAGCGTCACCACACAAGGCGCCGCGCTGACCTGGGTGAGACGCACGCGGCCCAGGGCCTCGCCACGGGGGCTCTGGTAGTGGAGGCTAAGCGTCGCGCTCGGCGTCTCGCCGGTGTCGCCGCCGGTGAGCTGCACACGGAGGAGGGTGGCCTCGGGATGTGACACAGTCAGGATCGCCGCGGCGGCGGGGCGGGCGGCCTCGGCCGCGCCGGGGAGCTGGCTCTTGAGGCTCAGGCAGCCCAAGAGCGCCAGCGCCCCGAGGGCCCTCACCGCGCCTCCGTCGTCACCAGCTCGGTCGGGCGCCCGAGGGCGAGGTACTCCGCGCCTCGGGGATCCTCCAAGACCGTGGCGTGCAGCATCGCCAGGGCCGTCGCCGCGGCGGTCTGCCGACCGAGCGCCGGGTCCATGTAGGTGAAGGGCTCGCCGTTGGTCTGGCGCTCATCGTCGCCGCAGCCGGGCATAAAGCGCGGGTCGAGGCCGTTCACGTCGCTCAAGGACCAGTGCCCGGCGTCGGCGACCTCCACGCGCCAGCTCGGCGGGACGGCCTCGGCGTGCTGGGTGCGCATGAGCTCGTTGCCCAGCTCGGTGATGGAGTTGTCCTCTTCAGCGATGAAGAACAGGGTGGGCTGGGTGATGTCCGCCATGTCCACGACGGGGAGCAGGGGGTTCTCCGGCGGCGCGGCGAAGAAGACGGCGGCGCGTACGCCGGGGTCGTTCGCCGTGAGGTGGCCCGCGGCGACCGCGCCTAAGCTGTGGCCGAGGGCGGCGTACACCCCGGGGCGCAGGGGCGCCGGGGGCTCGGCGATCAGGAGGTCTCGGGCGGCGGCGAGGTCGAGGCCCCGGGCCTCGGCGAGCTCGTCGGTGAGCGCGGCGCTCGTGCCGTCGAGGGTGTCGATGAGGCCGTCGTCCGGGGGCTCGGGCGAGGCGACCACCCAGCCGTGGCTGGCGAGGTGCTCGGCGACGGTCAAGAGGCCGAGGCGGCCGCAGCCGGTGCAGGGCGACGCCAGGGCGAAGGGGAAGGGGCCCGCGGCGGCGGGGGCGTTCAGCACGGCGACGGAGCGGTCTCCCGGGCAGCCCTCGGGGGCGGCCAACATCGCCGCCGCCACACGCTCACGCTCCGTGGGGTCGCTGTAGAGCTCGGCGGCGGGGAAGTCCGCGTCGTAGGCGTCGGCGGCGGGGTACCAGATGAGCAGGGGGAAACGTACGCCCCGGCCCCCGTCGTTCACCTCACGCTCGACCACACCGACGGGGTAGGGCCCCGGGCGCTCAAAGACCGTCGGGTCCAGGGGCTCCGGGGGCTCCGGGGCGCAGGCCAGGGTGAGCAGGAGGATCACGGCGTTGGCACGGCGCGCAGGGCGGCCTCAAGGCGGTCCATCGCCGCGGCGAGCTCCTCCAGGCCCACGGCGCCGACGGAGAAGCGGAACCAGCCCGTGTCCTCCTTGAGCCCGAAGGCCTGGAAGGGCACCAAGGCCACCCCGGCGGACTCCAGCAAGAAGCGGCGGATGTCCTCGTTGGTCTGGGCGACGCCGACGCCGGGCAGGGTGCGGCCCAAGAGCGAGAGCTGGCCGGAGAGGTAGATCGCGCCCTGGGGCTCAATCGAGCGCACGGGCAGGCCCGCGGCGGCCATCTCCGTGAGGCGGCGGTGGATGAGGTCCAGCCGGGCCTGGATCTTCGCCTTGAACTCGACGGTGAAGGTGTTCATGAGCTCGGTCTGGCCGAGGTACCAGGTCGTCGCCACCTGCTCGGCCCGGGGCGCCCAGGCGCCGATGTGGCCGATGAGGTTCTTGAACGCGCCCTGGAGCGCCACGGGCACCACCCCCCAGCCTACGCGCAGGCCCGTCGCCGAGCACCACTTGCTGATCGCGTCCACCAAGATCGTGTAGGGGGCGACCTCGGGCACGAGCGAGATGGGGTTGACGTGCTGCACCTCGCCGAAGGTCAGGGGCCAATAGACCATGTCGTAGAGCAAGAACAGGGGGCGCTCGCCCGTGGCGTCGCGGCGGCGGTTCTCGGCGACGACGGCCTCGCAGATCTCCTGGAGCACCGGGCCGCTGATCGCCGTGCCGCAGGGGTTCAGGGGGCTGTTGAGGTGAAGCACCCGGGCGTCGCGGAGGTGCGGGGCGATGAGCGCCAAGGTGGGCATGAAGCCGTCTTCAGCGCGGGTGGGGAGCACGACCTCCCGGGCCTTGTTCAGGTGCACGTAGTAGTCGTTGTTCCACGACGGCACGGCGTAGACGAGGGTGTCGCCCTCCTCCAGCAGGCAGCGGTAGGTGGCGTAGAGCGGGGGCCGCGCGCCAGACGCGATGTAGATCGAGTCCACGGGGAACCGCAGGCCGAGGCGCTCCTCGTAGAAGCGCACGATGGCCTGACGCAGCTCAGGGATCCCGTCTGAAGGCGGGTAGTTCGTGTGCCCCGCCGTGAGCGCCTCGGTGACCTTCTGGCGGAGGGCTTCAGGGGTCGGAAAATGCGCCGGGGCGAAGTCGCCGACGGTGAGATCGCAGACCTTGTGGCCTTGGGCTTTGAGCGCCCGAACTTGGGCCGCGATGCCGAGGATCTGCGAGCCCTGGAGCGTGTGGGCGTTCACCGTGAGCGCGCGGGCGGCGAAGGTAGGGTCGTTCGGGTACAGGGCGGACACGTCGATCGCCATGAGAGCTCCTCCAGAGGTGCGCTGACCTATCCGGGCCGGACGATCCGCGCCCGCGCTGGGCTTTGGCCTTTTTCTCTCCGTGGTGTAAGGAACAACGTGGAGCGCTCGTTGTCGGCCACGCTCCCAGAGGATCCCTCGTGCTCCTGCTCGCGCTGCTCGCCCCGCTCTACGCCCAATCGACGGATCCCCACGTCGTCGTGCCGCCCGAGGTGCTCTTGGGTGAGGTGGCCCCGCCGCCGGAGCTCGCCCCGGCCAAGAGCGTCGTCGCTTGGGCCCGCACGACGCTGGCCCCGGTCGAAGGGGAGCTCAAGGTCACCCAAGAGCTGCGCTTTGAGGTGGCCAAGCCCGGCTGGGTCTATGTGCCCGTGCTCGACGGCCGCACACGCCTCACCCGGATCGAGCCCGGCGTCGTCGTCGGCCCCGACGGCGACTGGTGGTTCATCGCGGAGCTGCGCGGGCCGCGCACCCTGCGCCTGGAGGGCACCCTCCCCACGACCTCGGACACGATGGTGCTCCAGGTCATCCCCGCCGTGCGCCAGCAGGTCGTGCCCATCGGCGGCGCGGATCTAGAGGTCATCGTCGAGGGTGCCATCGACGGCGCCGTCTCCCCCCGGGACACCCTGAGCGTGCGCTGGGGCCCCCCGGAGGAGCGGTCCAGGGCGCGCCAAGAGGTCGTGCAGGCCGAGGTGGCCGCGGCGGCCTGGCTCGACGAGGACGCCCTGCGCGTGCGCGCCCGGGCGAAGTTCTTGGTGCGGCGCGGCGAGCGCTCCACGTTCACCTTGCGGGTGCCGGGCAGCACGCCGGAGCTCACGGTCACCGGGGCGAACATCGCCTCCTGGAGCCGCCAAGGGGACCTCATCGTCATCACGACCACGGCGCCGGTGCGCGGCGCCTTTGAGGCCCGCCTGGAGTGGCGCCAGCCCTTCAGCGCGGCGGGGGCGTCGATTCAGCTCCCCGAGCCCCAAGGCGTGAGCGCCTCGACGGGCTGGCTGACCTTAGGCGGCAGCGCCGAGACCTTACTCACGCCGAGCGCCGACGCCCGCCTGCGGCCCACAGCGGTCTCCTCTTTGCCCGAGCACGCCCGCGCCATCGGCGACGTGGCCCCGGCGGCGGCCTGGACGGGCCGCGGCGCCCTGAACGTGAAGGCGCTGCAGCTCGAGGCCCTGGAGGGCCCGGCGCTCGTCGTAGACCGCGCCCGCTGCGTGCAGGCCGCCGCCGAGTCCGGTCGCAGCCTCCTGCGCTGCAGCCTCGACGTGCGCAACGACTCCATGCAGTTCTTGCGGGTGGCCCCGATCGAAGGGTCGAGCCTCTGGGGCGCCCGGGTGAACGGCGAGGGCGTCACGCCGGTGCGCCTCGCGGACGGCGCTTTGGCCGTGCCGCTGGAGCGCTCCGTCGAGACCTTGAGCGGCCTCACGACCCTCGACGTCGAGCTGACCTTCTTGATGGAGGGCGCGCCTTGGGAGCAGAAGGGGGAGCAGCGGCTCACCTTGCCCGGGATCGACGCCGACGTGGCCAGGGTGGAGTGGGAGCTGCGCCTGCCCCCGGGCTACGAGGCCGAGCTGACCGGCGGCAGCGCCCGCCTGGAGCGTGTTGAGGCCGCGACCATCGTCTACGCCTCCACCTCCGTCGCGCCGTCCACGACCTTTGAGGACCAGTACGCCCGCGACACCTGGAACAAGGCGCTCCAGGCCTACCAAGACAACGACTTCGACACCGCCCAGGCCTACATCGACGAGACGCTGAGCCTCGACCCCACGAATGACAACGCCCTCAAGCTCCAGACCAACCTCGAGGTGCTCAACGCCCCGGTCTCCGGCGCGCAGGCCCCCGCCACCGACGAGGCGATGACCCGCCGGGTCAAAGAGATGGCCAAGGCCAAGGTGGCCGATGAGGAGCTGCGCCAAGAGCAGGCGATGCGTGAGGCGGACGAGCTGCTGAACGAGGGCCGCTATGAGGAGGCCGCCGAGAAGCTGGAGGAGGTCGTCGAGCTCTCCAGGGAGCTCTCCCGGTACGAGCAGACCGAGAGCGTCGAGCAGTCCTACCGCTCGTCCTCCTCGTCAGGGAAGCTCGCCGAGGCGAAGAAGCGCTCCAAGGACGACAGCGACGCCCGCCGCAACTGGGAGTCCAACGCCAGCAGCTCCGCCTACGGCATGGGCTCCTCCGGCGGCCAGCTCGGGGATTTCGTGACCGAGGAGCTGATGCTCGACGGCGAGTACGGGTACGTCGGCGGTGTGGTCGGCGGCGTCGTGGGCGGCGCGGCTTACGGCGCGGCGGGCGCCGCCGCTGACGAGGCCGAGGGCGAGGCCGCGATGGAGTACGCCGAGGAGCTCGGCTACCTCGGCTACGTCGAGGATCTCCGCGCCTTGGGCTACGTCGATGGCCTGCCCGCCGAGGAGCCCAGCGCCGTCGATCAGCAGGTCCTGATGAACCTGCTCGTCACCCGCGGGGACTCCAGCGGCGGGGAGCAGGACTACGACGGTGTCGCCGATGACGTCGACGTCTACGAGTTTGAAGATGAGGAGATCGCCGGTGAGCTCGTGCAGCCTGAAGGGACGCTGGGCGGCCTCTTGGGCGGCAAAGGCTCCGAGAGCGGCGGCTTCGGCATGAGCGGGGTTGGCAGCGGCGGCGGCGGCACCGCCGAAGGCGTCGGCGGCATAGGCACTCTCGGCACCGTCGGTCGCGGGAGCGGCACGAGCGGCTACGGGCGCGGCGGCGCGGTCGCGGAGCCAGAGGCGCCGAAGCGCGTCATTCTCACGTCCGAGGAGATCGTGAGCTCAAGCGATGCTGAGTACCCACCACCTCCGCCGACCATGCCGACGAGCGAGCCCGAGTCCGTCGTGATCACCCAGGAGTACCACATCCGGGTGCCCGCCAGCCGCTCCTACCCGCCCGCCGCCCAGAGCGTGCCCGGCGTCGTCACGGGCGCTGAGCAGAAGCCGATGGAGTCGCCGCCGCCGCCGCCGCCGCCGCCCGAGCCGCCCCCGGCCAGCGTCGCCGAGTCGACGACCGCCGTGATCACCTCCGACCAGCTCATGACCGTCCCGACCTCACGCTCGTATCAGTCTGTCGTCACCATGGCGCCGGGTGTGGTCGTGTCCCCGAAGGATGAGCGTGACCGCCGCATGGACGCGGAGCGGGCCAGCGGCGCGACAGAGGCTGGGCCGCCGAAGCAGGAGCCGTACCCCGTCGCCCCCGCGCCGACGCCCCAAGGCATGGCGAACCTCGACTACGCGCCCCAGCTCGACGACGAGGAGTCCAGCTACGAGGTCGACGCCGCGGTGGACATCGGCCGCGTCTCGCGGCCAATGCGGCGGCCGGCCCCTCAGAAAGCCCCTCGCGCTGAGGCCCCGCGCCGCCCCCAGGTCTCGGCCCTGCCCCCGGAGATCCCCGGCAAAGCCGGCGTCTCCGCCACCACCCTCGCTATCCCGCTGCCCGACCACGGCGCGGCCATTCAAGTCACCCAGTCCCTGCTCTCCCCTGGCGAGAGCGCCACCATCACCGTCAAGTACCGGGAGTCGCGATGATCTCGCTCCTTCTCTTCAGCACCCTCTCGCTCGCCGCCGAGCCCGCGATCCCCGACGCCCGGGTGGTCATGCCCTGGACCGACTTCAAGAAGCTCTACGAGGCGGGCAAGGCCCCCGAAGAGAAGCCCGAGGTCGCGCCGCAGAGCTACTCCCTCAACCGCGCCACCTACGAGGGCCGCGTCTCCGCGGATGGCGAGTCCGCCACCTTCACCGCGAAGATGCAGGTGCAGGTCCACAAGGACAAGGGCTGGATCGTCGTGCCGCTCCTCCCGACGTCCGTGGCGCTCAAGTCCGCGAAGCTCGGCGGCGCCGACGCCCCGATCTTCTTGCAGAACGGCTGGTACACCCTCATCACCGACAAGAAGGGTGTGCTCGCCGTCGAGCTGACCTTCGCGACCCAGGTGTTTGAGGCCGACGGCACCTCCAGCATGTCCTTCCCCATGGCGCCGTCCGCGGGCACCGAGGTCTTCTTGGACGTGCCGAACGCCAAGGACGACCTGGAGTTTAAGGTTGGCCAGGCGAAGATGGTGAAGGACGAGCTGCGCGGCGACGTGCGGCGCATGGAGGCCCTGCTCCCCGCGACGAGCGGCCTGAGCATCTCCTACACCCGGGAGATCACCCCCGGCGCCGCCGCCGAGGAGGCCCTGGCCGAGGCCCGGCGCTACGCTGAAGTCCACACCCTCGTCGGCGTGTCCGAGGGTGTGCTCACCGGCCACAGCGACATCATGTACACCATCGTCCACCAGGGCCTCACCGAGCTGACGGTGACTCTGCCCGCGGACGTGGCCGTGCTCGACGTCACCGGCTCCGGCGTGCGGGAGTGGACGGCGACCCGCAAGGGCGACCTGCAGCAGGTCGAGGTGGACCTCAACTTTGAGGCCTTGGGCAGCTACAAGCTCATGCTCGACTACGAGCGGGTGCTCGCCGAGGGCTCCGTGGACACCCAGGTCCCCGTGGTCGGCGTCGAGGGCGTAGAGCGCGTGAAGGGCTTCGTCGGCGTCGCGGCGCTCTCGACCCTTGAGGTGCTCAGCGAGGGCGCAACGGGGGCCCGGCGTGTGGACGTGCGGGAGCTGCCCGCGAGCGTGCTCGGCCGCACGGACCAGCCCGTGCTCTTGGGCTTCAAGTACCGCCAAGCCGACTACAAGGTGCCGCTGCGGGTGAACCAGCACCAGGACGTGGACGTGCTCGTCACCATCGCCGACACCGCCGAGGCGGTCACGATGGTGACCCCCGACGGCAAGGTGATGAGCCAGATGGTCTGGTATGTGCGCAACAACCGCCGCCAGTTCTTGCGTATCAGCCTGCCTGAAGGCGCTGAGCTCTGGTCGGTGAAGGTCGCCGACAAGGCCGTGCAGCCCGCGAAGGACGACAAGGGCGACATCCTCATCCCGCTGGTGCGCAGCCGCGCCTCGGGCAGCGCCTTGGCGGCCTTCTCCGTCGAGCTCGTCTGGATCGAGGCCGGTCAGGCCCCGGACGAGAAGGGCAACGGCGCCGTGGACCTCGCCTTGCCCGTGGCCGACATCCCCCAGACCTACGTGCGCTGGGCGGTCTACCTGCCGTATGAGGCGAAGGTGAAGGCGAAGGCCACGGAGAGCTCCATGCGCCAGGTCGAGTACTTCTCGACGCCGGTGACCCCCGAGGGTGAGTACCTCGGCGCCGCGGGCCAGGCCGAGATGCAGCAGGCCTACGTCGCCCAGAACAACGCCGTCGAGGGCGGCGTCGCCCCGGTGGACGTGGCGATGCCCATCGGCGGCATGGCGTACTACTTTGAGGAGCTCCTCGTCGTAGACGAGGCCCAGACCGTGCATATGGAGTACAAGGGCCTCAAGTAGCCCCGGCGCGATCAAGGGCTAAATCCTGGCGGTCCCTCCGGCCTCGTGTCGGTGTGGACCGCCAGCGCGCTTCAGGGATAGAGTGGCCCCGCCTCAACGGAGATCGACGACATGGAGTGGCTGAGCTGGATCAACTCGCCGGACGCCTGGATGGCGCTCCTGACCTTGACGGTGCTCGAGATCGTCCTCGGCATCGACAACATCATCTTCATCTCCATCCTCGTCGGGCGCCTGCCGCCGGAGCAGCAGCAGAAGGCCCGTCAGGTCGGCCTCTTCTTGGCGATGTTTATGCGTGTGGGGCTCCTCTTGAGCCTCTCCGCCATCATGCGCCTCACAGACCCGCTGTTCACCATGCCGGTCATGGACGCGCCCATCTCCGCCCGTGACCTCATCCTGCTCACCGGCGGTCTGTTCTTGTTGTGGAAGTCCACCCGCGAGATTCACCACAACCTTGAGGGCCACCAAGACGGCCCGACGAAGGACGGCAAGGCCACGGTGTCCTTCGCCTCGGTGATCGGCCAGATCGCGCTTCTGGACATCATCTTCAGCCTCGACTCGGTCATCACCGCCGTCGGCATGGCCGATGACATCCCGGTGATGATCATCGCCGTCGTCATCGCCGTCGGCGTGATGTTGTTCGCGGCGAAGGCCATCGGCGACTACGTCGAGGCCCACCCGACCTTGAAGATGTTGGCCCTGTCGTTCCTCATCCTCGTGGGCATGAGCCTCATCGCTGAGGGTTTCCATCACCACGTGCCCAAGGGCTACGTCTACTTCGCCATGGGCTTCTCGGTGTTCGTCGAGATGCTCAACCTGCGTATGCGGAAGCACATCGACGATGACGTGAAGCCCGTGCAGCTCCGCGGCTCGTACATGCACCCCGACGCCGGGGACGACGACGGCGCGCCCCCCGCCGCCCAGGCCTGAAGACGAAGACGCCGCGAGGGCTTGGGGCCGTCGCGGCGTCCGGGGACAGACGAGAAGCGGGGAGGGGACCAGGCCCTCCCCGCCGAGCTTCAGCTACAGGACTGCTTGGTCGCGTCGCAAGAGAAGGTCTCGTCTGAGGTCTTGTCCGAGTACGACTTGGTCTTGTTCGTGCTCGTGTTGCGCGTTCGCCGAGCGGTTGCGGTAGACGCTCGTGCCGATGATCTGCCCGCCCCACTGGACGTAGGCGCCGCCGCCGGTGGAGGTGGCGTTGTTGTCCGTGATGAGGGAGTCGAGGATGAGCGTCTCGGCGTTCTCGACGTCGAGGGGCCCGATCACGCCGCCGCCGAACTGCGCGGTGTTGCCCTGGATGACACAGTTCACGATCTCCAGGCCCGTCGACGCCGCGGCGTCGACGCCGCCGCCGAGGTTCTGGCGGTTGCCGCCCGTGCCGTAGTCCGTCCCGGCGCCGCCGGTGATGGTGAGGTTCTCCAGGGTGAGGGAGCCTCCCGCCACGCGGATGGTCGAGCCCGCGTCTTTGCCGTTGAGCACGATACGATCGGGCTCAGCGCCGCCGACGATGGAGATCGACTTGTCCTCGATCACCGTGAGGCCGCCGTACTCCTGCTCGCCGGGGAGCGGGCAGACCGTGATGACGTCGCCATCTTTGGCGGCGTCAACCGCGGCCTGGAGCGAGTCGTAGATGTCATCGCCCGCGATGACCGGGCGGCCGCCGTGGCCAGGCCACTCGTCGCAGTCGCCGTCGATGTAGGCCTTGCCGTCGCCGTCACCGTCCGCGAAGCGCGGGTTGTAGGGAAAGGCCGTGTTGAGGATGCAGCCCGGCGCGAACAAGAAGAGCGCCGTCAGGATGGACCGGGTGGTTGCGGGTCGCATGGTCACTCCGCTCGCTCAGTGGCAGGGGGATCGTCGAGGAGGTCGAGGGCCTCTTGGGAGACCGGGGCCTCACCGGTCAAGGAGAAGAGATCGACGGTCTCGTTCTTCGCCTTGCGGTACGTCTCCTCGGCTTCGGTGTAGGCGCCCATGAGATCGCCACCCTCGCCGGAGGCGTAGAGGATGCCGCTAAAGGTCACGCCCAGGCCGACGCCGCCGAGGGCGACGCTGCCGATGGTGCCCAAGAGCGCCGTCCGGGCGTAGGCCTCGTAGTCGCTCCGCTCCGTGGCCTCGGCGGCCGCCGTCGCGTACCGCATGGCGCCGAAGTAGTACCCGGCGCCGCTGATGGCCGCGATGCCGAGGCCCGTGCCGACGCGCACGCCGATCTTCTTCACGGCGGCCTCTTTGCCGGGCAGGGCGTCCTCCATCCGCTCAAAGGCCGTCATGGCGGGGTGCAGGCTGGGCTCGAGCACGATGCGCTGGACCTGGCCGGGGCTCGCGGTGAGATCACCGACGACCTTGACCGGGTAGTCCACGGGCTCGGGCAGATCGACGCGCAGCTCGACCTTCTGCGTCGCCGTCGCCGGGGAGTAGAAGTAGCTGGTCGTCTTCTCGCCGACGGTGATCTCCGCGCCCCACGGCAGGGGCAGGCCGGGGACCTCGCCGGGCTTGACGGTGTACTCGACCGTCTTGTCGCCCATGGCGGCCTTCATCAAGGCGCCAGCCTCGGGCAAGGTGACGGTGCCGCCCGCGGCGTCGAGGAGCACGCCGTCGGGGCCCGCGAGCACGAAGGAGGCGTCGAAGGGCGCGACGCCGAGGCGCACGTTGTCGCCGATGACCTTGGGCTTCGGGAGCTCGACGCCCTCGGGCACGCCGCCGGTGACGGGGGCGAGGGACGCCGCGCTGGTGCCGCTGGAGGAGGAGCCGGAGCTGCTCGACGAGCCGCTGGAGGAGGAGCCGGAGCTGCTCGACGAGCCGCTGGAGGAGGAGCCGGAGCTGCTCGAAGAGCCGCTCGTGCCGCTGGAGGAGGTGGAGCCGCCCGAGGAGGTGGAGCCGCCGCTCGACGAGGTGCTGCCGCCGCTCGACGTGGTGGAGCCGCCCGAGGAGGTGGAGCCACCGCTCGACGAGGTGGTGCCGCCGCTCGACGAGGTGGTGCCGCCGCTCGACGTGCTGGTGCTGCCGCCGCCCGTCGTCCCGCCTCCGCTGGAGGAGGTGGTGGCGCCGCCGCCGCTCGTGGCCGCCGCG
>JAKLKD010000075.1 GCA_023150845.1 Myxococcota bacterium | reverse complement strand
CGTGCGTGAGCGCCTCGCCGCCGAGGCCCAGGGCTTCGAGCTGCAGGCCCTGGCCGAGGCCAAGGGCATCCGCGAGCGCATGAGCGCCGAGGCCGCGGGCATCACCGAGAAGGCCCAGGCGCTCCAGAACCTCCAGGGCGCGGCGAAGGATCACGAGGAGTTCCGGCTGCAGCTCGAGACCCTGCGCGCCATCGAGGCCCAGCGCATCGAGGCCCGCGTGCGGGTCGCCGAGGCCCAGGGCAAGGTCATGGGCGAGGCCTTCGGCAAGGCCGACATCCGCATCGTCGGCGGCGACGGCGCCTTCTTCGACCGCTTCGTGCAGGCGGCGTCGTTGGGCAACGCCGTGGACGGCCTCGTGGAGTCCTCGGAGTCCATCAAGGGCCTCGTCGGCGGCTACACCGCGGGGGAGGGTGACCTCGCCGCGGACCTCGGGCGCGGCATCGCCAAGGTGGTGAGCGGCCTGCGCGGCGCCCCGGCCGCGGAGAAGCCCAAGGGCGAGTGAGCCCAGGCCCCCGACACGCGCCGTCGTCGCCCCAGCGCGGCGGCGGCGCGTCCCCTCTCTGAGCCTGAGCGGTCCAAGCTCGACCCGGCGACGGTCGCTGGCTGACCGCGTTTCACGGAGCATCCGGTGAGCGAAGCACAAGCGGTAGACGCGGCGGTCACAGGCGGCGGCAACTATGAGGTGATCCGCGCCCGGCTCATGAAGGCAGGCGATGAGCTCGCGCGCCGCGCGGAGGCGCTCAACGCCGAGCGGAAGTCCCGCTTCGGCGGCACGGAGCTCTCGGTCATCGCGAACACCCGGGTGCGCACCGAGGCCGCCTGTCTGCCCCGCGCCGTGCTCCAGGTGCAGGGCCGCCTCGTCTTCGGCTTCAACGTCACGACCTTCCGCAAGAAGATCGAGCTCGCCGACCTGTTCAGCGTACACAAGCTCGTGCAAGCCCAGGACGGCCTGGAGTTTGAGCCCGTCTCGTTTGATGAGACGCCGTGGCTCAAGGATCCGAACTTTGTGCGGGAGCTGGATCAGCTCTTCGAGTTTTACCGCGACACCCGCCTCTTGCAGCTCCGGCAGACCGAGCGGGCGAAGCTCCTCGCGATCTTTCAGGTCGGCCAGACACACAAAGACGTCAAGGTCTTCCGCTGGTCGGTGGACTCGACGGGCGCGCCCACCTACATCGACGACCGGGGCGAGCGCGACAACATCGTCCCCGAGCAGACGCCGTTTGACTGGAAGACCCCGGGCCGCGAGGACTACGTCTCCGGGCGCAGCCCCCACATCTCGATCCTCGGCAAATGTTTTGTTGAGACCATCGGCGGCGACCTCACCGTCAAGATCGAGGACAACACCGAGAGCGGCCAGGGCATCTTCTCCGAGCCCGTAGAGGATCCCAAACAGTCCCTCGACGACGCGCAGTTCCAGTACTGCGCCGTGGGCCCGCTCATCCTCATCAAGGTGCTGCCTTACCGCGAGAAGGTCTGGCGCCACCTCATCTTCAACACGATCACCCGCTCTGTGGTGCGTATCGACGCCGTCGGCCAGTCCGCGGTGCCCCTGGACGAGGGCCACGGCCTCGTGTTCCCCAAGGGCTATTACCTCCGGACGGGTGAGCACAAGCTGTTTGACTTCGACACCGAGGGGCTAGAGCTCAAGCGTGTGCTGCGCTCGCCCAACGGCGAGGACGTGCTCTACATCTTCCGTCGCCCCACCGACGGACACATCGTGCTCTTCCCCTACAACAAGATCCGCCAAGAGGTACAGACGCCGATTCAGGCCCACGGCACCACGGTGTTTGAGGACGGCAAGCTCGTCGTCTTCCGGATGGTGTCTGAGGAGCCCACGAAGGTCCACCCTGTGCAGATCTGGCAGACGCCGTTCTGCTCGGACGTGTACTACGCGGCCTTGCCCACCGACGGCTCTCTGTACGCGAAGATCGGCAACGCCGAGCTGGTGCGCGGCATCTCCGACGCCTTGGCCTTGCAGCGCCTCATCAAGAACACCGAGCCCACCCGGCAGGTGTTTGAGGACCTCACCCGGGCCTGCACCCGGGCGATCGACACCTACCACTGGCTCGCCAACGCCGAGCTGGGCGACCTCGCCGCGGTGATCACCGACATCCGCCGCACCGGCGAGCTGATCATCGACGAGTTTGAGAAGGTCCAGACCCTGCGCCGCGAGGCCACCATCGCCTTGGGCGAGGCCGAGAAGACCCAGGCCCGCCTGCTCATCGACACCAAGGTCGGCGACTGGCGGGAGGTCGAGCAGTACCTCGTCGCGATGACCGCCCTGCGCCGCCAGCGCGGGCACCTCATCAGCCTCAAGGAGGTCAAGTTTATTGATCTCCCTCGGGTGGAGGCGCTGGAGAAGCAGGTCATCGAGGCGTTTGACGCGGTCAGCCGGTCCTGCGTCACCTTCTTGTTGGGCGGCACGGCGTTTAAGCCGATGTTGGCCCGCATCGAGGCCCTGCCGCCCCGGGGCGAGGCCATCCAGAAGGCGCACGAGATCAAGCCGCTCCTGGACGAGCTGGAGGTGGTCAGCGAGGGCCTGAACCTCCTCGCCGAGGTGGTCGGCGGGCTGAACGTAGACGACCCCACGGCGCGCACGACGATCTTGGAGGGTGTGTCCGAGGTCTTCGGGCAGCTCAACCGCGCCCGGGCGAGCCTCACCGGGCGGCAGAAGCAGCTCGCCGTGGCCGAGGGCAAGGCCGAGTTCGGCGCCCAGTTTAAGCTGCTCAGCCAGTCCGTCTCAAACGCGATCACCCTCGCCGACACCCCCGAGCGCTGCGACGAGCAGCTCTCGAAGCTCATGCTTCAGGTCGAGGAGCTAGAGGGCCGCTTCGGTGAGCTAGAGGAGTTTCTCCCCGAGCTCGCGTCCAAGCGGGAGGAGATCTACGAGGCGCTCAGCGGCCGCAAACAGACGCTCCTCGACGCCCGGCAGCGCCGGGTGGAGGCTATCCTCAACGCCGCGGGGCGTATCCTGGAGGGCATCGGCCGCCGCGCCCGCACCTTTAAGGCTGAAGACGAGCTGAACACCTACTTCGCCTCAGACGCGATGGTGCTCAAGCTGCGGCAGAGCGCCGATCAGCTCCGTGAGCTCGGCGACACGGTGAAGGCTGAAGAGCTAGAGGGTCGCCTCAAGTCCGCGCGCCAAGACGCCGTGCGCACCCTGCGCGACGCGACGGAGCTGTTTGAGGGCGGCGGCGATCTCATCCGCTTCGGCCGCCACCAGTTCACGGTGAACACCCAGCCCCTGGAGCTGACGCTCGTGCCCAAAGGGGACGGGATGGCGCTGCACCTCACGGGCACCGACTTCCATGAGGCCGTCAACGACGCCGAGTTTGAGGCGACGAGGCCGTTCTGGACACAGACGGTGGTCTCCGAGACCGAGGAGGTCTACCGCGGGGAGTACCTCGCCGTCTCGATGCTCTTCGCCGCCGAGGCGGGCCGGGCCGGGCTCAGCGTCTCGGGCCTACAGTCCGCGGCCTTGGGCGAGGGCGGGCTCCTCGCCTTGGTGCGCACCTACGCCGCTGATCGGTACGACGAGGGCTACGAGCGCGGCGTGCACGACCACGACGCCGCCCTGATCTTGGACAAGCTCCTCGCCGCGCGCTCCACGGCGGGCACTCTGCGTTTCCCGTCGCCTCTGCGCGCCGCCGCGGCCATGGCCTGGGCGCTCTTGACCGACAAAGACCGCCGTGAGCGCTTCGCCCGCCGGGCCCGCAGCCTGCGCCGCCTGCGCGACGCCTTCGGCAGCCACCCCGCCTGGGATCAGCTCGCGGACGAGCTGGGGGAGCTGACCGGCGCCACCGTCGCCGCCCTGCGCCTGCGAGAGACGGCGCTTGACGCCACCTCGGCCCGCCTCGCCGGGGCGTCTCTGGCTGAGGAGCTCTCCGCCGACCGCCCGCGCTTCTCGCTCTCGGCCCCCGCCGCCCAGCTCATCGAGCAGCTTCAGCGCCGCCTCGACGACGCGGGCAGCCGCTCGGGCTTTGATGAGGATCTGCGCGTCTTGGAGAAGGACCCCCGCGAACGGTTTGGCCTCGCTCGGGCCTGGCTCGACGCCTGCCTGAGCCTTGAGCCCGACGCCGACCGCCGCGCCCAGCTCGCCCAGTGTGTAGACGAGGCCGCCGCGCGACTGTGCACGGAGCGCCTCATCGACTGGCAGGTCTCCAACGCGCTCACGACCGTCGACATCCCCGGGATGCTCGGCCAGCACCCCCGGGTGAAGGATCGGTCCCTCCGTCTGCAGCTCGATGAGCTCCTCGGGCGGCTCACGACCTTCATCGAGGAGCGTGTCCCGGCCTACCTCAACTACCGCGCCCTACGTCACGCCTTGGTGGAGCGCCACCGCAAGCGCCTGCGCCTCGACGAGTTCACGCCCCGGGTGATGTCGAGCTTCGTGCGTAACAAGCTCATCAACGACGTGTACCTGCCCGTCGTCGGCGACAACCTCGCCAAACAGATGGGCGCCGCGGGCGCCGGAAAACGCACAGACCTCATGGGCCTCTTGCTGCTCGTCTCGCCGCCAGGCTATGGCAAGACCACGCTCATGGAGTACGTCGCCAATCGCCTCGGCCTCGTGTTCATGAAGGTGAACGGTCCGTCGCTAGGCCACTCCGTTCACTCCTTTGACCCCGCCGAGGCCCCCAACGCCACCGCCCGCCAAGAGGTCGAGAAGATCAACCTCGCCTTTGAGATGGGCAACAACGTGATGTTGTACCTCGACGACATCCAGCACACTCACCCTGAGCTGCTCCAGAAGTTCATCTCCCTCTGTGACGGCACCCGCCGCGTCGAGGGCGTCTGGAACGGCCGCACCCGCACCTACGACCTGCGCGGCAAGAAGTTCTGTGTGGTCATGGCGGGGAACCCCTACACCGAGACCGGCGAGAAGTTCCGCATCCCCGACATGTTGGCCAACCGCGCCGACACCTACAACCTCGGCGACATCTTGGAGGGCCGCGAGGAGGTCTTCGGGATGTCATACGTCGAGAACGCGCTCACCTCCAACGCCGTGCTCGCGCCGCTCTCGTCCCGCAGCCAAGACGACGTCTACAAGCTCATCCGCATCGCCAAAGGCGAAGAGATCAACCCCGCTGAGCTCTCCCACAGCTACAGCGCCGTGGAGATCGGCGAGATCACCGCGGTGCTCAAACGACTGTTCACGATTCAGTCCGTCGTGCTCAAGGTGAACCAGCAGTATGTGCTCTCCGCGGCGCAGGAGGACAGCTACCGCCAAGAGCCGCCGTTTAAGCTCCAGGGCTCCTACCGAAACATGAACAAGATGGCCGAGAAGGTGGTCTCGGCGATGAACGAGCAGGAGCTAGAGCGCCTCATCGACGACCACTACGCCGGGGAGTCCCAGACCCTCACCACGGGCGCCGAGCAGAACCTCTTGAAGCTCGCCGAGCTGCGCGGGCGCATCACCGACGAGCAGCGTGAGCGCTGGTCGACCATCCTCAAGGAGTTCCGCCGCCTCAAGTCCATGGGCGGCAAAGACGACGACCCGGTGCACCGCCTCACGGGCAGCCTCGGCGCCTTGGGCGAGCGCCTGGAGAACATCCAGGAGACCTTGGCCGAGGGCAAAGCCACACAGACGCGCCTCGACAACCTGCACGGGGCCTTGGGCGAGATTCACGCTGCGCTCCGCGACACGAGCGCCGCGAACGCCACCCAGACGCGCCTCGACGGGCTGCGGGAGGCGCTCCAGGGCATTCACCTCGCCGTGAAGGACCACTCGAGCACCGACGCCCAGCTCAGCGGGCTGGGCCGGGCCCTCGGCGGCATCCAGGCGGCGCTCGTGGATCCCAGCGCCAGCGAGGCCACGGTCACCCGCCTCGACAAGCTCAACCAGACCTTGCTGTCGGTGAGTGAGGCCCTGCGGGCGAGCGAAGGCACGACGAGCCGCCTCGACGCCCTGAACGAGACGCTCTCGGCGAACCTCGGCGGCGTGCAGGCCGCGCTCACCGCGGGCACGCCCAAGGAGCTCGACGCCCGCCTCGCCGCGCTCAACGAGACCCTCGTGGGTGTGGTCGCAGCGCTCAACACCCCGTCCTTGGACCCCACCCGTAAGGTGCTCATCGCGCTCACCAAAGAGATCATCGCCATTCGGAAGCTCTATGAGGCGCCCAAGACCGACGCGGGCGCGGCGCTGCGGATGGATCAGCTCGTGCAGCAGCTCTCGGGCCTGCGGGAGGCCGTGCTCAAGGCGCCCGAGGCCATCGCCGACGCGATGCCCGCGCCGATGCCGGTGACGCGCGGCGCCCCGCTGGGCACGGCCCAGGGCGTGGCCCCGGCGATGGACCCCCTCGCCGCGCTCATGGCGGCGGGGCCCGTCGGCAGCGCCTCGGAGCGCGCCTTGGCCCGCGGTGAGCTCTACGCCGAGGCCCAGCGCAGCCTTCGCGGCGAGCCCCGACCCCATGACCCCGCCCGGGCCGCCACGCTCAGCGCGGCGCTCAACGTGGTCCAGGATCTGGTGCTGCGCACGACCGAGGTCGCCGCGCAGTACCTCTCCGAGAACGAGCGCCGGGCCTTCACCGACGAGCTGCGCCGCCAGGTCGCCTTGGCCCTGGCGGAGCTGCGCGACGCCTGAGCGCCGAGGGGCGCTCAGCGCAGGTAGATCTCCATGGTGTTCACGCCCTCGTAGCCGCTGGAGACCACGGCGTTGCCTGAGGGGCAGACGTTCGCCGTGGTGTTGCCGTAGTGGTCCTTCGTGCCGTCGAGGTAGCTCGCCATGGGGTGCGCGCTGTCCGTCCAGTAGCCGCCGTAGAAGGTCGGGCAGGTCGTGCAGCAGGACGTGTAGAACCAGGGGATCGCGTTGTAGCCCGTGACACAGTACGACGAGGCCCCGGAGTCGGACGTCGAGAGCGCCGTGGTGTTCGCCAAGGTGACGGTGCTCGTCCAGCCGCTGTACGACGTCGCGCTGGAGGTGACGCTCCAGGCGCCGCCGTCGCCGGTGTAGTACAGCGGGTCGCAGTCCTTCGTGCTCGACCGATCCCGGGCGTAGTGGACGGCGAGCATGTCGCCGCTCGCCCCGACCGTCGGCCAAGACCGCCCGGCGAGGCGGAAGGCCTCCCCGGCATCGGCGGCGCCTAAGGTGCTGCCATACCAGGTGGAGTAGCCCGTGAGCAGGAGCTTGGAGTCGTTCCAGTCCCAGAGCGTGCGCTGCACCAAGGTCCAGCCGCCGCCGTCCGTGGTCATGTCGCAGTACACCTCGACCGGGGAGAGGGCTCCCGAGGCGCCGTCGGTGTCGATGGTGTACAGGCCGTCGGCGGTGTACCCATCGGAGAGGGCCTCCAGGCAGTCCTCACAGACGTTCGGGTCCACGCCGTCACAGTCCACGTCCGTGCCCGAGCAGAGCTCCGGCGCGCCGGGGTAGACCTCGTCGTCCTTGTCGTCACAGTCGGTGTTGTCGCTCACCGAGCCGGAGACCGCGGTGCAGGACTTGGTGACCGAGCTGGGGTCACCGTAGCCGTCCTTGTCGAAGTCCTTGTAGTAGCTCTTGGCGTCGGCGGCGTCGGACTCGTCGATGCTGCCGTCGCAGTCGTTGTCTTCAGTGTCGCAGACCTCGGTGGCCCCGGTGTAGATGGCCTTGTCCGTGTCGTCGCAGTCCTTCTTGTTCCCGACGTAGCCGGAGGGCTTGGAGCAGGCGAGCTGGGTGACGCTCGTGGTGCCGTAGCCGTCCTTGTCGCTGTCGGCGTACCAGGTGGAGGCGTCCGACGAGCTGCTGTCGTCGGTGAGGCCGTCGCAGTTATTGTCGATGGTGTCGCACATCTCCTTCGCGGCGGGGTTCACCCCGGCGGCGGAGTCGTCGCAGTCGCTGCTGTCGCTCACGCTGCCCGTGGGCGCCGAGCAGCCCTTCACCGCGGCGCTGGCGTCGCCGTAGCCGTCCGCGTCGCTGTCGGCGTAGTAGGTGGACTGGTCGATGGCGTCGCTGTCGGTCACGCCGTCGCAGTTGTTGTCATCACCGTCGCAGACTTCAGCGGCGGCGGGGTTCACCGCGGCCTCGGCGTCGTCGCAGTCGGTGTTGTCGGTCACCGTCCCGGCGGGCTGGGCGCAGGCCGTGACCGTGCCGTCGGGGTCTCCATACCCGTCGGCGTCGGCGTCGCTGTAGTACACCCCGGCGGAGCTGAGGTCGAGGCTGTCGTCGGCGTCGTCGGTCAAGGTGTCGCAGTCATCGTCGAGGCCGTTACAGACCTCCAGCGCGCCGGGGTTCACGGCGGCGGCGCCGTCGTCACAGTCGGTGTTCTCCGCGGCGTAGCCCGCGGGCGCCTCACAGGCCTCAGCGCCGAAGTCGGGGTCACCGTAGCCGTCGGCGTCGGCGTCCTGGTAGAAGGTCGTCGTCACGCCCTCGTCGGTCGCGCCATCGCAGTTGTTGTCGCGCTCGTCGCAGACCTCGGTGGCGCTGGGGTTCACCGCGGCGTCGCCGTCGTCACACTCCTGGCAGGCGGCGAAGCCGTCGGCGTCCCCGTCGGCGTAGCCCGTGGAGCCGTCGCAGTTGTAGTCGTTGGGGTCCTCACAGTCGGTCTCGGCGGCGCCGGGGTTGAAGGCCACGTCGGCGTCGTCGCAGTCCCCACCTTGGGCCGCGGCGCCTTCGGGGGGCTCACAGGCCTCGACCGGCGCGGCGTCGTCGCCGTAGCCGTCGCCGTCGGCGTCTTGGTAGAAGGTGCTCGTCACGCCCTCATCGGCGGTGCCGTCGCAGTTGTTGTCGATGCCGTCGCAGACCTCGGCGGCGCCGGGGTTCGCGCTGGCGTCGTCGTCATCGCAGTCCGACTCGACGTCGTAGCCGTCGCCGTCGGCGTCGGTCGGGCCGGCGTCGCTGTCGGCGCCGCTGACGCTGTCGCTGGGGTTGACGGTGTCACCGCCGTCGTCTTTGCAGGCGACGAGGGCGAAAGAGAGCGAGAGAAGCAGTGTCATCCTTGACATTTGGACCTCCTGGGTGGGGAGATCCTACATCAGAAGCCCGAAGATCGCTGACGCGCTTCAGCCCTCGGGCCGCTCCGCCGGGGAAGATCCGGTGGGCCATCCCGTCCACCACGCCCGGACCTGCCGCGCCGCCCCGCGAGGATCGGCGAAGACCCTCGCGCCGAGCTGCCGCGCCCGCTCCTCCAGGGCCGCCGATCGTGCCTGGACGACCGGGGCCAAGATCGCCCGCTCCTCGTCGCTGAGCTGCGTCATCAGGGTGTGGAGGTCGTGGTGCTCACCCAAGGCGCTGCCCAGGGCCTCGGCCTCGGCCTGGCGCTGGGCCATCGCCTCGGGCCAGGCCGCGCGGAGGAGCCGCAGGTGGAAGGTGTGGTGCTTCACCTGCTTACGCCACTCGTGCAGGCGCTCGGGGTCGCCGCTCATCACCGCGGCGCGGCCCTCTCGGCGCCCGGCGCGGAGCACCCGGGCGAAGCCCGCGGCGAGGTGGTCGAGGTGCAGGGCCTCATCCGCCCAGCTCGACGTGAGATCCAGGGCGCGGGCGTAGTGGGCCCGGGCCTCGGCGGCGGCGGCTTCAGGGTGCAGCTCCGGGGCGTCCCGGGCGGCGACGAGGCGCTCGCGGAGGCGCTGCAGGGGCTCCGGCGTCGTCTCCATCCCGGCGAGCAAGGCGTCGAGGGTCTCGACCCGGACAGCGGCGTCGCGGGTGTCGCCGAGCGCGCGACCCGCGTCGCGGAGCAGGGTGTTGGCCTCGGCGTAACGCTCCGCCCCCAAGGCGTCGCGCATCAGGCGTAAGGTCGCGCGGAGGCGCTTGCCGCGCTTTCGTGCGCTGTAGACGCCCTCCCGGAGCGTGTCCCCGTGGGTGGACAGCTCGGCGAGGGCGCCCAAGAGCTGCTCCTGAATCACCCGGGTCAGCTCACGGGGCAGCGGCGCGTCACGGCGGATCTGAAAGGCCAAGGAGGGCTCCGTCGTCGAGGGGGTCCTCGCCTTTATCTCGTCGCGGCGCTCATCGGGGCATGGTGAGCGTCACGGCCTCTTGCCAGGCCCCGAGCTCTCGGGGGAACCGCGCGGCCTCGGCGGGCCCCCAGCCCAAGTCGCGCAGCGCGGCGTAGGCGCCGTCCACGTCCCCGGCGTGGTAACGGGCGAGGCCCTCCCGCATGGTCACGAGCCACTGAATCAGCGCCCGGCCGTCGGTGAGCCCGTGGGACTCACGCTCGGCGGGCTCCGGGGCGAGGCGCCGGGTGTCTACACGCCACTCGCCGTCGAGCTCTTGGTAGCTCAGGCGCAGCTCCGCCAAGGCCGAGCCCTCCCGCAGCGGCGCCGGGGGCATCCCGCTCACGCCCTCGGGGGAGAAGGTGAGGTAGATGGCGCCTCGTTTGCGGCTCACGAACAGGGTCTCGACCCGCAGACGGGCCACCCCGGCGCTGTCCCAGGTGAGCGCCGCCTCGGGCACGCCGAACACCCCCGAGAGCCGCCAGCCTGACGCGGGGCTCACCTCCAGGCCGAAGCGGTACACGAGGGGCACAAACAGGGTCTCAAAGTCTTCGCCGAGGGCCCGGGTGACGCCCTCTAAGCTCGGCGCTCGGGTGTAGGCCCCGCCCTTGGCCCCGGCGAGGCGGGCGAGGCCCTCGTTGTTCAGGCCGTCGCCCAGGGTGATCGCCGTGACGCCGACGCCGGACTCCGCGAGCCGCGTGGCCTGGGCGTAGAGCGTCTCAGGCGCCGCCCCCAGCCGGTGCGGGGCCCCGCCGCTGAGCACCAGCACCCGCTTGAGCGCGCCGGGGTCCGTCGCCTCTTGGAGCAGCCGCCCCGCGGCCTCGACGGCTTGGCTCACGGCGCCCTCGGCGTTCACCGGCGTGCGGCGCGCGGCGCTCACGAGCCCGCTCTGATCGTCGCCGACCAGCGCCCTCGCGGTCACCTCGGCCTCGCGCCCGGCGCTCACGAGGCTCAGGCGGTCCTCGGGGCCGAGGTTCGCCTGCAGGGCCAACAAGGCGCCCACCAGGGCCCCGCCGCTGTGCTGGACCAGGGCTGGATCGGCGTCCACCACCACGGCGACGTGCATCGGCGGCCGCGTCCAGCCGTCCAGGGGGAGGTTCGTGTCAAAGCCCAACATCACCAGCGCCTGTGCCCCAGCGAGGGCGGGGGGCGGCGCGGCGCTCACCTCCCCCAAGAGGCAGAGCGTGACCTGGCAGGGCCCGGTCTTGCGGGCGGGGAGGTCGTGCATCCCGAACAGGCCCTCGGCGCGCAGCACGTCGGGGTGGGGGAGGAACCCCTGCCGCAGGCTGAGGTACAGCTCCTCGATGTCCCCGGCGCCGCCGACCCGGGCGGAAAAACTGCCCGACGGGGGCGCGGGCATGGCCGGGGCGCTGACCTCGATCGGGGAGAAGTCCATCTCCATCTTCATGCGCGCCGGGGCGACGTCTTGGGCCTCGTCGTCGTCGTCGTCGTCGCCCCCGGCCCAGGTGAGCGTCGTGGCCAGCAGCAGCAGGAGGGGCAAGCGGGAGAGGGCGCGCATGGCGTCAGTCTACCCCAGGCCGACCCCGGCGCTCACCGGGCCACGGCGTCACTTGGAGAGGTTCTTCGCCTTCTTCTTGTCTTGTTTCTCTTTGATGGTGAGCTTGGGCTTGTTGCTGCTGCCGGGCTTGGTCTGACCTTTGGGCATCTGAGGCTCCTTTGCGGCGCGACAGCGCCTGAGATCCCTTTACCTCAGCGCAGAGCGCGGCGCTCAACAGACGACACCGAAACGCCAAATCGACCCGGGGGCTCACTCCCCGGCGCTGTCCGCGGTGTCGTCGCCGCCTCCACCGGTATCCTCCAAGCAGGCCATCCGCGTGGCGCTCACGCCGTCGGCCTCGCAGGTGCAGGTGTTGCAGCCGTCCGCGCAGGGGTAGGACTCGCCGATCCGGTGGCGCACGCCGTCCACCTCACAGTGGGCCGGGGCGCAGGCGGTCAAGAGCGGCAGGAGCAGGGCGGTGAGGGCGCTGAGGGGTCGCATAGGCGTCTCCCGGCAGAACGGGCGTCACTCGGCGCTGTCCGCCGTGTCCCCGCTGTCGTCGGCGCCGCCGGTGTCCTCGGCGCAGTCCATCAGGGTCGAGCTGACCCCGGTGGGGCTGCACTGGCAGGTGTTGCAGCCGTCGGCGCAGCGGTAGGTCTCGCCGATCCGGTGCTTCACGCCGTCCACCTCACAGTGGCTCGGGGTGCAGGCGCTCAGGGCTGGGGTGAGCAAGGCGGCGAGCAGCAGCAGGCGGCGCATGTGGGGCTCCGTGGCGGGGTTCAAGAGGGCAGGGGGGCGTCCCAGGGCTCCTCGATGAGCTCAAAGGCGCCGAAGTCGAAGGGGTCACCCGGGGCGCGCTGGGTCTGCACGAGGCGCTCTCGGCGGCCTTGGGCGCGCAGCGTGTCGGCGCGGTGCAGGCACCAGGGCATGTTCCCCCGGCGTCCCAGGAGCGCGTGCGCCGTCCAGGAGCAGCCGCCTTGGCAGACCTCGGCGTAGTAGCAGGTCTTGCAGAAGCCCCAGAGCTCGGAGGTGCCCCGGTCCCGGGCGAAGCCGATGGCCTGCCGGGCCCAGATCTCCGCCAGAGGCGCCTCCCGCACGTTGCCGCCCACATACGGCGCGCTCGGCAGGCTGGGGCAGCCCTTTACGTCGCCGTTGGACTCCCCGCCGAGGACAAAACGCCCGGCGCCGCATCCGCCGTAGGGCTCGATGCGCAGGTGGCGCTCGGCGGGGCCGTAGTAGCCGAGGTTGTTCCCGGCGTTGATGGTGCAGCCCCGGGCCTTCGCGGCCGGGCCGATGGTGGTGAGCAGCTCCCCCAGATCAAGGAGCTCATAGGGCTGCAGGAGCCACTCCGGGCGGTCGGCGGCGCGGCCCATGGGCCCGGTGACCTGGATCTGCCAGGCCTTGATCCCCAGGTCGAGCAGGGTCTGGGCGAGCTCAGGCAGCTCCCCGAGGTTCAGGCGGTTGACCTGGGTGTTGGCGTGGGGCGCCATGCCCGCGTCGCGGATGTGGCCCAGGGCGGCGAGGGCGGCCTTGTAGCTGCCTTGTACGGCGCGGAGGTGGTCGTGGGTGGACTCCAGGCCGTCGATCGACACCGAGACGGCCTGCATCCCGGCCTCAGCGGCGGCTTTGGCGAGGGTGGCGTCCAGCGCCCGGGCGCCGGTGGTCATCGTCGGGCGCACCCCGGCGTCGGCGACGGCGCGCACGAGGCGTAAGAAGTCCGGGTGCAGGTAGGCCTCGCCGCCGATGAAGGCGATCTCGCCGACGCCCATGTCCACGAGCTGGGCGAGCAGGTCGAGCTGCTCCTCAAAGGAGAGCTCCTCGTGGCGGGGGCGCCCGGCGCGGCTGCCGCAGTGACGGCAGGCGAGATCACAGCGGAGCGTCAGCTCCCACACGACGTAGCGGGGGTGAAAGTCCTGCGCGGGATCAATTCGTCGTCTCATCACGACAGTGTAGCCCCGCCCTCGACGGGTGTAGGCTGAGCGCGGGCAATCCGCCCACAAGAGATGGAGGATCACTGATGAACGCCTGTCCGAGCTGCGATCGCCACCTGCTGCACAACGAGGCCAAGTGCCCCTTCTGCGGCCACACCACCCAGAACATCGCCACCCGCGTGCGCAACGCCGTGGCGTCCGGCGTCACCATGGTCGTGCTCGCGGCCTGCTACGGCCCGGCGCCCGGCCCGGACAAGGACGACACGTCCTTAGACGACACCAACGCGCTGATCGACGCGGACGGTGACGGCGCGCTCTCCGACACCGACTGCGACGACAACAACGCCGACGTCTTCCCCGGCCAGACCGAGAGCTGCTCCGACGGCATCGACAACGACTGCGACGCCCTCGTAGACGTTGACGACTCGGACTGCAGCGCCTGAGCCCTCTGGGGGCGGTCGGGTAGGCGAGCCAACGTTCCCCCCCTCGCCACGCCCCACCGCTCCCTCTTCTTGCGCTGGGATCGTGGTGGGGTGGCGCCCTGGGCGCCCCGAGGGCCTCACACCCCCAAGGTCGACCCCGCCCGCCCGGCGGTCACCCCGAGCCCGGCGGCCTTGAGGGCCTCGGCGACCTCGGGGTCACGCTCCAGGCCGCGCCCGAGGATGAGGCGGCCCGGGGCGGCCTCGGCCAGCATCGACAGGGCGTCCTCGACGGGGGCGCCCATGGGCACGACGGGGTCGTTCTCTTGCTGCTGGACCTCGACGGCGGCGCCGACGGAGATCGCCGCGCCGTAACCCGCCAAGGCGAGGGCCCGGGCGGCGGCGAGGCCCGTCGCGAAGGTGTCGAAGGTCGCCAAGGCGCCGCGCTCCCCGACGATGAGGCGCCGGGGCTTGTGCCCACGCAGGAGCCGCTCGACGTGGTCGAGCTGGGCCCCGGCCCGAGGCGGCGGGGCGGTCACCGTGGTGAAGCGCATAGACTCCACCTTGAGGTTCGGGCTGATGAGCGCCGCGGGCAGGAGCCCCCGGGACTCGGGCATCGACAGGAGCCGCCCGGCGCTGAGCACGTCGGCGGGCCGCACGGTGCGCTCGATGGCGATCTCCACGGCGCGGGCGGCGCGGCTCTGCAGGGTCACGCGCTGCTCCCCCGGGCCGACGACCACCCGGGGAGGGTCCACGCCGTCGTCATGGGCGGTGAAGCGCGCCGTGCCGTCGCCGGTCGGCGTGTCCAGCACGTCCAAGATGGCGCTCTCCCGCGGCGGCCAGGTGCGCACACGGTACGCGCCGGGCTTAAGGTTGAGGGTCTGGGTGACCTGGCCCTCGGGGTCCAGGCGCTCGCGGAAGATGACGATGGGCTGCTTTGACGGGCTGCCCACACACTCCACGGGCACGTCCTCGGGGCGCAGGGCCGGGGCCGCGCGGAACGAGACGGCCACGGCGTCGGGGAAGGTGCGGTCAAACCAGATGTTGCACGACGAGCAGTGCACACGGGCGGCCTCGCTGATGCGCTCGACGCGCTGGGCGGGGCCGACGCAGCTCGGGCAGATGAGCTCCCAGCGCATCGCGAGCACACCCTCTCTCACGCCCTGCAGCATCCCGACGATGAGCGTGTCGGGGTCGAGGCGCCACTCCGCGGCGAGGCGCAGGGGCATCAGGCGGTCCTGCTCCCGGAGCGGCAGGGAGCGCAGGGCCTTGCTCAGCGCGTCCTTCACGGCGGGGGGCTCGATGCGGGCGCGGCGGAGCAGGGCGTCGCCTTCAGGGCTGAGGTCCGGGGGCGTGAGGCAGGGCGGGGTGCCTCGGCCCGAGAGCTCGGTCAGCAGCGCCGTGAGCGCGCGCTCGACCTTCGGCGCAGAGGACAGGCTGAGGTCGGCCATCACGATGGGGCGCAGGAGCAGGTTCCGCGGGGTGACCGAGACCGAGTACCGCACGGCCGTCCCGCCGTCGGGCTCGGGGCGCAGGCGGAGCTGCACGGTCATCTCTTCAGCGGGGCCGCCCAAGAAGCGGCGCGTCGAGCGGTACCACTCCGGCGCCTTCCAGCTCCAGGGCAGCTCCTCCCACTCCGCGGTGATGCCCGCGAAGAACACCCCCTTCCCCGTGCGGCGAACGCTGCCGTCGCTGAGCTGGAGCTGCTCGAAGCGAAAGCCGAGCTCAGCGACGCGGTTAAACCGATCGGTGTCGGAGAACACCGCCCAGGTGTCCTCGATATTGGCGGGAGAACGAAGCTCCCAGACCTTGTTGATGGGCTCGGCCAAGTCCTTCCTCGGGCAGCGGGGCGCCCTATCATAGCGGAGTTTCGTGCGTTCAAGCTTGAACCGCGTCCGGGCTTCCGATAGGGTGCCCTCGATTCAACCTGGGAGGTGCTCTATGGCGAAGATCCTCGACGCGCTGATTCAACACTGCGAGGAGGAAGGTTGGCGCTACGATCCCGTGCCCGACCGCCCCGCGATCCGCCTGTCGTTCTCGGGCAAGCACGGGCGCTGGGTCACCTACGGCTCGGAGCGCGCGCCGAACGGCACGCCGCGGCAGGCCATCGTCTACTCGGTCTCGAGCGTCAACGTCCCCGAGGACCGGCGCGCCGAGGTGGCGGAGTACCTCACCCGGGCCAACTACGGCATGGTCATGGGCAACTTTGAGATGGACTACAGCGACGGTGAGGTCCGCTACAAGACCGTCTACGACATCGGCGAAGGCGAGCTCGACCCCCGGGCGCTGCGCCCCCTGTTCGGCGAGAACCTCCGCACCTTTGACCGCTACTTCCCTGGGCTCATGGCCCTGCTCTACGGCGGCCTGAGCGCCGAGGCCGCGGTGACCAAGGTGGAGTCCGGCGGCTTCGAGGACTCGAACGACAGCTGAGGCCCCGGCGCGGGCTCAGTCCCGCACGCCGAACTCGGCGCCGACGGTCAGGTTGAAGGTGAAGCCGTCGTAGTCGGCGCCGCTCCGCAGGAGCCCCCTGCGGTAGACGCCGACGCCGACGCTCGCGGGGATGCGCAGGTTCTCATCCTCGTAAAGCGCCTGGCGGAAGCCGACGCTCACCACCCCAGCGGGGCGGGCGACGGCCCGGGCCGTAGGCTGGCCGAGGTCCTCGACGACGATGGCCAAGGTGGAGATCCCGGCCTGGAGCGAGATGCCGGTGTTGTCGGCCTTCCAGTAGCCCGTGGCCGTGAGGCCCCAGGCGAAGAGGCCGTTCTGCGAGGCGTAGGGGCGCACGCCGAGGCCGAGGTCAAACGACGCGTGGGGCACAAGCCAGCGACCTACGCCGCCGTAGCCGCCGCCGCAAGGGATGCAGCGCCCGACCTCCACCGCCGCGGAGAGGGGCGGGGGCTCAAGGCCGATCGACGCCCAGGCCTCGGTGATGGCGTCCATCGGCGTCGGCTCCGGGGGCGGCGCGGGCTCCGCGGGCGGCGCGGGCTCCGCGGGCGGGGCAGGCTCCGTCGGAGGCGGCGCGGGCTCAGCCAGCGGCGGATCTTCGGCGAAGGCCAGAGGCAGACCGATCAGCAGGAGAGGGGACATCACGCTCCTCGGGCGGCTCAGGGGCCGTCGTCTTCGCCATCCCAATAGGCGCGGGTGGCCTGGCCGTCCAAGAAGAGGCTCAAGGTGCGCTGGGCGGGGTCACCGCCGGGCGCCATGCCCGCGAAGACGCCGATCTTGCCCGAGTCCGGGTAGACGCAGATGTCCGCGGCGTGCATCGTGCTCAGGCAGAGGTACCGCAGGGGCTCGGCGCCGGTGTTGATGAGCTGGTGGGCCGTGGTGGACACGGGCAAGGCGACGTAGCTCCCGGCGCGCACCGGCACGGCGTCTTTGCCCAGGCGTAAGGTGCCCTCGCCGCTCAGGACGTAGAGGGCCTCCTCGTTCGTGCTGTGGAAGTGGGCGGGCCAGGCGCGTTTGCCGGGCGGCACCTCCATCAACGAGCAGCCGAGCTGCACGCCCCCGGCGGCCCGGCCGAGCTGGCGCCGGGTCGAGGCGAAGCGGGCGCCCCGGGTGGTCTCGACCTTGGGGACCTCGTCTTCATGCACAACTCTGCGGGACACGGGGGCTCCGAGGCGAGGGGGGCGGTGTCAGGGGACGACGAGGCGCTTGAGCAGGCCCTCGGTCTCGGCCTTCCAGGCGCCATAGGTGGCGGACTCGGCCCAGAGCTCCTGGAGCTCGGAGCTCGTCAAGACCCGGGTGACGGCCTCCCGAGCCAGGGGCACCAGCGGGCCGCCGGGCAGCTCGCAGTGGTCCATGAGCCAGCTCACGGCGTTCTGAGGCAGGGGGAAGCGGGCGTAGCCCTGGAGCGCGGCGACGATCTCGGCGGCGGCGAGGGCAGCGGCGGCGTCGTCGCTGTCGAGGTACTCCGGGGCGTCGGGGTCGCCGACGGCCACGGCCAGGGCCTCCCGGATGAAGCCGAGGTCAGGCGCCGAGGCGAGATCGCCGAGCCAGTCCAGCGCGCGGTCGTTGTCGAAGGGTCCTTCACCCCAGGCGCCCATGCTCTGCTCCGTTGTCTTGTGGTGTCGGGGCGCTCACAGGGCCCGCATCCCGGGGGCCTCGCGCCCGCTCATCTGCACGTACTCATCATAGCTGCCGTGGTAGACCCGCGGCCCCTCGGGGCCGAGCTCGACGACGCGGGTGGCCAAGGCGCGCAAGAAGGCGCGGTCGTGGCTCACGAAGACCAGGGTGCCGTCGTAGTCCTGCAGGGCCTTCACCAAGGCGCGTTTGGTCGTGAGGTCGAGGTGGTTCGTGGGCTCGTCCAAGACGAGCAGGTTCGGCATGTCGTAGAGCATCTTCGCCAAGGCGAGGCGGCTGCGCTCGCCGCCGCTCAGGACATAGATGGGCTTCTCGATCTCGTCGCCGGAGAAGCCGAAGGCCCCGGCGAGGCTGCGGATGACGCCGCGGTCGGCCTTCGGCGCGTGGGCCTCAAGCTCCTCCAAGACCGTACGATCCCCGCTGAGCTGCTCCATCTGGTGCTGGGCGAAGTAGCCGAGCTGCACCGAGGCGCCGACGACGACCTGGCCGTCATCGGGGGAGAGGGCCCCGGCCAACATCTTGAGGAGCGTGGTCTTGCCCGCGCCGTTCTCGCCCATGATCGCCCAGCGCTCGCCGCGGTGGACCATGAGCTCGAGCTTGTTGTGAATCACCCGGTCGCCGTAGCGCTTCACGAGGCCCTTCACGGCCAACACGTCGTTGCCGCTGCGCTCGGGGCGGCGGAAGTTGAAGCTGCGCTCGACGAGGCGCTTGGGGGGCTCGACCCGCTCGATCTTCTCGAGCTTCTTGGCCCGGGACTGCACCTGGCTCGCCTTGCGGGGCTGGGCGCGGAACCGCTCGATGAAGCGCATGTCTCGGGCGAGCATGGCCTGCTGCTTCTCGTACTCGGCCTCACGCTGGGCGGCGTCGAGCGCCCGGGCGCGCTCATAGGCGTCGTAGTCGCCGACGTAGGTGCGGAGCGTGCCGCCGTCGATCTCGATCACCTTCCGGACCACCCGGTTCATCACGTCGCGGTCGTGGCAGGTCATCAGCACGGCGCCGGAGTAGGCCCGGAGCCAGCTCTCCAGCCAGAGGATGCTCTCGATGTCGAGGTAGTTCGTGGGCTCGTCGAGCAGCAAGAGGTCGTGGGGCGCCAAGAGCAGCCGGGCGAGCTGCACACGCATCCGCCAGCCGCCGGAGAGCGCGCCGATGGGGCCGTCCACCTCTTCAGCCCGAAAGCCTAAGCCCGCGAGGATGGCCCGGGCGCGGGCGTCTAAGTCGTAGCCGCCGCCGTCCTGAAAGCGGGCCTGGACCTCACCGTAACGCTCCAGGATCTGGTCGTAGTCCGGGTCATCGACGTCACCGAGGCGGGCCTCCAGGGCCTCCAGCTCCCCGGCCAAGGCGGCGACGTCCCCGGCCCCGGCGACGGTCTCGGCGAGCACGCTCTTGTCACCGTACTCGGCGAAGTCTTGGCGGAACACGCCGACGGAGAGGCGCTTGGGGCGCTCGACGTTGCCCTCGTCGGGCTTCTCTTCACCGAGCAAGAGGCGGAAGATCGTCGTCTTGCCCGCGCCGTTGGGGCCGACCAGCCCGACCTTCTCGCCGGGGTTGATCTTGAGGTTGGCGCCCAGAAAGAGCACCTGGCTGCCGTACTGTAAGGTGACGTTGTTCAGCTCGACCACAGGGGGCTCCATCAGGGGGCGGCGGGCGGCCCCCCTTAACCACCTCCGCGCGGCGCGGCGCCACCGGATTCGTGGGGCGCGGCCCAGGGCGGGCGGGGGAGTGGGCTCAGCGGGGCCACCAGCCCGGCGGAGACACCGACACGGCCGGGCCGTCGAGCCCCCTCGTCTCGGCGTGGTGTAAGCAGAAGCGCACCCCGGCAGGGGCCAGGCCCTCGGGCAGATGGCCGCCGCCGTAGAGCGCGTCGCCCCACAAGGCGAGGCCGACGCTCGCGGCGTGGGCGCGGATCTGGTGCATCACCCCGGTGGTGATCACGGCCTCCCAGAGCCGCCCGGAGACGCGGCGGAGCCTCGTGTGGGCGGGGTAGAAGCGGCCCCGGGCCTGGGTGTTCGGCCCGCGCTGCACGACCATCCGGTCGCGGCGTGAGGGGTGGTGGCCGATGGGGGACTCCAGGAGATGCTCGTCCCAAGGCACGTCCCCGCGGGCGACGAGGAGGTACCGCTTCTCCAGACGGCGGCCGGAGAAGTAGGCGCGCAGCGTCGTGAGGGCCTCGGGAGAGCGCGCGGCGAGCACGAGGCCCGACGTGGAGGTGTCGAGGCGGTGGGCGAGGCCGCCCTCAAAGCCCGTGGGGAAGGGCTGGTCGTGGTCCGGGGCGAGGTGGAGGAGCGCGGCGAGCAGGCTCGGGCCGCCCGAGTCGTCATGGGGCGGGAAGACCGGCAGGCCCGGGGGCTTGTACAGCCAGCGCCAGTCGGCGGTCTCGGCGAGCACGGCGGGCCCGTCCGGGCAGGCGAGGGGGCTCATCCCGCGGCCAGATCCTCTAAACGCACGGCGTCGAGCTGCACCTGGTCCAAGAACGCCGACCACACGAGGTAAGCCACGAGGCAGGCCTCGTTCTTCACCCAGCTCGGCGCCAAGGTGGGCAGGCGGACGAGGCCCTCCTCCACGAGCGGCGCCAAGGCGACGGCGTCCCCGGGGGTCATTCGCCCGGCGAAGAGCAAGAGCGGGAGCTCTGGCCGCCCTTCGGCGATGGCCCGGCGCATGAAGTTGCCGACGAGGTTTAAGCCCTTGATGTAGACGAGATCCTTCGTGAGGGCGATCCCGCCGCCGCGCACGTCGCCGCCCCGAAAGACCCGCTGGGCCGAGGCGTAGCTCTCGTCCCGGGTCTGCCCGGCGGACTCAAAGAGCCGGTAGACCTCCAAGAAGTCGGCGCCCGCCAAGGCGGCGTCGATGGCGCGCACCCGCAGGGCGAGGCGGCGCAGCCGGGCCACGTCGCAGCAGTCGGTGATGAGCTCGGCGAGGGTGGCGAGGCCCTCCTGGGCGCAGGTCGTGCGGGGGGTCGAGAGCCCCAGGCAGCGCAGCACGGGCTGGTCCTTGCCGTTTCGCCGGGTGGCGGCGTGGACCATGGCCTCGTGGTGGTAGAGCTGCATCACCGCGGCCTCGGAGAACTTGGCGTCGGCGCGCAGGCGCACCCGCGTCGAGCTGGCGCTGGCCTTGGCCGCGAGCTCCGGGTCCAAGACCACGGTGAGCGGCGGGTCGCGGAAGTCGGGCTCAAAGAGGGCGCGCAGGCGGTCGGCGACGACCTCGGCGGGGAGATCCTCGACGGGGTGCAGGCTCGCGAAGCCCTCGGTGCGGGCGAGGAGGTGCTCGGCGGCGTCACGCTGGGACGGCCCGCCCGCGTGCACGAGGTCCTCGGGCGCCCCGTAGAGCTGGCGTGAGCGCGCGGTGAAGCCCGGCGTGCCGAGCTGCTCCATCATCTCCGCGGCGAGGAGCTGGCACTCGGCGGTGCGGTAGAGGAAGGCCCCGCCGGGGTGGCCTCGGTCGAGCGCCCCCATGTGCGCCCGCAGCGCCTCCCGGGTGGCGCGGTGGTCGACGGGGGTCGCCGTCACCTGGGGCAGCCGGGGGTCGCCCCGGTCCAAGGCGGCGAAGAACTCAGCCTCGACAGAGTTGGGCCAGTCCAGAGGCTCCAGCACCCGCACGGGGTCGCAGAGCTTGTACAGCGCGCGGTCCTGCTCGATGAGCCGGTCGAGGGCGGCGCTCACCGGCGGTCGAGGAGCTCGCGGATCGCCGCGGCGAGGAGCGTGGGGCCGACGGGCTTCTGCAGGAGCTGCACGTCGGTGAGGTGGGGGTCGCCCAAGAAGTCTGAGGAGGAGCCGCTCATCTGGAGCACGCGCGGCGCCGGGCGCCCGGCGCGGCACTCGGCGTAGAGCTCGAGGCCGCTGCGCCCGGGCAAGACCACGTCGGTGAGCACCAGGTCGAGCTCCGCGCGGTGCTCCCGCAAGAGCGCCGAGGCCGTGATGCCGTTGTCCGCGGCGATGACCCGGTAGCCCAGGCGGCGCAGGCTCTCGGTCATCCACTCAAGCGTGGTGGGCTCGTCCTCGACGAGCAGGATCGTCTCGTTGCCCAGGCGGGCCTCACGCTGGGCCGTGCGCGCGGCGCGGGAGGCGCTGGGCAGCTCGACGGTCAGCGTCGGCCCGAAGCGGGCGCCGGGCTCCAGGAGCAGGCGGCCGCCGTGGGCGCTCAAGACGGCCAAGGCCAAGGTGAGCCCGCCGCCGTCGTCGGAGGTGAACAGGCGCTCGCGGTCGGCCTGGGAGAGCGTGACGCCGTTGAGCGCCGCGCAGAGCCGGACGTGGTCCTCGCCGTGCGCGACGGCCCACATCCGCGCGTCACCGCCCGCGGAGAGCGCGTCGCGTAACCAGCCGCCGAGCTCCTCCAACAACATCGCCAAGGCGTCGGGGTCCCCGGTGACCATGAGCGTGTCGTCGGGCACGTCGAGGCGCAGGCGCTCCTCCCCGATGAGCGCGCGCAGGGCCGGGGTGGCGTCGTTCAGCAGCTCGCCGAGATCGACGTAGGCCCGGGTGCGGTCGCGGGCGTCCAGCGCCGTGAGCTGGCGCTGCAGCACCGCGGCGGACTGACCGGCGGCGTGGATGTCGCGGAGGCGCTGGGCCTCGGTCTCTTGGGGCCCGCCCATGAGCGCCGTCGAGGCGTTGGAGATGATGACCTTGAGGTGCTCCCCGAGCTGCTCGGCGATGAGCCGGGCGATGGCCTGCATGCCCGCGGCCCGGTCGGCCTGGGGGTCGAGGGACTTGACGTGGATCGCCCAGCCCAGCGCCCCGGAGTACGGCCAAGGCGACACCCGCACCCGGAGGCGGCGCCCGCGCCCACCTCCGCGCAGGAGCCAGACGTCGCGCTCGACGCTCTCGCCGACCTGGGGGAAGAGGAGCCCGTCGTCGCCCTGAAGCCAAGTATCCGCGGGGTTCTCGTCCTGGCCGCCCTCTACCTCACCCAAGAGCGTCGCCGCGGCGCGGTTGGCGTAGACGACGATGCCGTCCTCATCACAGCCGAACACGGGCTCGTCGAGCTGGTCCAGCAAACGCTCTAGGTCCTTCTTGTTCATCATCGAGGGGGGCCTCTTCGCCGAGTCGCAGCATTCTAACCAAAGCGAGGGGGTAAAGTCACAGCACGTCCTCACGCTCAAAGCGCAGCGTGGCCAAGGCGAGGCAGCCGATGGTCAGCGCGGCGAGGCCCACAAAGGCCCAAGGATCCCAGCCATCGGCGTAGCCCTCCCAGGCCGCCAAGGCGCGACCCGGCATGAGCGCGGCGAGCTGGTCCGTCGGGAAGAGCTGAAGCATCCCGGCGATCTTGAGCAGACCTCGAATCGCGAGGTCCGCCATGAGCCCCAAGATCACGCCGACGAGCACACCGGCGACAGACGAGCTGAAGGTCGAGACCAGAAGCGTCAGCGCGATGAGCCCGGCGTCCGAGGCCAGCGACGCCACCCAGCCCATGGCCACGCCTTGCCAGGCGGCCATCTCCGCCGGGCCCTCGACGAAGACAAAACACAGGGGCCCGCCGACGCCGAGCGACCCGGCGATGGACAAGCTCGCGAGGCACAAGAGCGCCGTGTATTTCGCGAGCAGCACCCGCCAGCGCGCGTTGGGCAAGGCGAGCAAGGCGCGCAGGGTGAAGGTGGCGCGCTCCTCAGCGACGAGCTGGGCGCTCACCATCACCAGAAAGAGCGGCAGCACGAAGAAGTTCCGCGCGGTGAGCATGTAGCCGAGGAGCTTCGGGCCCTCCAAGGTGAGCAGGCTCGAGACGGGCTGGCCGTTGGCGCTCACCGTCGCCCCGCCGGACTCCACAGCCTTCGCCAAGGCGAAGACGAGGATCGGCAAGAGCACGGAGATCCCGAGCATGACGAGGCCCGAGGCCCGGGAGAGCAGCTTCCGCAGCTCGGCGGCGACCATGCGCCAGAACACGCCGCCGATGGGGTTCGTCGTCGCCATCACTGCACCTCCTCGCTCTCGGTCAAGCTCAAGAACAGGCTCTCTAGGCTCGCCGCGCGCACGCTCAGGGCGTCAAGCGCCACCCCCTGGGTGACCAGCGCCCGGTTGAGCTCGCTCGCGGGGAGGCGCTCGCTGCGCACGATCACCCGGCTGGGGTCGGTCTCCGGGAGCACGCTCACCCCGTCGAGGCCCGTCGCCGCCCGGCGGATGGCGTCCAGATCCGGCCCGCCGAGCTCGATCTCCACCGCCCCGGACTCCCCCGCCGACGCCCGCAGCAGCTCGCTCACCCGGCCCTCGGCGACCCGTCGGCCCTTGAGCACGATGCCGACGGTGTCGGCCACGGCCTGAATCTCGCTGAGCAGGTGCGAGCTGATGAACACCGTGAGCCCCTCCTGGGCGAGGCGGCGGATGAGCTCCCGCACGTCGCGCATGCCTTGGGGGTCGAGGCCGTTCGTGGGCTCGTCGAGCACGAGCAGCCGCGGCCGCCCCAGGAGCGCCCGGGCGATGCCGAGGCGCTGCTGCATGCCCAAGGAGTACCCCGAGACCTTGTCGTCGCCCCGGCTCGCCAGGCCCACGCGCTCCAGGGCCTCGTTGACCTGCCCGTGGCGGTGCTCCGGGAGGTAAGCCTCGCAGATCTCCAGGTTCGCGCGCCCGCTGAGCCAGGAGTAGAACCTCGGCGTCTCGATGATGGCGCCGACCCCGTCGAGCCTCCGCACGGGATCCGACTCGCCAAAGATGGAGATCTGCCCCGCGTCAGCGCGGAGCAGGCCCAAGATGCAGCGGATCGCCGTGGTCTTCCCCGAGCCGTTCGGGCCCAAGAAGCCGTAGACGGTGCCCGCTGGCACGCGGAGATCGAGGCTCTGGACGGCCACCCGGGCGCCGAACCGCCGGGTGAGCCCGGTCACTGAGATCGCGAGGTCGGTTGCCAATGCCACTCCATTGTCGCTTGCGGTCAGGCTGAGGTCCGTGTAGATGCGTGTCCCTAAGTGACCGCCTCCCGGCATCCGCACAAGGAGACCTCAATGTATCGCGCCCTGCTGGTGACCTCCCTCGCGCTCCTCACGGCTTGCCCCGTGATCCCCAAGGATGACGACGGCGACGGCGTAGACGACACCGCTGGCGGCGAAGACGACACCGGCGGCGGTGGCGGCGGCCTCACGATCGCCGAGGCCAAGGCCATGGGGGAGGGCGCCAACGTCACCCTTCCCAACGTGATCATCACCTCGCCCCTGACCTACAAGGGCGACGGCTTCTTCATCCAGAGCCCCGGCGGCGGCGAGAACAACAGCATCTACGTGTTCTTGCCCGCGGGCGCCGAGGGCCTCTTCTTTGAGGTGGGTGACGAGGTCGAGATCACCGGCGAGATCGTCGATTACTACGGCTGGACCGAGCTGACCGTCTCCGACGTGTCCGCGATCCAGATCACCGGCTCCGGCGACATCACCATCGACTCCGTCGATCCTTCGACGGTGACCGACTGGGAGGTCTGGGAGTCCGCGCTCATCAGCATCGGCCCCGACGAGGTCACCTCGGACATCGACAGCTACGGCGCGGTGACCCTGGCGAGCGGCCTGTCCTTGGACAACGTCTTCTTCAACTACTCCACCGAGCTCGGCGCCACCTACACGAACGTCATCGGGCAGCTC
>JAKLKD010000422.1 GCA_023150845.1 Myxococcota bacterium | reverse complement strand
CAGCGGTCCCCCTCACAGCCCTCGACGGCCTCGTTGTGCTGATCACCGTGGCCGATGAGGTCTACGGTGAGGAGGTGCCCGGCGCGTGTCGGGTCCCCCATGGGCTCGGCGGCGCGCGCGAGCCCGCTGAGGACGGCGAGGGTCAAGATCATGGGGTCGCCTCGCGGCGCTTCCGCTGCTCCATCCAGGCGCTCGCGTCCTGGGCGAGGGCCTTGAGGCCGACCTGAAAGTCGGGGAGGGTGACATAGGCCGCGCCAATGACCGCCCCGGTGACCAGGGTGATCACGAGGAGGTACTCCAAGAAGCTCTGGCCGCGACGATCACCCATGCGCCCTCCGAAACGTTCCGCTCAGAGCTCAAACTTGATGCCCTGAGCCAAGGGCAGGGCCTTGGACCAGTTCACCGTGCAGGTCTGGCGGCGCATGTACGCCTTCCAGGAGTCGCTGCCGCTCTCGCGACCGCCGCCGGTGTCTTTCTCGCCGCCGAAGGCCCCGCCGATCTCGGCGCCTGAGGTGCCGATGTTGACGTTCGCGATGCCACAGTCCGAGCCGCCCGCGCTCAAGAAGAGCTCCGAGGCGCGGATGCTGTCGGTGAAGATGGCGCTGGAGAGGCCCTGATCGACGTCGTTCTGGGCGGCGATGGCGTCGTTGAGATCGTCGTAGACGAACACGTAGAGGATCGGCGCGAAGGTCTCCTCACGCCAGATGTGCATGCCCGCGTGGGACTTCACGACCGTCGGCTTCACGAAGAAGCCCGGGCCCTTGACCCGCTCGCCGCCGCAGAGGATCTCGCCGCCCTCGGCGCGGATGGTCTCGATGGCGCGCTCGTACATGCTCACGGCGTCGGCGTCGATGAGCGGGCCCATGAGCACGCCGTCGGCGAGGGGATCGCCGATGCGCACCTGGCCATAGGCCTTGACGACTCGGGCCGTGAAGGCCTCGGCGATGTCCCGGTGGAGGTAGAGGCGGCGGGTGGTGGTGCAGCGCTGACCGGCGGTGCCGACGGCGCCGAAGACCACACCGCGCAGGGCGAGGTCGAGATCCGCGTCGGGGGCGACGATGATGGCGTTGTTGCCGCCGAGCTCGAGCAGGCTCCGCGCCATCCGCCCGGCGACGACCTGGCCGACGTGGCGGCCCATCCGCGTCGAGCCCGTGGCGGACACCAGGGGCACGCGGCGGTCGCGGATGAGGGCCTCGCCCACCTCCTTGTCGTCGCCGATGACCAGGGTGAACACGCCGCTCCAGCCGTGCTGGGCCAGCACCCGCTCACAGATGATGTGGGTGGCGATGGCGGTGAGCGGGGCCTTGAGCGAGGGCTTCCACAAGACGGTGTCGCCGCAGACCGCCGCGAGCATCGCGTTCCAGGCCCAGACGGCGTGGGGGAAGTTGAACGCCGTGATGCAGCCGACGACGCCGAGGGGGTGCCACTGCTCCATCATCCGGTGGGCCGGCCGCTCGGAGTGCATCGAGAGGCCGTAGAGCTGGCGGGAGAGGCCGACGGCGAAGTCGGCGATGTCGATGCCCTCCTGCACCTCCCCGAGGCCCTCCTGGCGGATCTTGCCGACCTCCAAGGAGACCAGGGCGCCCAGGTCGTCCTTCGCGGCGCGAAGGGCCTCGCCCATCTGGCGCACGAGCTCGCCGCGGGCGGGGGCGGGGAGGGCGCGCCAGCGCTTAAACACGTCCTGGGAGCGGCTGAGCGCCTGCTCAAGGTCCGCGGCGGTGGCGAGGCGAACCGAGGCGATGGTCTCGCCGGTCGCGGGGTTGATGGAGGGGACGAGGGCGCCCGTGGTGGGCAGGGGCTCGCCGATCCAGGCGCCTGAGCACTCCGCGCTGAGGCCGAGGCGGGTGAGGAGGTCAGTCATGAAGATCGCTCCAGATGAAGTCACCCCGGGCCTTATGCCAGCGCGGCGCCGCTCGCCAGGGGCGGGCGACCCGCGGGTGGATCGTCGTCAACAAAGCGACCGCTCAGGAGGCGACCCGCTCGGCGGCCACGGTCGCCCCGTTCACCGTCACCGTCGCGCCGCTGACCTCGACGGGCTCCCCCTCGAAGCGGGGGTCCACGCGCCAGGCGGCGTCACCGTCGCGGACGGCGCCCTCGGGGCCGACGAAGCCGTCGAGGCGGCCGCGGCGCCAGGCCTGGTAATGTTTGCCGCAGAAGCCCTTGGAGCGGTGGTTCTCGGTGCAGCCCGCCACCTTACAGTGCAGGTGGGAGAGGCTCTTGCGGCCCCGGCGGCCCGCGGCGTCATCGTCCTCGTCGAGCTCCGCGGGGCTCGGCTCGGCGGCGGGGGCCTGGGCGGGGGCCTCGACGGCGGGGGCGACGCGGAGCTCGGCGAGCTGGGCCTCCAGTCGGGCGATGGCGGCGGCGTGCTCGGCGCGCTGGGCGC
>JAKLKD010000421.1 GCA_023150845.1 Myxococcota bacterium | reverse complement strand
GCCGGGGCCGCCAGTAGAGGCCGTGGGCCTCGGCGGGGGCGCCGCGGCCGACGAGGCGGGCGAGGCTGAGCTCGGGGCGGCGCTCGGCGGGACCGGCGAGCACGAGCTGGCCCGCGGCGATGAGCGCCTCGACGACGGGGGAGGGGCCCTCGGCCCAGAGGCAGGGCTCCTCACGCAGGCTGAACCCGCGCCGCAGGGTCTTGAGGGGGATGCGGCCGCCGTCGGCGGTGGCGATGAGCGGCGCGTCCTCGGGCAGGCGGCGGGGGTCGGCCAAGGCGAGGCGCAGCAGCGCGGCGTGTCGCTCCGGGGGCCCGCTCGCGCTGGCGGCGCTCAGCTCCTTGAGCCAGCGCTCCCGCAGGGGGCCCGCGGCGAGGCCGCGCAGGCGCTCGATGACCTCGGCGAAGCGGCGGTCGCGGACGACGTTGTCCCGGGTGAGGGTGTGCTCCAGGGCGCTGGCCTCCACCTTAAAGGTCACGCCGGGCAGGACGTCCTCGACAGACTCCAAGAGCGTGAGCCCCCGGTTGAAGTAGCCCACCGGGGCGGCGGCCTCGTGCCAGAAGCCCAGGACGGCGCGGAAGCCCGGCTCCTCCACCTGCACGGTGACCGGGCTCTCGACGGTGAAGGGCGCCCGCACCCGGGCGGTGGGCCGGGAGAGGCCGCGGACCTCGGCGCTCGTGACCACCTCGGCCCGGGCGTAGCGGCACCAGTACTGGGCGGCGTCGAGGAGCTCCTGGGCCAAGGCCGCCGGGGCGTCGTCGCGGAGCGGCACCTCCAGGGTGACCGTGGTGCCCTCGACGGGCTCGTCGCGCTCGGCGAGGGTGTAGTGGCGGTCGGCGTCGAAGATGACCCGATAAAACTTGCCGTCCCGGCCCGTGTCCACGATGACCCGGCGGGGGCGCAAGGAGAAGACCGAGGCGAAGCCGACGCCGAACTTGCCGATGCGGGTGCGGTCGCGCTCCTTCGACGAGCTGAACAGGACGAGGAGGTAGTCCTGGATGATCTCCAGCGTCATGCCCTCGCCGTCGTCACGCACAGAGACGAGGAGCTCATCGCCGCGCTGCTCGACGTGCAGCTCCACCCGGCCGCTGCCCGCGTCGAGGCTGTTCTGGATCAGCTCACGGACGAAGGCGCTGCGCTGGCTGAACTGATCGACGAGGGCGCTGAGGGCCTCGGCGGCGGGGTCGAGGCTCATTCCGGCACCGTGTAGCCATACGAGAGGTTCTTGGAGCGTTTCCGGGTGAGCTCGGCGCGGTGGGCGGCGAGGTCCTCGGCGGCGACGGCCCACTTACGCTGGTGGGAGAGCCGCAGGCCGTCGCTGGCGTCGGGCACGGGCAGCTCCGGGGCGAGGGGGTCGTCGATGTGGTGCTGCGGCAGGTCGGCGGTGAGGCGGCTGAGGCAGGCGGAGAGCTTGACCCCGTGGTCGCCCTCGGTGACCGGGCCGATGGCGCCGAGGCCCAGCTCGACGACCCGCACGCCGTCGGCGTTGAGCAGGCGGGCGGCGCCGACGGCCCCGCGCTCGGCGGCGGCGGTGAGGCGGGCCTTGAGGGCGTCCGAGGCGCGCACGACGGGGCCGTCGAGGCGGAGGTGGCGGCGGGCGGGGTCGATGAGACGGGCGACGAGGCGCACGAAGCGCGGGGCGCTGAGGTCGTAGAGCGTGACGCTGAGCTGGGCGGTGAGGCCCTCGGGGGCGTCATCGACCAAGGCCAGCTCCGGGGGCTCGTCCTTGAGCGGGCTCACGGCGTCCAGGGCGCGCAGGGCGGCGGCGCGCTCGGCGGAGCGGCGGTCCCCGGCGGCGGCGAGCACGTCGAGGCGGGGCAAGAGGCTCGGGGCGAGCTCCCGGTCGGCGCGGACCCGCAGCCACTCGTCGGGGTGCGGCCAGCCCGTGGTGGGGCAGCGGCGCAGGCGGGCGCCGGGGGGCAGGGTCATGACGCCGCGGAGGTGCTCGGCGAGGGCGGCGGCGGGCGGGTAGGCGTGGTTCAGCCGCAGCGCCCCGAGGGCGGCGACGAGCTGGCGGCAGCGGCGGAGCTCGACGAGGTTCATGGGTGCGGGGAGTATACGACGGCGGCGGGGGCTCCTGACGTCGGCGGGTGGAGCGGCTGCTTGGGAGCGGGGGGTCGCCTTGGATCCAGTCGGGGTGCCCGCTCGTGAGCGGGAGCTCGCCGTGGATCCAGTCGGGGTGTGCGCTCGCGGTCGAAGGGTCGTCCCGTCGGCGGGTGGAGGGTTCGCTCGCGAGCGAGAGCACGTCCCGTCGCCGGGTGCTGTCTCCGCTCGCGGTCGAAGGCACGTCCCGTCGGCGGGTGCTGTCTCTGCTCGCGGTCGAAGGCACGTCCCGTCGCCGGGTGCTGTCTCCGCTCGCGAGCGAGAGCACGTCCCGTCGGCGGGTGCTGTCTCCGCTCG
>JAKLKD010000074.1 GCA_023150845.1 Myxococcota bacterium | reverse complement strand
ACAAGCTCGTGAGCGCGAGCCTGCTTGACGGAAAAGCCCTCGCCCGGCGGCTCAACCAGGAGGTCGTGCGCCCGCGCGCCGCCGCCTTGCCGCGCCCGCCGGGCCTCGCCGTGGTGCTCGTCGGTGAAGATCCCGCCTCGAAGGTCTATGTCGGCCGGAAGGGCGAGGTCGCCGGGCGCCTGGGTTTCCATCACCGGCAGATCACCCTGCCCGCGGACACCAGCGAGGCGGCGCTCTTGAGCGTCATCGACGCCCTCAACGAGGATCCCGTCATCGACGGCGTGCTCGTCCAGCTCCCCCTGCCTCGGCACATCGACGCCACTCGGGTGCTCGATCGGGTGAGCCCGGACAAAGACGTCGACGGCTTCCACCCCGAGAACGCCGGTCGGCTGAGCCAAGGGCGCCCACGCTTCGTGCCCTGCACGCCCTTCGGGGTGATGCGGCTCCTCGAGGACGCCCAGATCCCCGTCGCCGGGCGCCGCGCCTTGGTGATCGGCCGGTCCAACATCGTCGGGCGCCCCATGGCCCAGCTCTTGGAGCAGGCCAACGCCACGGTGACCCTCGCGCACTCCCGCACCGCCGACCTCGCGAGTGAGGTGCGCCGGGCGGAGCTCGTCGTCGCCGCGATCGGCCGCGCCGAGCACGTCCAAGGGGACTGGGTTCAGGACGGCGCGGTGGTGATCGACGTCGGCATGAACCGCTTGGATGACGGCCGCCTCGTCGGCGACGTGGCCTTCGACGCCGCCGCCGCCCGGGCGTCCTGGATCACCCCGGTGCCAGGGGGCGTCGGCCCCATGACCATCGCGATGCTGATGCAGAGCACGCTCCTGAGCGCGGAGCGTCGGCTCACCACGACTTGACCAGCCGCCGCGCCGCGGGCCCTCCCGCCCCAGAGGGCCCTGGGTTATGGGGCCGCTCCCAGGAGGTCACCCCATGAGCCTGCTCCGCACCCCCTTCTTTGAGCGCCATGTGGCCGCGGGCGCGCGCCTGATCGACTTCGGTGGCTGGGAGATGCCCGTCCAATACTCGGGCATCTCCGCCGAACATCAGGCTGTCCGCCGCTCGGTCGGTCTCTTCGACGTCTCGCACATGGGCGAGGTGCGGGTGCGCGGGCCCCAGGCCCTCGCCGCCTTGGAGCACCTCGTCTGTAACCGCGTCGCCGACGTGGCCATCGGCGCCTCGCAGTACGCCGCGCTGATGAACGACAAGGGCGGCATCGTCGATGACCTCTTCATCTACCGCCTCGGCGAGGAGGACTACCTCGTCTGCGTGAACGCCTCGAACCGGGCCAAAGACTTCGCCTGGATGGTCGCGCACAACCCCTACGGCGCGGACTTCGTGGACGAGGGTGACCTGTGGGCGCAGATCGCCGTCCAGGGCCGCAACGGCCCGGCGGTGGTGCAGTCCCTCACCGACGTGCCCGTGCTCGGCGCCGCCCGCGGCAGCATCACCCCCGGGGCCTTCGCGGGCGTCGAGGGCTGCCTCATGGCCCGCACCGGCTACACCGGCGAGGACGGCTTTGAGGTGTTCATCCCCGCCGCCGAGGCGCTCCCGGTGTGGGAGCGTGTTGTCACCGCCGGGGCGCCCTTCGGGCTCTTGCCCATCGGCCTCGGCGCCCGGGACACTTTACGTCTTGAGGCACGAAACGTTCTGTACGGCAACGACATCTCCGATGAGACCTCGCCGTATGAGGCGGGGCTCAACTGGATCGTCCGCCTGGACAAGGGCGAGTTCATCGGCCGGGAGCCCTTGGCCGCCCACAAAGACAACCCGCCTCGTCGCCTCGTCGGCCTCACCGTCGAGGGCCGCATCCCTCGCTCCCACCAGCCCATCCTGAACCTCGACGGTGAGGTGGTGGGTGAGGTGACCAGCGGCACCCGCTCCCCGAGCAGCAACGCCAACATCGCCTTGGGCTACGTCAAGGCTGAGCGTGGCAACGCCAAGCCGGGGAACCGCCTGCAGATCGACGTGCGGGGGACGGTTGTCGCCGCCACCGTCGTCAAGGGCGCCTTCTTTAACCGCGACTACTGATCCTTCTTCAACCAGCTCAGCCGACCGCATCTGGAGGTGACCGTGTCCTCTTATCCTTCCGCGTACAAGTACAGCCGCGAGCATGAGTGGGTAAACGTCGAGGGGGACATCGCCACCGTCGGCATCACCTCCTTCGCCCAGACCCAGCTCGGCGAGGTCGTCTTCGTGGAGCTCGCCGAGGCTGGGCGCACCGCGGCGGCCGGGGACGAGATCGGCACCATCGAGTCCGTGAAGGCCGTCGGTGAGCTCTACAGCCCCCTGACCGGCACGATCACCGAGCGCAACGCCGACGTCTTGGAGGACCCGGAGCTGCTCAACGCGGATCCGCACGGCAAGGGCTGGCTCGTGCGTATGACGTTCCAGAACGCCGCGGAGCTCGACGCGCTGATGGACTCTGAGGCCTACGCGGCCTACGTCGCCGCCAACTCCTGACGTCTATCCCGCCTCGAACGCCCTATATCGCCGCCTCTACCCAACCATCGCGCCGTGTTGAGAGGGACCCCATGAGCCTGCAAGACCTGCTCAAGCCCCCGGACGTCTTCGCCCGCCGCCACATCGGCGCCAGCGACGCCGACATTGACCACATGCTCCGCGTGGTGGGTGTGCGGGATCTGGACGAGCTGGTCGAGAAGACCGTCCCGGCGAGCATCCGGCTCAACCGGGCGATGTGTCTGCCTGCGGCGGCGACGGAGCGCGCGGCCTTGGACGAGCTGCGGCAGATCGCGCTCAAGAACAAGGTCTACCGCTCTTATCTGGGCATGGGCTACCACGGCACCGTCACCCCCGGCGTCATCAAGCGAAACATCCTGGAGAACCCGGGTTGGTACACGGCCTACACGCCGTACCAGGCCGAGATCGCCCAGGGCCGCCTGGAGATGCTGCTCAACTTCCAGACGGTGATCACCGACCTCACCGGGCTCCCGGCGGCGAACGCCTCGCTCCTGGACGAGGGCACAGCGGCCGCCGAGGCGATGAGCCTCAGCCACCGCGCCCGGGATCGCGCCAACAGCTCCGACACCTACTTCGTGAGCGAGCTCTGCCACCCGCAGACCATCGCCGTCGTGCAGAACCGCGCCGAGTTCGCGGGCATCCAGGTCATCGTCGGCGACCACCGCAGCTTCGACTTCGCCGCGACGCCGGTGTTCGGGGCCCTGGTCCAGTACCCGGCCACGGACGGCGCGATCATCGACTACAGCGGCTTCTGCGCCGCCGCCAAGGCCCACAAGGCCCTGGTCACCGTCGCCGCGGACCTGCTCTCGCTGACGCTCCTGCGGGCGCCGGGCGAGTTCGGCGCCGACCTCTGCGTCGGCTCCAGCCAGCGCTTCGGCGTGCCCCTCGGTTACGGCGGCCCCCACGCGGCGTTTATGGCCGGTGGTGAAGAGCTCCGCCGCCAGATGCCGGGCCGCATCATCGGCGTCTCGAAGGACTCCCGCGGCGAGCGCGCCCTGCGTATGGCGCTCCAGACCCGCGAGCAGCACATCCGCCGCCACAAAGCGACGAGCAACATCTGCACCGCCCAGGTCTTGCTCTCGGTGATGGCCGCGGCCTACGCCATCTACCACGGCCCCGAGGGCCTCAAGGCCATCGCCCGCCGCGTGCGCGCCATGGCGGCGGTCCTCGCCGCTGGGCTCACCGAGGTCGGTCACCAGGTCGTGCACGCCGACTACTTCGACACCCTCCGGGTGCGCCCCGCCAAGGGTGGCGCCGCGGGGGTGCTCGCCGCGGCCCTCAAGCTCGGCATCAACCTCCGCGACATGGGCGACGGCACGCTCTGCGTGAGCTTTGACGAGACCGTCGGCCTCAGCGACGTGGCCGACGTGCTCACGGCGTTTGGCGCCGACGGCGGCCGGGTCGGGGCGCTGGCCCAAGGGGACGAGCCCAGCCTGCCCGCGCTTCACGCCCGCAAGAGCCGTTACCTGCGGCACCCCGTGTTCTCGGCGAACCACTCCGAGACGCAGATGCTGCGCTACCTGCACAGCCTGGAGGCCAAGGATCTCGCGCTGAACGCGGCGATGATCCCGCTCGGCTCCTGCACCATGAAGCTCAACGCCACCGCCGAGATGGAGCCCGTCACCTGGGCCGAGTTCGGCGGGCTTCACCCCTTCGCGCCAGTGGACCAGGCCGAGGGGTACGCCCAGATGTTCCAGCAGCTTGAGGACTGGCTCGCGGAGATCACCGGCTTTGACGCCGTGTCGCTCCAGCCGAACGCCGGCTCCCAAGGGGAGTACGCGGGCCTGCTCGTCATCCAGCGTTACCACCAGCGCCGGGGCGAAGGCCACCGCAACATCTGCCTCATCCCCACCTCGGCCCACGGCACGAACCCCGCGAGCGCGGTGATGGCCGGCCTTGAGGTGGTCGCCGTGGCCTGTGACGCCTCGGGCAACGTCGATCTCGCCGACCTGCGCGCGAAGGCCGACCTGCACGCCGCCCGTCTCTCGGCGCTCATGGTGACCTACCCGTCCACCCACGGGGTCTTTGAGGAGGGCATCAAGGAGATCTGCGCCATCATCCACGAGCGCGGCGGCCAGGTCTATATGGACGGCGCGAACATGAACGCCCAGGTCGGCCTCTGCCGCCCCGGCGACATCGGCGCGGACGTCTGCCACCTCAACCTGCACAAGACCTTCTGCATCCCCCACGGCGGCGGCGGACCGGGCATGGGCCCGATCTGCATGAAGGCCCACCTCGCGCCCTTCCGGCCGGGGCACCCCGTCATCAAGGTCGGCGGTGAGCTCGGCCCGATCTCCGCGGCGCCTTGGGGCAGCCCGTCGATCCTCCCGATCTCCTGGATGTACATCCGGATGATGGGCCCCGACGGGCTCAAGAAGGCGACGGAGGTGGCGATCCTCGTCGCCAACTACGTCGCGGCGCGCCTCGCGGGCCACTACGACGTGCTCTACCGCGGCAGCTACGGCCTCGTGGCGCACGAGTGTATCCTCGACACCCGCCCGCTCAAGGTGAGCGCCGGGGTCGAGGTGGACGACATCGCCAAGCGGCTCATGGACTACGGCTTCCACGCCCCGACGATGTCCTGGCCCGTGGTCGGCACCTTGATGGTGGAGCCGACGGAGAGCGAGCCGCTGGTGGAGCTCGACCGCTTCGTCGAGGCGATGATCCGCATTCGCGACGAGGCCCGGGCCGTCGAGCGCGGCGAGGCCAGCCGCGACAACAACCCGCTCAAGGGCGCCCCGCACACCGCCGACGTCGTGACGGCCGCGGTCTGGGATCGTCCCTACAGCCGGGAGCAGGCGGCCTTCCCCGCGCCTTGGCTCCGCGACTTTAAGCTCTGGCCGGCGGTGGGTCGTGTCGACAACGCCTATGGCGACCGCAACCTCGTCTGCACCTGCCCGACGGTCGAGGAGCTCGCCGCCGCGAAGTGATCGGCCAGGGGGTCGGTCACCGTTTGCGCACCTCTGCGGGTTGGTGTAAGCTACGGGCGGAGGTGCTCTTATGGGCGCGCTGCTCTCCTTCGCGATCTGGTCAAACATCGCCGCCGCGGGCTCGCTCAACCCCATCTTCGCGCAGGCCGCCGACGAGTTTGACGTGCCTGAGCCTCTGCTCATGGCCCTGGCTTATGAGGCCTCGCGACTTGAGCCTACCGCCACATCGGCTTGGGGTGGGTACGGCCTCTTCGACCTGCGTGAGGACGACGAGACCGACGGGCCCGGCCTGGAGCAGGTCGCGACCTTACTCGAGGTCTCCCCGGACGTGCTGCGCGCCGACGTGACCACCCAGGTCCGGGGCGCCGCGGCCCTGCTCGCGTGGCACGCCAAGAACCTCAGCGAGGACGGTCGCCTGCCGCCGGTCGAGGCGCTTGAGGAGTGGGCCCCGGCCTTGCGTGGCTTCTCCGGGCGCCAAGAGCCTGAGCTCCAGGCGATGTACGTCGAGTACCTCTACGAGGTCGTCAGCTCGGGCTTCGCCGTGCGTGACGCCTACGGCCTCCCCCGGGACATCGACTTCGACGCGGTCACCCTCGGCGTGAGGCCGCCCGCCCCCGGCGGCGACTACTCCGGCGTCGACAGCTTCGTGAACGCGAGCAGCTCGAACTACTCGAACTACTCCCGCGACGCCTCCGACATCAACTACGTCATCATCCACACCGTCCAGGGCAGCTACTCGGGCTGCATCTCCTGGTTCCAGAACTCCTCGGCGAGCGTCTCGGCGCACTACGTCGTGCGCAGCTCCGACGGCGCCATCACCCAGATGGTGTGGGAGGAGGACGTCGCCTGGCACGCCGGGAACTGGACCTACAACGAGCAGTCCGTCGGCATCGAGCACGAGGGCTACGTCGATGACCCCGGCAAGTGGTACACCACGGCGATGTACACCGAGTCGGCCAAGCTCACCGCCGACATCGCCGCTCGAAACGGCATCCCGCTCGACCGCAGCCACATCATCGGCCACGTCGAGGTCCCTAGCGCCACCCACACCGATCCGGGCACGGGCTGGGACTGGGACTACTACATGGGCCTCATCGACGGCTCTGGCGGCGTCGTAGACACAGCGGAGCTCATCGGGAAGGTGGCGGACACCGACATCTACACCGGCGCGGCGCTCACCGGCGTCTCCGTCACCCTCGACCAGACCGGCGAGACGACGACGACGGACTCCTCCGGGCTCTACCGTTTTGACAGCCTCGGCTCGGGCACCTGGTCGGTGACCGTCCGCGCCGATGGGTACGACGACGGCCGCTGCACCAAAGACATCACCTCGGGCAGCGGCCAGTGGTGGTGCTCCGTCGCGTTGATGCCCGCGACCACGGGCGGTGACGGCGGCGGTGACGGCGGAGGCGGGGACAGCGCCGAGCCGACGGATGACAGCGCCGAGCCGACGGACGACACCAACGATCCGGGCCGCCCGAGCCCCAGCGGCGCGGACGAGGCGGTGACGCCGGGTGAGCGTGTGGCGATGTCGAGCCTCGGCTGCGTGAGCGCGCCGGTCCCTCGTGGTGTGTCGGCCTTGGCCTTGGGCGCCTTGCTCGGGCTCATCGGGCGCCGCCGCCGGGCCTGAGCCCGCTCAGTCGGGCTCACGCAGGGCGCTCGACCGCCGCTTCCGCGCCTGGCGCAGCTTGCGGAGCGCCTTGAGCTCAATCTGCCGGATTCGCTCCCGGGTCAGGTTGAACTGCAGGCCGATCTCCTCCAGCGAGTAGGTGTTGGGCTCGCCGATGCCGTAGCGCATCCGCAGCACCTTCTCTTCGCGGGGGCTGAGGCCGCCGAGCACGTTGTAGACCTCCTCCCGCATCGCGGCCTCCTCCATCGTGTCCGTGGGGTGCGGGGTCTCCTCGGCCTCGATGAAGTCGGCGAGGGTGGACTCCTGCTCGTCGCCGACGGGGCTGTCGAGGCTGAGCGGCTCACGGGTGAGGCGGAGGACGGCGTGAATCTTCTCGACGTCGATGTTGAGCCGCTCGGCGACCTCGTCGTAGCTGGCCTCGCGGCCGAGCTCCTGGAACAGCTTCCGCTGGGTCTGGTTGATCTTGTTGACCAGCTCCAGCTTGTAGATCGGGATGCGGATGGTGCGGATCTGGGACTCGACGGCCCGGGCGATGGACTGGCGGATCCACCATGAGGCGTAGGTCGAGAACTTGAAGCCCCGGGAGGGGTCGAACTTCTCCACGGCGCGCATGAGCCCGATGTTGCCCTCTTGGATGAGATCGGGCATCGGCAGGCCGCGGTAGCTGTACTGCTTGGCCAACGAGACGACGAGGCGGAGGTTCGCGTTGATGAGGATGACCCGGGCGAGATCGGCCTCCGGGCCGCCCTCACGCACACGGGTCGCGACCTCAAGCTCATCGGCGCGAGACAGGAGCGGGATGCCGCCCATGTGGCGGAGGTATGTGCTCAGCAGCGCGCTTTGAAGCCCGTCTTCTGGCTCAAAGTGGCCTACTGTTCCGCGATTGCGGCGCACGTCGCACCCTCCTACGTGGAAGCGGTCCAAGCGGGCAGCCTCCGTTATGCCACAGATCGGCGCGCGGAGGGGACAAAGGCTGGAGCGGAGATCCAGAACCGCGTTATTCCGCCTGCTCTGGCTCCTCCGGCAGGCCCGCGCCGCGCCGCAGGGCGGCGAAGGGGTCGCGCTCGCGGCGGGTCAGCTCGCCGACACGCTCGATGAAACGTAAGATGTCGCCGTCCTCCTGCTCCAAGACCGCGGCGAACACGTCCTCATGGGTGTTGTAGGTCTTGAACTGCATCAGCCGGGCGTTGTTCCACACGCCCTTCGTGGCGGCCTCGACGAACTTCGTGGGGTCGTTGAACGGCGCCGCGGCCACCCGGGCGGGCCACTCCACGGTGAGGATCTCCTGCTTCCGAGCGAGCTTCTCGTCATCGGAGAGCGCGGGATCCTCATAGAGCGCGCTGAGCTCTTGGTAGAGGGCGTGCTGGAGCGCACGATAGACGCGCAGGTCCTCCATGCGGCCGATGGCCCGGGCGAGCTCGGGGTCGTGGCTGCCGCGCCGCTCCTGGAGGTAACGTAAGGCGGCGATCTCCCCGACGAAGTTGGCGAAGCTCTCGTTGAACTTGACCGAGCCCGGCACCCACAAGGTCGCGTGGGCGAGCTCGTGCAGCACGGTGTCGGCGAGGTTGAAGTCGTCCCAGGTCAACATCTGGGGGAGGATGGGGTCCTTAAACCAGCCCAAGGTGGAGTAGGCCCCGGCCGTGCGCACATAGACGTCGAGCTCGTCCTCGCGCAGGGCCTCGGCCCGGGCCTCGGCGTCCTCCTTACGGAAGTAGCCGAGGTAAGGCATCGTCCCGACGATGGGGAACCACCAGGTCCGCGGCGTGAACGAGAGGGGCTCACAGGCGCTCACGTTCCAGATCTGCCGCTGCCAGCGCACGGCGACGGTCTCGTAGTTGTCCGTGGCGCTGAGCCCCATCTCCCGGCCCCAGGCCTTCACGTCAGCGACGAGGTCGAGCCGGGTGAGCGCCTCCTCGCTGAGCGTGCCCGAGGCGCGAACCTCCGCGACGGGCTCCCGGGAGAGCAGCAGCTCGGCCTGGAAGTAGCCCGAGCGCACGAGGTAACCGACGCGGCAGCCCGGGGTGAGGCTCAGCCCGAGGAGCACGAGGGTGAGCAGCGTGAGCGGGAGCTTCAGCCGTGCTGGAGGGGTGAGGCGGTCCATACGCGCATCGTGACACACTCCGCCCTGGGCTGGCGGCCGTGACGCCCGGTGAGCGCGGTTGACACGCGCCCGGCGAGCGGCGAAGTTGAGCCGAGCGCCACACCTGGAGCCGGTCTTGTTCGAGTTCTTGAAGAGCGGTGGTCCTCTCATGATCCCCATCGGGCTCTGCTCGGTCGTGGGGCTGGCGGCGTTCTTGGAGCGCCTCTGGGCGCTCCGGCAGGGGCGGGTGCTGCCGCGCAGCCTCCGGGTGATGGTGATGGACCTGGTGCGCCAGGGGCGCTTCGAGGACGCGCTCATCGCCTGTCGGCAGTCGGACTCGCCTTGGGGCCGGGTGGCGGAGGCGGTTCTGCGCGGCCGCGGCCGGGTGCGGTCCGAGGTGAAGGAGCTCGCTGAAGAGGTGGGCCGCCGGGAGGCCGCGGAGCTCGAGCGTTACTCGGGGATCGTCGGGATCGTCGCGGCGATCGCGCCCTTGCTCGGCCTCTTGGGCACGGTCTGGGGCATGATCCTCACCTTTCGGGTGATCGAGGAGGGCGGCATCGGCCAGGTCGGCCAGCTCGCCGGGGGCATCTCGACGGCTTTGGTCACGACCTTCGCCGGGCTGAGCGTCGGCATCCCCGCGCTCATGGCCCACCGCTGGCTGCTCTCCCGGGTGGACGACCTGCTCCTCGACATGGAGGAGGCCGCCCTTGAGCTGCTCGACCGCGTGGCGGCGGAGCCCAGCGCCGAGCGCCCGAGCGCCGGGAGCGCGGAGTGAAGTTCCGCGCCACGCGGCGGGTGATGCCGACCCTCGACATCACGCCCCTCATCGACATCATCTTCCAGCTCGTGCTGTTCTTTATGGTGTCCACGACCTTCATCTCGGCGCCGGGCATCCAGGTGGATCTGCCCCGCTCCAGCGCCGAGGTCGTGCTCTCAGACAAGGAGCAGATCACCCTTTGGCTCACCGAGAAGGGGGAGGTCTACGTCGATGATCAGCCCGTGACGCGGAAGGACCTCGACGCGCGCCTGCGCGCCGTGGCGCTGAAGGATCCGTCCTCGCTCGTGATCATCAAGGCCGACGCTGCCGTGGATCATGGCCGGGTGGTCACCGTGATGGACCTCGCGCGCCGCCACGGGCTGTCCCGCATCGCGATCGCCACGGATCCGCAAGGGCAGGGCTCGAAGTCGCCTGATGAGACGCCGGGCAACTAGTCGATCCTCCTTGACGTTCTCCGATCGTTTCATATACTGAGGATCGCCCGCCCGATCGCGCCTGCGGCGTGGCCATCCCTGCTGAACCCCGCTGCGGCTGCCACCGATGAACGCTCTCCTCGCTCGTCGCCTCGTCATGACGATCGTGCCCTTCGTGCTCATGGGCTCGGTGGTGCTCATGGCCATCTTTGGCGATCACGGCCTCGTTCGGCGCCATGAGCTCCGCGCGCAGATCGGCGAGACCGAGCTTCGCCTCGCCGAGATCGAGCGGGAGAACGCTGCGCTAAGGCGCCAGATTCGGGCGATGGACAAAGACCGGATCGGCGTCCAGCGCCTCGCCGCGCAGGAGCTGCTGGTCGCTCCGCCAGGGTCCACGATTTACCGGTTTGAAACTGAGTAATTCTGGGTTCTGAGCGCGGAAGAAAAGGCGGGCCTGACGGGCCTTGCGGACAAATTATGGCTGGGGGGCCCGATATGTTCTTCGGGTCAAATCGGAGGACAATCATGCTCGCGCTCATCGCGCTCGCGGCGCTCGGCTGCCGCACCGCGCCCATCGCTCATGACACTGGCTGGGGCGATTACGAAGAGATGGACGTCACCGCCGGCGCGCTCGCCGCTTTGGGTGACACGAACTTGGACTGCGTCGTCGACGCGCGCCGCCCGGGCGAGGCCGGCGCCTGCGCGACGCCGCGCACCTGCTTGGAGCACCTCACCCGCCGCCCCGGCGCGCCGGACGGCGTCTACACCATCGATCCCGACGGCGACGGCCAAGGGGCCGAGCCCTTTGAGGTCACCTGCGACATGGCCGCGGGCGGCTTCACCCGCATCGACGGCGCGCTCATCCGCGAGCAGGGCTGGATGAGCTTTGAGCTCGTGGCGGGCGACGGCCTCGGCGAGCAGGGCTGGCTCGATGATGACGCCTTCATGCTCGATCCGGTGAGCGTCGAGGGCTGCTTCACCGTCGCCGTTCGCGCCACGGCGCGGCTCCCGTTCACCTTTGAGACCTGGCGCGGCGCCTGGCGCGGCGGGGCCTCGACCGAGGCCAGCCAGCACGACGACGTGCACGGCGAGGGCGGCTGGGGTGAGCCCCCGGACGACTGCCGGGGCTACCTCAAGTTCGGCACCGAGCGCCTGGAGTCCAAGATCGGCGGAGAGTGGGGGATGCACTGGAACTCTTGGCTCTATGGCGAGCGCGTCTGGTCCTGGCCGGAGGAGCGCCTGCCGCCCTCTGAAGAGCTGCGCTGGGAGGTCGCTGACCAGGGCAGCCCTGAAGACGTCGTGGTGAGCGAGATTCAGATCTGGGTGCGCTGAGCCGCGCTTGCGCCGGGGCCATGACGGCCATAGCAGGGGATCGGAGGCCCCGATGGAGCCGACTGGTGAGGCGCAGAGCACCCCGCCGCCGGGTCTGTTGACCGCGGAGCGGGTCGCGCTCTTGATGAAGGTGCTGTTTCGGCGTGTGGTCACCGAGGCCGTCGCCGAGGCCGCCCTCGTCCAGGTGCAGCGCGCGCCGAAGGGTGACCCGCGGCGCCTCGCCTGGACCTTCGACGAGCACCGCGTCACCTACTACGGCCGCGCCGACCAGCCCGTGCTGCCGACGAGCCTGCACTGTAGCTGCTCCTTCTCGATGACCCAGAGCTGCGAGCACATCACCGCCGTGCTCTTGCTCATGGCCTGGAGCGACGCCGAGGGCCGGGAGTGGCTCCAGAAGCCGAGCTGGCAGCTCGTGCTCTACCCCGCCGAGCGGCACCAGGCGCTCATCCCCCCGGTGAAGCGCGCCGACCGCGACGGCTGGATCCGCTACGACCTCTGCCGCGCGGCGGACTTCGGCGGCGAGTCCCGCTGGGAGATTCAGCGGAGCCTCGTGCGCCTGAGCAAGAAGGGCGAGCCGATGCAGCCCACGGCCTGCCCGAAGAGCTGGCCCCAGGTGCACGCCAAGCTCCGGGGCCTCCGCGCTGAAGACAAGGTGTTCCACGAGGCCTGGGAGGCCCGCACCGAGCTGCTGGAGACGCTGCGGCGGTCCTGGCGAGGCATGCGGGAGCCCATGGAGCGCCTCGTCGGTCAGCTTGAGGATCAGCTCCTCGGCGCCTTAGCGAAGGCCGATGACGTGCGCCTCGACGGGGAGCCCATCCTCGTCACCCGGGAGCCGGTCTGCCCGGAGATCTGCGTCAGCGAGGCCCAAGATGAGCTCGGCGGGCTGCACCTGCGCTGGTCCCCGGAGGTCCGGGCCGTGGTGGGCTGGGGCACGACCTGGCTCGCGCTCGGCGACGGCGCCCTGCGGCCGCTGAGCCCACGCTTCCCGGCGGGCTGCGTCGAGCTGCTCACCACGCCGCTCCCCCGGGTGCCTGAGGGGGAGGTGCGCTCCTTCGTCGAGCGTTTTGTCGGCGTGAGCGCGCTGCCGGTGCGCATCGAGGCCTTTGACGGCGGGCCCTTGGTCGGCGCTGATGGCCGCGAGGCGCGTCTGGAGCTGCGTGAGGACGGCCCGGAGCTCGTCGCCGAGCTTCGCTTCGCCTACAGCCTCGGCAGCCACGTGCTCGTGGTCAAAGACGGCGATCCCCGCGCCGCCCTGCCGCTCCCCCAAGAGGACGACGAGCCGCGCTGGCTGCTCCGGGATCGGGCCTGGGAGGCCGAGGTCACCGAGGTCGTCGCCACCCTGGTGCCCGAGGGGCTGCCCCTGCGCCTGCGCGGCGAGGCGGCGACGGGCTTCTTGACCGAGCGGGTGCCGGGGCTCGCGCCGATGCTCACGATCTACGGCCAGGATCGCCTGCTGCGTGACCGCGTGAAGGGCACCCTGCGCCCCAGGGTCGTCGTGGGCTCGGGCACGGACTGGTTTGAGCTGCGCGCGCTCTTTGAGATCGACGGCGACGAGGTCTCGGTGATGACGGTGCTGGAGTCTTGGCTCGCCGGGCGCTCCGTCGTGCGCCTCGGTGCCGGGGCCTTGGCGCGGCTGCCCGAGGAGTGGCTCCGCCGTCATGGCGCCCGGCTGGGCGAGCTGGAGGAGCTGCGCCGGGGCGCGGGCGGGGCCCTAGGCGGCCACGCCGTCGCTCTGGCCGCGCCGCTCTTGGAGGAGGCTGAGGGGGACACCCGGGCCTGGCAGGCGGTGCTCCGCCGCCTGGACGGGGTCGAGGGCGTGCCTGATCGCCCCCTGCCGCCGGGCTTCACCGCGACGCTGCGCCCCTACCAGCTCGACGGCTACCGCTGGATGTCTTGGCTCCACGAGGTCGGCCTCGCTGGCTGCCTCGCCGACGAGATGGGCCTCGGCAAGACCGTGCAGGCCCTCGCCGTGCTCGCTGACCAGCCCCGCACCGGCCCGGCTCTGGTCGTGGCCCCGAGCTCGGTGCTCATCAACTGGCGCCGCGAGGCCGAACGCTTCGCGCCGGGTCTGCGCCCCCGCGTACACGAAGGCCCGCGGCGCTGGGACAACCCGGACTTCTGCGACGAGCTCGTGATCACGAGCTACGCGCTCTTACGCCTCGACGCCGAGCGGTTGGGCGCCGTGCACTGGCGCTGCGTGGTGCTCGACGAGGCCCAGAACATCAAGAACCCCGACAGCCAGGTCGCCCGGGCGGCGAGGGCGCTCAAGGCCGAGCGGCGCCTCGCCCTCACCGGCACCCCCATCGAGAACGACCTCCACGAGCTGTGGAGCCTCATGCAGTTCTTGATGCCCGGCTTCTTTGGCTCACGCGCGCAGTTCACCCGCCGCTACGGCGAGCCCGTGCGCCGGGGCGACGCCGAGGCCGTCGCGGCCTTACGCCAGCGGGTGCGGCCCTTCCTCTTGCGGCGGCTCAAGTCCAAGGTCGCGACGGAGCTGCCCCCGGTGCAGGAGGTCACCCTGCGCGTCACCTTGCCCCGGGCCCAGCGGGCGCTCTACGACCAGGTGCGCGACAGCTACCGCAGCTCGGTCATGGCCCAGGTAGACGAGGTCGGCATCGAGCGGGCGACGCTTCATGTCCTGGAGGCCCTCACCCGGCTGCGCCAGGCCTGCTGCCACCCCGCGCTGCTGCCTTTCCCCGAGGCGCGGCTCGTCGAGGGCTCGGCGAAGCTCGACGTGCTCATGGAGTCCTTAGAGACGGCCATCGCCGAGGGGCACAAGAGCCTCGTCTTCTCCCAGTGGCCGAGCCTGCTCCGCCTCGTCGCCGATCGCCTCGATCGTGGGGGCGTGAGCTGGCTCTTGCTCGAAGGCGCCACCCGAGACCGAATGCGCCTCGTGGACCGCTTCCAGGCCGATGACGGCCCGCCCGTCTTCTTGGTGAGCCTCAAGGCTGGCGGCGCGGGGCTCAACCTCACCGCCGCCGATCACGTCTTTCACCTCGATCCTTGGTGGAACCCGGCGGTGGAGGATCAGGCCACGGATCGTGCCCACCGGCTCGGTCAGACCCGGCCCGTGAGCGTGTATCGCCTCGTCGCTGAGGGCACCGTAGAGGAGCAGGTGCTCGCGCTCCACGCCCAGAAGCGCGCGCTTCTGCACGCTGCGGTGGACGACGGCGGGATAGACGTGGCAAGGCTGTCTGTGGAGGACCTGGCCGCGGTGTTCGCGGCGCCTCCTGACGGACTCTGACCGAGGTACGCTGTGCCCTTCGCTGTGCTCCCTGATGACGCCCGGGCCGCGCTCGTGGAGCTGCTCAACCGTGGCCCCCAGCCGCTCTTCGCGACGGTGAGCGGCGCGCACCTCTACGGCTTCTGCTCGCCGGACTCCGACGTCGACCTGCGCGGCGCCTTCGTCGCGCCGCTCCGGGAGGTCCTGCGCCTGCGGCCTTTTGAGGACACCCGGGTCGTGCTCGGTGAGGTCCGGGGCCTGGAGCTCGACTGGGTCGCCCATGACCTGAGCAAGTTCGTCGGGCTCATGACCCGCCGCAACGGCTACGTCTTAGAGCAGCTCACGAGCCCCCTCGTGGTGCACGGCGGTCCCTGGCTGGATGAGCTGCGGGAGATCGGGCGCGGCTGTATGATCCGCCCCTTGTACTTCCATTACCGGGGCTTCTTGGGCTCCCAACGAAAGCTCTTGGCGAAGCCCTCGGCGACGGTCAAGGAGCTGCTCTACGCCTACCGCGTCGCGCTGACGGGCATCTACGCCCTGCGAGCCGGGGTGATCGAGGCGAACCTGCCGACGCTGTTGCGGGAGCAGGCCGCGCCGATCGATCGCCTCGCCGTCGAGGCGCTCATCGAGCGGAAGGTGCACGGCGAAGAGAAGGGCGGCATCTCTGCGGAGGAGGTCGCGCACCACAACCCGGCGCTAGACGCCCTCGACGCCGCGCTCACCGAGGCCCACGATCGTTCGAAGCTCCCCGAGGAGGTCTCGGTCTGGGACGACCTCGACGATTACGTCGTGCGGGCGCGGCTGGCGCTCGGCGCCTGAGCCCGCTGCGGCGGATGCGCCCCTGAATGGATTGACAGAGCAACGTCTGTTCAGTAAGGGTGTTGTGTCCCGACGACGTGGAGCCGACATGGAAGAGCTCGCCCCCCGGCAGCGTGAGATCTTGGAGTATATCGCGTCCGTGATCGACCAGAAGGGGGTGGCGCCCACCTACCGGGAGATCGGCGACGCGCTGAACATCCGCTCGACGAACGGCGTGTCGGATCATGTGAAGGCCCTGCTCAAGAAGGGTTACCTCAGCCGCCACACCGCGCCGGGCAGCGCGCGCAGCCTGGCGCTCACCGAGCGCTCCAACACGAGCTTTCACGACCACTCGACGGTCTCCGTACCCGTCATCGGTCGTGTCGCCGCGGGCACGCCGCTCTTGGCCGAGGAGAACTACGACACCTCAGTGCGCCTCGACGCCTCCCTTGTCCCGGCGAACACCCCGTGTTTTGCGCTGCGGGTCACTGGGGAGTCGATGATCGAGGACGGCATCCTCGACGGGGATCTCGTGATCGTCCGGCAGCAGCGCAGCGTGCGCAACGGCGAGATCGTCGTGGTGCGTGTTGAGGACGAGGCCACGGTGAAACGTTTCTACCACGAGGGCGATCACCTGCGCCTTGAGCCCGCGAACGCCACGATGAAGCCCATCATCGTCACCCCTGGCCCTGGGGTGGAGGTGGTCGGCAAGGTCATCGGCCTGGTGCGCACCCGCTTCTGAGCGAGGCCGGGGTGGGGTAGGCTGTCGTGGTGAACACCGCGCCCCCACAACGCGCCGTCGATGTCCGCGCCGTCGGGGCGGCGGTGGTCGTCGCGTTGGGCCTGCGGCTCGTCCAGGCGGCGCTTCGCTGGGATGAGCTGGCCTTGGCGTATGTGGCCTACGCCCAGCCTTGGCTCGACCGCGCGGCGGCGGGGGAGTGGGCGGCGGCGCTCGGCACCTTCACCGGCCTGCACCCGCCGCTGCACTCCTTGGTGCTCTGGGCCCTCGACCTCGCCTGGGGCGTCCCGGCGGGCTGGATCTTGTGGAGCGCCTTCGCCTCGACCGGGGCGGTCTGGCTCATGGGGCGCGCCGAGGGCGCCGCGGCGGCGTGGGTGCTGGCCTTGGACCCCCTGCAGCTCCAGTACGCCGCCGAGGTGAACAACTACCCGACGCTCTGCCTGTTGGGGGCGGCGACCTGGGCGGCGCGGCAGCGGGTGATGTCGGGAGGCGGCGGGGCCTGGCTCGGCGTGCTCGGCGGGCTCGGCGGCTGGTGCCACCTGCTCGGCGGGGTGTGGGGCGGGCTCTGCGCCCTGAGCGTCTTAGGCCGGGATCGGCGGGCGGCGGTGACGGCCTTGGCGCTGATGGCGGCCATCGACGCGGCGGTGGTCGTGCGCGCGGCGCAGCTCGCGGGCGGGGAGGGGACCTTCGGCCAGGCCGGGCTCAGCCTCATGACCGTCGGGGAGGGGCTCGGCGTGAAGTTGGGCCCGGTGATCTGGCTCTGGGGCCTCGGGGTGGTGTTCTTGGGGCGGCGGCTGGGAATCGGCCTCGTCGGCGTCGTCTATGGCCTCGTCGTCTTGGGCTGGATGGCCCTCGGCGTCGCCGCGCCGCACCAGCAGCCCTACTGGCTCCTCTTGAGCCTCGCCGTGGCCGGGCTCTGGGGCGCGGCGCCGAGGGTCCTCGTGGCCTTCGCCCTCGTCGTGTCGGCCTCGCAGCTCCGGCCGGTCTGGGAAGACGCCTCGGCGCTCTGGGCCCGCCGGGGCTGGGAGCGTGGGGTGGACCAGGCCCTCTTGGGCTCACGGCCGGGGGACGCCCTGTGGCTCCTCGCGCCGGGGCTCGCGCCCGACGACGACAAGCGGCAGAGCTCCGACGTGCTCTGGCGGCTCAGCCCCTTCGAGCCCGCGCCGCCTTGGCGTGGAGAAGGCGGCGCGCCGGCCTTCGAGTACAGCGACTACGGCTTTGGGCAGCCGCGTTGGCTCGGGGGGCGCGTCGTGCACACGAGCACCGACCTCTGGCCCGCCCAGCTCGACGCCGCGCTCGGATGGCACCTCGACGCGGGGCGCAAGATCTGGTTTGTGCTCTACGACCACAGCCCGGCCTATGACTACGAGGGCAAGCTCCGCCGCGCCTTGCGGCCCTACACACACCGCTGCGTCTCGGTGGGGGAGGACCACGGCCTCGGCCGCGACCTGCTCTGTGTGGTGGAGGGGCGGCTGTGACCCCGGTGGCGCCTCTTGAGCCCTGGCAGACGGTCTGGCCCGCGCTCCCGGCGCTGCTCATGGCGCTGTGGGGCGCCTGGGGGCTCCGGCGTGAGCTGGGCCTGGACCGCTGGAGCGTCGTGGTGCTCGTCCTGGCCTTGGCGGTGCGGGCGCTGTGGGTGCCGCTTCACCGCCACGAGTTCGACGGCCACGAGGCAGAGTACCGCGACCTCTTCTTGGGCGCGCGGGCGGTGGGGCGCGGCGGCACCTTGCTCTATCCGGCGATGCAGTGGCTCTACGCCGGGCTGGGGATCGTGCTGGACGATCCACGCTGGCTGATCGTGCTCTCGACGGCCTGCTCGCTCGTGGGGATCGCCGCGGGGATGGGCGCGACGCGGCGGCTCTGGGGGCCCGGCCCGGCGCTGGCCGCGGGGCTCCTCATGGCGCTCTGGGGCGACGCGGTGTTCTGGTCGTCCTCGGCGTACAACGTCATCTTGCCTCACACCCTGCTCGCCGTGGGGCTCTGGGCTCTGGCGGTGCTCATCGACGGCGCGCGCCCGGGTCCGGCGGGGGCCTTGGCGGGCGGGGCCTTCGCGCTGGCCGTCGCGACGCGTGTGGAGGGGGCCTTGGTGGCGCCGTCAGCCCTGCTGATGTTGGCGCTCTACCGGCCGCCCGCGCCGGGTCGTTGGGCGCCGGGCCTCGTCCTAGGCGGGGTCTTGGGGGCGGTCGCTATGGCGCTCGTGCTCAGCGCTGGGGAGGCCCCCGGGGCGGACGCCCGCGCGGCGTCGTTCTGGATGAACCTGGGGATCTTCGCCTATTTTGCGCCCTTCGACGCGCCGATCACCTGGCCCGCGCTGATCGTCGGCGCCGCGATCGCCCTGGTCGAGCGACCTAAGCTCGCTGTGCCGCTCCTCTTGCTCATCCCCGGGATTCACCTCGCGTCGGCGACCTTCGACGACTATGGCGCGCGGCACCTGCTCAACGTGGGCTTCGGCCTGGGCGTCGCCGCGGGGGGCCTCGCCGCGCGTCGTTGGGCGGCGCCCTTGGCGCTCCTGCTTCTTGTGCCGATGATGCAGGATCTGAGCGACCTGCGCCGTAGGTACTACGCGAGCGAAGAGGCCTTCGCCGCGGCGCTGGATCCAGCGCTGCCGAAGATCTACGTGAACGACCTGCCCGCCTGCGCGCTCATCGTTGAGGACTTCCGCGTGGTGCCTGAAGATGAGCAGAGATCCCACTTCAACCTCTTGGACGCCGCGGAGGCCGAGGCCCTGCGCGCCGAGGGGGACGGCTGCCTCTGGTGGCTCTACGGGGTGCAGGATCACCGGCTGTCGTCACGGGCGGTCCGAGATCGTGCGATCCGCACGATGCTTCTCTATGAGACGAAACCTGTGGCCGTGGTGATAGGTCCTGAGCGCGGCTACGTTGGGCTCACGATGGAGATCGGGAAACGCCGCGCGCTGCCTCTTGTCCCGGCCTGGTCGCCGGTGGAGTCGCCGTGAGCTTCGCCGAGGACGCGCCCGACGCCCCCGACATCAGCCCGCTCGTCGGCCTCATCGACGGCCTGCGTCGCCGCGCGCGGTGGATGGTCGCGGCCCGGGCGGCCCTCTGGGGCGTCGCTGGGGTCGCGGGCCTGTGGGCGCTGGCGATGGGCCTCGCCGATGGAGGCGTCGGCCGCAGCGAGGCGCGCATCAGCCTCGGGCTCGGCGCGGTCGTCTTGGTGTTGGTCGGCGTCGCGGTGCTCCTCTGGGCCTGGCGACGGGCCAGCGATGAGGGTGGGCAGATCGCGGCGGTGGAGGCCGCTCGGCCCGCGCTCCGAGGGCGCCTGGCGACGGTCATGGAGCGCCGCGGCGTCCCGCTCCCCGGGGAGTCTTCGCTCATCTTGGCCTTGGCGAGCCGCCGCGCCGCCGCCGCCGTGGCCGACATCCGGGCCGAGGAGCTTTATCCCCGGAAGGCGCTCCGCCCGGCCCTCGCCGCCGCGCTCGTGATGCTCGCGGTGTTCACCATCACCGCGACTCGCTCGGCGATGGGCCCCGTCGAGACCTTCGCCTGGCTGGGCGGAGAGGCCGCGCCGACGCCCCAAGCCGAGGCCGTCGTCCCCGCCGCCGAGGTGACCGCGCTCATCGGCGACATGGTCCTGCGCTACGAGTACCCGGCCTACACCGGGCTCCCGCCGCTAGAGGTGCCGAACTCGAACGGTGAGGCACACGGGCCCCCGGGCACCCGGGTCACCGTGCGGGCGCGCACCGGCGAGGTGTTTGATGACGCCGCGCTCCAGGCCTATGAGGCCGCCCCGGAGCGCAGCGAGCTCACCGGCGGCCGCGACGTCTCCGGCAGCTTCGTCATCGCCGGGGAGGGCGCCTACCGCTTCTTCTTCAACCGCGGCGCCGAGCGCCAGCGCTCGCCAGACTTCACCATCACCGCCGACCCCGATCTCCCGCCGACGGTGACGATCGAGGCCGCCGCGGACCGCATGGAGGTCTCCTGGGATCAGGTGATCCCGCTCTCTTGGGAGGCCCGGGACGACTACGGCCTCTCTCGGGTGCTCGTGCGCGTCGGCCGCGGCGAGAAGGAGCTGCGCCGGCTGCTCACCCCGCAGCAGGTCCTCGGCGAGCCCCTGGGCCTCACCCCAGACAAGCTCGGCCTCAAGGCCGGTGACGAGGTGACGCTACACATCGTCGCCTTTGACAACGACGAGATCAGCGGCGCCAAGCCCGGCGAGTCCCGGGGCGTGCGTGTGGTCGTGCTCGGGCCCAAAGGGGAGGCCCGGCGGCAGCTCAAGATCTGGAAGGATCTCCGCGACGCCCTGGTGGATGTGCTCGCGGGCTTCATCGTCGATCCTTCACCCATCGCCAAAGATCGCCAAGGGATCGCGCGCTGGGCCGGGCAGTCCAGCGGGCGCTTTGAGCCCATGGAGCAGCTCCTCGATCAGTACTGGGACGGCTTCGACGACCGGACGATGGAGGGGCGGATGGTCGAGGAGCTCAGGCGCCTCGGCGCCGCGCTCCTGCGCTTCGCCCAAGAGATCGGCGACCCGCGCAACAAGCTCCCCTTGAGCGAGGCCGACCTCACCACCCTGGCCGAGCTGCACGACGAGCTCGTGGGCCAGCTTGAGATCGACATCCTCATGCTCGATCGTATCGTGCGGTACCGCGCCATCCAGACGCTCTACGGCCTCGCCGAGACCATGACCGCCCAAGGCGCCGAGCTCGCCGCGCGGGCTGAAGACGGCGCCGCGGCCGGTGAGCTGCTCACGCGCTTGGGCCAGCTCGATGAGCTCGCGCAGAAGCTCCAGAGCACGGCGAAGGAGTACGACGGCGGCGCCCTGAGCGAGCTCGTGAACGACTGGATGGCGGACATCGGCCGCGCCAGCGACCGCACCCGCCAGCTCATCGCCGCCGGGGATGAGGCCGGGGCCCAGCAGATGTCCCTGCTCCTCGCCGACCAGATCGCCCGTTTTGCCGCGACCTTACAGAGCATCCAGCGCAACATGGACGAGACGACGGAGGAGGACGAGCAGAAGATCAAGGAGTTTATCGAGGAGCTTGAGCGCATCGAGGCCGCCGAGCGCGCGCTCCTCGCCGAGACCCAGGCCGCGCGCAAGAGTGAAGGTGGCGGCGCCGATGACCTCGCGAGCCTCTGGGCCGAGGCCGACCGCCTCGCCGCGCGCCTGGAGTCCCTCACCCGAGAGGCCGACGCCGCCGTGCTCCTGAACGCCGAGGAGCGTTTTGACGCCGAGCTCGCCCGCAGCGAGCGCCTGCTTCGCCAGGCCATGCGCGCCGCCCGCGCCGTCGGCGCCCGAGACGCCGTCACCGCCCGCCAAGAGACCCAGCGGGCGATGCTCGGGGCCCTCGACCTCCACGGCACGATCAGCGCGGCGAAGGGCTGGCGCGGGGAGACGGGGCTCAGCGGGGACGCCGCGGCGACGGCGGCGCTCAGCGAGGCCGCGTCCGTGGCCCAAGAGCTCGTCGAGCTGCTCTCCGGCGCCGATGAGCGCGAGAACCGCGCGAGCCCGGCCCTCGCCCAGAAGCTCCAGCGCCAGTCGCCCACCCAAGAGACCCTCCGGAACGACGTGCTGGAGGTCACCCCCTTCGCCCGAGAGCTCGCGGAGCAGCTCCCCATGGGCGCCCCGGGCCTCGTCGAGAGCCTGGAGGGCGCCGACCGCGAGATGCGCCGGGCGGACTCCGCCTTGGACCGCGCCCGGGCCGTCGAGGCCGAGGGCGCTGAAGAGGCCGCCGCCGACCGCGTCCGCCAGGCCATCGAGGCGCTCTCCCAGGCGGGCGCCGCCATGGGGGAGATGTCTGCTGCAATGCAGCAAGAAGGTGGCCAAGGCGGTCGTGAGGGGGATGAGGAGGCCCAGTCCGCCGACGGCCCCGACGGTGACGACCCCGGCGGGCGCATCGAGCTGCCCAACCCTGAAGAGTTCCGCACCCCCGACGAGTACCGAAAGGCGCTGCTTGAGGGCATGCAGGCCACGGTCCCCGAGGAGTACGAGGCGCAGAAGCGCCGGTATTATGAAGAGCTGGTTCGTCAGTAGCCTCCTGCTCCTCTGCGCGGGGCTCGCCCAGGCGGCGACCCCCCGCGAGGGCTTCGTCTGCCTCAAGGAGGGCGATCTCACCTGCGCGCGCCGTGTCGTCGACGAGCTCGCCGCCGACGGGGACCGCTCGCCGGAGGCCGAGCTGCTCGCCGGGCGGGTGCTCTTCCACGAGGGCGACGCCGCCGGGGCCGCCGCGCGGCTCAAGGCCCTGGCGCCCCGGGCGAACCAGATCAAGCTCGACCAGCTCGCCGGGACACCGCCGCATGACCCCTACGTCGGCGCCGAGCCCGCCGCCGACATCGCCGCGGGCCTCGCCGGGGAGCAGCGCTTCTACGCCGCGACGGCGGAGGTGCACGCCGGCCTCGTCGTGAGCCGGGTCGGGGACGTCGAGGTCCGCCACCACCCCGGCGTCGAGCGGGTGCTCGTCGAGGAGGCCGTCGAGGCGCTGAACCTCGCCCGCGCCCGCATCGCCCCCCGCCTCGGCGGCGACGTGCCGGGCCTCGTGCGCCTGGAGCTCTACCCCGACGGGCAGTCCTTCATCGTCGCCTCCGGGCTGCCCGGCGAGGCCGTGCGCACGACGGGGGTGGTCGCCATCTCCAAGTGGAACCGCCTGCTCGTCACGAGCCCCCGTGTCCGCGGCGGCGGCTACGACTGGAAAGACACCGTCGTGCACGAGTGGATCCACGGCGTCGTGTCGTACCACTCCAAGGACAAGGCCCCGGTGTGGCTCCAGGAGGGCATCGCGAAGTCGATGGACATGCTCTGGCGTGAGGATGACTTCGTGCTGGAGGTGCGCAGCCAGTCCTTGCTCGCCGGGGCCCTGCAGTCCGGGCAGTGGGTGACCTTTGACCAGATGCACCCCTCCATGGCGCTCTTGCCGACGGCGGACATGGCGGGCCTCGCCTACGCCCAGGTGGCCACGATGATGGAGCACCTGCAGCTCACGACGGATCGCCAGGCCCTCGTGCGGGTGCTCAAGCGTGTGCGTGAGGGCGAAGACGCCAGGGAGGCCGTCGCCCAGGTCGCCAACGGCGGCGACTTCCCCGCCTTTGAGGCGAGCTGGCGGCTCTACCTCAAGGGCCTGGAGCTCGTCGGCGTGAAGGTCGCCGCCACGCCCACCACACTAGACGGCGAGGAGTCCGACTTCGCCGCCGACCCTGTGCTCGCCCGGCGCCAAGACCTCGCGAACCTCACCCGCCTCGGCGAGCTCATGGCCGAGCGCGGCCACTACGAGGCGGCGCTCGTCTATTACGAGCGCGCCGTGCCCCAAGATGAGCCCCCTGGCCCGCTGCTCACCCTGCGCCGCGCCGAGGCCCTCGCCGCCCGTGGCCAGGCGGACCTCGCGATCACCTTGCTGCGGGAGAACCTCATCTACTACCCCGGCTCCCCCAAGAACCAGCGCCTCTTGGGCGAGCTGCTCCTCGCCCAAGACGAGGACGCCGCGGCCCTGCGGGCGTTTAAGGCGGCGGCGGACGTGAACCCCTTCGACCCTGCGCTGCACGAGCAGCTCGTCGCGCTCTATCGGGCCCAAGGCCGGGCGGAGCTCGCGGCGCGCCACGAGCGGGCGCTGGTGATTCTTCGCTATCAAGACGCCCCGGCGGGCGCGCGCGCGACGCGGTAGAGGAAGCAGGCGCCCCCCGCGCCGACACAAGAGGCTGAGGATGAACGACGTAGAGCTGTTTGAAGAGCTGGCCCAGGCCCGCAAGCGCCTCTTAGAGCAGATCGGCCGGGTGATCGTCGGGCAGGAGCCCGTGGTGGAGCTGATGCTCACCGCGCTCTTCGCCCAAGGCCACTGCCTGTTCATCGGCGTGCCGGGCCTCGCGAAGACCCTCTTGGTCTCGACGACGGCGAAGGCCCTCGGCCTGAGCTTCTCCCGGGTGCAGTTCACCCCGGACCTCATGCCGAGCGACATCACCGGCACCGAGGTCTTGGAGGAGGACCGCTCGACGGGCGGCCGGACCTTACGGTTCATCCCTGGCCCGGTGTTCACGAACCTGCTCCTGGCGGATGAGATCAACCGCACCCCGCCGAAGACCCAGGCCGCCTTGCTCCAGTCGATGCAGGAGCGCCAGGTGACGGTCACGGGCCGAACGCACGCCTTGGAGGCGCCGTTTCAGGTCTTCGCCACCCAGAACCCCATTGAGCAAGAGGGCACCTACCCCCTGCCCGAGGCCCAGCTCGACCGCTTCATGCTCTCCATCGAGGTGGGTTACCCCAGCGAGGCTGAAGAGCTGGAGATCGTGCGCCGCACGACGGTGGGGGAGCCCGCGGAGATCGTCCCGGTGCTCGACCGCTCCTTGCTCCTCGCGCTGCAGGGCCTCGTGCGCCGCCTGCCCGCGAACGAGGCCGTCACCCGCTACGCCGTGCGCCTCGCCCGGGCCACCCGCCCTGGCCCCGACGCCCCCGAGGCCACCCGCCGTTATGTGCAGTGGGGGGCTGGGCCCCGCGCCTCCCAGCACCTCGCCGTCGGCGCTCGGGTCTGGGCCGCGCTCCACGGCAACGAGGTGCCGAGCGTCGATGACGTCGCCGCCGTCGCCGCCGCCGTGCTGAGCCACCGCGTGCTGCTCAACTTCCAGGCCGAGGCCCAAGGCGTGACCCCCAGCCAGGTGATCGCCGAGATCCTGCGCGGGGTGCCCCGCTCGTGATCCTCTGGGATCCCAACGTCCTCGCCCGGGTTCGCCGCCTGCACCTCCTCGCGGTGCAGACGGTGGAGGGGCTCCTGCACGGCGGCCACAAGAGCCGCCGCGTCGGCGCGAACGTCGAGTTCGCCGACTACAAGGACTACAGCCCCGGCGACAGCCTGCGCGACCTCGACTGGAAGGTGCTGGCCCGCTCGGATCGCCTCGTGGTCCGGCGCTACGAGGTCGAGACGGAGCTGCAGTGTGTGCTCGTCTTGGACGCCTCCGGGGACCTCTCGACGGGGCAAGGCTCGCCCTACACCTTGCCTGAGCTTGAGGGCACCAAGTTCGGATACTCCTTGGTGTTGACGGCGACCTTGGCCTACTACCTCATCAAGCAGCAGGAGCCCGTGGGCCTGCTCGTGCTCGGTGGGTCGGGGCCGGGCGCCGGGGCCTACCTGCCCGCCCGCGGGGGCGGCGCCCAGCTCGCCCGGATGCGTCGGGGGCTCGTGGCGCTGATCTCCGATCTGATGGAGGAGCCCGAGGGCTGGATGCCGTCGCTCTCCGCGCTCTCCCGGCGGCGCCCGGACCTCGCGGTCTTTCATGTGATGGACCGCCGCGAGCTCACCTTAGACTTTGAGCGCCCGGCGCTCTACTTCTCCCCCGAGGGCGGCGAGGCCCTGCCCATCGACCCCATCGGCGCCGCGCCGGAGCTGCGTGGGGTGCTCAACGCCTGGCTGGAGGAGCTGCGCGGCGGCCTCGCCGAGCACCGCGGCCGTTATTACCCCGCCTGGACGGACCTCCCCCTGCACGCGGCCTTGGCGCCGATGATCACCGGGCGGCGCGCCATGCCCGACCGCGACCTCGGGGCGGTATGAACCTCGGCCTGCTCGCCCCCTTGGCCTTGGCCTTAGGCGCCTTGGCCTTGGGACCGATCCTCGCGCACCTCGCCCAGCAGCGCCCCTCGGAGCGGGTGCCCTTCGGCGCGATGATGCTCTTGCGCAGGATGGTGAAGCGCCTGGAGAAGCGCCGCCGCCTCAAGGATCGGGCGCTCTTGGCGCTGCGGGTCTTGGCCCTGTTGTTCGCCGTGCTCGCCGCCGCCCAGCCCCAGCTCTCTTGGCCAGGAGACCCCGCGGCGATCGGCGCCTTCGGCCGCGTGGTGCTCATCGTCGACGACAGCCTCTCGATGAGCCAGCGCGACGCCGGGGGCACCTTGCTCACCCGGGCCCGGGACGAGGCCCTCGCCGCCTTGGAGCAGCTCCCGCCGGGCACGCTCTGCGGCCTCGTGCTCATCGGCGGTGAGGCCCGGCAGCTCACCCCGACCTTGACCGCCGAGCTTGGGCTTATTCGTGACGCGCTCGTCAACCTTCAGCCGAGCTACGGACGAACGGACCTGGAGGGTGGGCTCCGCGAGGCGAGGGCGCTCTTGGCCGGAGAGCGCGGCGAGGTCTTGGTCTACACCGACGAGGCGGGACCGACGACGATCTCTGAGGCCCAAGGAGAGCTCGCGCGGCTGGTCGAGCGCGGCGGGGTGGTCTTGCCCCGGCCCACCCGCAACGACCCCCCGGCGAACCTCACCGTGCTCGACGCCCGCTACGGCGACGGCCTAGAGGGCGGCAGCGTCACTCTGCGCGTGGCCAACTACGGCAGCGTGGATGTCGAGGCGCCGGTCACCGTCGGCCTGCCCGACGGCTCGGAGATCACGGCCTTCGTCGAGCTGCCCGCCGGGGGAGAGGCCGAGGAGCGCGTCACCGTGCCCCCGACCGTGCCCGGCGGCGTCGCCTGGGCCCGGGTGATGGACACGGATCTGGAGGCCGACAACACCCGCTACTTCCACCTGCCCCGGGTCGGCGCGTCTCGGGTGATGGTCGTGGACGGCGATCCCGGCGCCACCCCCGTGCGCTCCGAGGTCTACTTCTTGGAGCGGGCCTTGGCGCCTTGGGGCGGCGCCCGGGGCGGGGTGCTGCCCCAGGTCGTCGCGCCCTCGGGCCTCGCGGCCTTGAGCGCTGAAGAGCACCAGGTCGTGTTCTTGGCCAACGTCGCCGACCCCTCCCCCTGGGCGGGCAAGCTCCTCGACTTCGTGCGCGGCGGCGGCGGGGTCATCTTCAGCGCCGGGGACAACCTCACCGCCGAGCGCTACAACGAGCCCCTCCGGGCGCTCATGCCCGCGCCGCTGGAGCGCCCCCGGGACCTCATCGACCTCACGGCTTCCGGCGGCGTGCCCCTGGAGCTCCCCGACCCGAGCCTGGAGCTCTTTGAGGCCTTCGCCGAGGAGGGGCGCCAGGCCTTCCGCCGGGTGACCACACGGCGGGTGATGGGCCTCGGCGCGTTCACCGAGACGGGCTGGACCGAGACGAGCCAAGACGGCGTGCGGGTGCTCATGCGTTTTGAGGGCGGCGCCCCGGCGCTCGTCGAGCGGCGCATCGGCCGAGGCCGGGTGCTCCTCTGGACCTCGTCCTTTGACCTCGGCTGGGGCAGCGCCCCGCTCCAGGCCGTGTTTTTGCCCTTCACCCAGCGCCTCGTGGCCTATCTCGGCGGCGAGTCCGCCGGGGGCGCGGCCCGGGCTGAAGGGGTCGTCGGTGAGGTGACGAGCCTCCGCCTGCCCTTCGGCGGGCTCACCCTGCGCCTCACCGGCCCGGACGGCGCCGACGTGCCGATGGAGACCGCCCAGGGGGAGCAGACCGAGCTGAGCTTCTTGCCCCGCCTGCCCGGCGCCTACACCGTGCAGGTCGGCGACGAGCCCCCCGTCGCGCTCATCGCCGTGAACACCCCGGCGGAGGAGTCCGACGTGCGCGCCCCCCAGCCGCTCACCGCCGCCACCGCCGCCATCGACCCCGCCCTCACCGAGCGCCACGTGCGCCTCGGCCCCTGGGCCCTGGGCCTCGCCATCACCTGCTTGCTCGCCCAAGCCCTCGTCGCCCGCCGGGAGTCCTCATGAGCCCGCTCAGCCGTCGCGCCGCGCTCCGCCTCGGCGCCGCCGCCGCCGCCACCGCCTGTCTGGGCGCCCGGGACAGCCTCGCGTTTGGTGAGGCGTCTAAGGTGGACTGTGTTGAGATCAACATGCCCGGGGGCTCGATCTCACGGCCCGAGGCCTGGAGCCGCCTGCTGTTTGAGATCGACCAGACCACGTCGATTGAGACGGTGAGCCGCGTGCCGCGCATCGCCCCCGAGGACCCGGCGCTCTTTGAGCACCCCTTCGCGGCGCTCGTCGGCGACGCGGCCTTGGAGCCTCTCAGCGACGCCGCCATCGAGCAGCTCCGCCGTTACCTCACCTACGGCGGGTTTCTGCTCATCGACGACGCCACGGGGCTCAAACGTTCGGCGTTTGACGACAGCGTGCGGAAGCTCATCGGGCGGCTGTTCCCCACACGTTCACTCTTCCCGCTGCCCTCAGACCACGCGATCTTCCGCAGCTTCTTCCTCATCAACCGCCCGGTCGGCCGCGTGGCGCTCTTTGACCACGTCGAGGCGGTGAGCTTAGGCGAGATCACGCCGCTCGTGTACTTCCGAAACGACCTCTCCGGCGCGCTCTCCCGGGGCGCGGACGGCCGCGGCACCTACCCCTGCACGCCGGGGGGCGAGAGCCAGCGCCGCGAGGCCGTGAAGCTCGCGGTGAACCTCGTGATGTACGCGCTCACCTCCAACTACAAACAAGACCAGGCCCACGTCGCTGAGCTCATGAAGGAGGGTCGGCTGTGAGCCTCTGGTGGTGGCTCGGCGGTGAGGTCGGCCCCGACGCGGCCTTGACCTTCACGACGCCCGGCGGGCTCTTGGGCCTCGCCGTCGCGGCGGCGATCGTCATCTTCGTTGTGACCTGGCGTGACGCCCGCCGTTCCCCGCCCGTCGGGGTGGAGCTCCTCTGCCTCGCCGTGGCCTTGGCCGTGGCTTGTTTCGCCGCCTCGGGCCCGGTGTGGGTGGAGCAGGCGGGGCACCGCGAGCCTCCGCGCACCGTGCTGCTCATCGACGACAGCCGCTCCATGGGGGTGCTGGAGGCGGGGAAGCCTCGGGGGGAGCGCGCCTTGGCCGAGGTGCGGGGCCTCGTGCCTTCAGATCGCCTGGAGGTCTTCCGTTTTGGCCGCGAGCTGACGGCGGGCGGGGAGCCCAGCTTTGAGCAGGGCAGCACCGATCTCGCCCAGGCGCTCCGGGGGGTGAGCGAGCGGTACGCCGGGGAGCGCCTCGCCGGGGTGATCGTGCTCACCGACGGCCTTGACCGTGGCGGGATGCGCGCCCGCTACACGAACGAGGACAGCCCCGAGCCGCCGCGCCTGCCCGGCCCCCTGACCGTGTATCAAGCCGGGGTGCCTGGCGACCTCGACGACGTGAGCGTCGTCTCCGTGAGCGCGGGCGGCTTCGGCTTCATGCACAGCCCCTTCACCCTCGACGTCACCTTGGCGGCGCCCGGCTTTGAGGGCCGAAACGTGCCGGTGAGCCTCACCCAAGACGGCCGCCTGCTCGCCCAGCGCGACGTGGCCTTGGGCTCGGACGGGTCGGGCAAGGTGAACTTCTCGGTGAAGCCCAACAAGTCCGGGCGTTTTGTGTACGAGGTCTCCGTCCCGGTGTGGGAGGGCGACGCGGTGCCGGGAAACAACACGATGCCCGTGGCGGTGCGGGTGGTGCGCGACCGCCTGCGGGTGCTCCAGGTCTGCGGATCGCCGAGCTTCGACCAGAAGTTTCTGCGGCTGTTCCTCAAGCAAGACCCCGCCGTTGACCTCGTGAGCTTCTTCATCCTCCGCACCCACGAAGACACACGGTCGAGCTACGACGAGAAGGAGCTCTCCCTCATCAAGTTCCCCTACGAGCAGCTCTTCGCCGAGGATCTCGCGAGCTTTGACCTCGTCATCTTCCAGAACTTCGACTACCGGCCCTACTTTCAGGAGCTCGCCGGGGAGCTTCTCGGCAACGTCGCGACCTTCGTGAAGGAGGGCGGGGCGTTTGTGATGATCGGCGGCGACCGCTCGTTTGACGAGGGCGACTACCAGGGCACCCCCATCAGCGGCATCTTGCCCGTCGAGCTGGGCGCGGGCTCACCTCGCACAGACGCCGCGGCCTTCCAGCCTCGCCTCACCAACGCCGGGCGGGTCCACCCCGTGACGCGCCTCTTGGGGGACGCCACGGAGAACGAGGCCCTCTGGGGTCGGCTCTCGGCCTTAGACGGCCTCAACCTCAGCGCTGGCGCCGCGCCGGGCAGCGCGGTGCTCCTGAGCCACCCGACCCTCCGCACACAGAAGGGCGAGCCTATGCCCGTGCTCGCCGTGCGTGAGGTGGGCCGCGGCCGCACCATGGCGCTTCTGGGCGACTCCACCTGGCGCTGGATCATGGCCGAGGCCGCCTTGGGCCAAGGAAACCAGGCCTACCTGCGCTTCTGGAAGAACACGATGCGCTGGCTGGTGAAGGACCCCGAGGGTGACCGTGTGCAGGTCGCCGCGGCCCGGGAGAACTTCTTGCTGGGCGAGGAGGTGCCGCTCTCCGTGCGGGTGCGCGACGTCGGCTTCGGCGGCGTCGAGGGCGCGGTGATCGAGGGCAGCGCCCAGTCCGGCGGTGAGGTCGTGACCTTTGAGGCCGTCACCGACAAGACCGGCGAGGCGCTCGTCCGCCTGCCCGCCGAGCGCCGTGGCCCCTGGCGGGTGAAGGTGAAGGCCGCGAGCGCCGCGGGCGGGGCCTTGGGTGAAGGCGAGACCGTCTACGCCGTGACCGACCGCGACCCCGAGCTCGACGAGCTCAGCCCCGACGCGGCCTTCTTGGCCCGCCTCGCCCAGTCCGTCGGCGGCACCCACTACACCCCCGGCGACTACGGCCCTCCCCAGCTCGACGCCGAGGCCGGCCGCCTCGTCCGTGAGGCCCGGGAGACCCCGCTCTGGGCCGCCCCGCTGTGGCCCACGCTCATCGGCGTGTTCACGAGCCTGAGCTGGTGGCTACGGCGGCGGCGGGGGTTGCGGTAGGCGCGGCCTAAGCGACGTCATACCGCGCAAACTCCATCGTGAACTGCCCACGACCCTTGGTCATGCTGCGCAGCACGGTGGTGTAGCCCAAGAGCCGGTCCAGCGCGCAGTCACACTGCACAGACGACACGTCGCCCATGCTCGTGGTGCCGTGGATCAGGGCGTGGCGGGACTGGAGGTCGCCGAGCACGGCGCCGAGGGTGTCGTCGGGGGTGACGACCTCCACGGCCATGATGGGGCGCAGGACGAGGCCGCCCGCGGCCTGGAGGCTCTTGCGCACGGCCTCGGCGGCGGCGACACGCACGGCCTGGGGGGACGAGGCCGGGCCGAAGAGCTCGACCTCGTAGAGGGTGACCTCCACGTCCTGCAGAGGGCTGCCGTCCACCACGCCCGCGATGGTGGCGTCTTTGGCGCCGAGCATCGCCGCGTCGGCGACGGCTGGGGTCACCGGGACACCGTCGGGCTTGAAGCTGGGCTTGCCGACAAACTTGATGCCGTCGCCGCGGTTGAGGGGGCGCACGGAGGCCTTCGCCGCGGCCTTGAGCTCGATGGTCTTGGTGTCGGCCTCGATGACGCGGTGGAACAGGGCCTCGGCGCTGCCCGGACCGGCGATGGTCTCGCGCACGACGACGTCGGGGCGGCCCACACGCACCTCCAGGCCAAACTCCCGCTTGAGGCGCTCAAAGGTGATCTGCAGGTGCAGCTCGCCCATGCCGCGCAGCACCCGCTGGCCGGTCTCTTTGTCCTCCTGGAGCTTGAGGGTCGGGTCCTCCTCCTGGATCTTGCCCAAGGCGTCGAGGAGCTTCTCTTCGTCTTTGGAGGCCATGGGCTCGATCGCCAGGCCGAGCACGGGGTCGCGGGCCTCGATGCGGGTGAGCATCACGGGGTGCGCGGGAGCGCAGATGGTGTCGCCGGTCGTGACGTGGCGCAGCCCGGCCATGAGGATGATCTCCCCGGCCCAGGCGTCCTCGATGCGGGTCTTCTTCGCGGCGTCTACATCAAAGATGCGCGCCACACGCTCCTTCTTGAGGGGCTCGCTCCCGGCGATGAGCACCTCGTCGCCCGGCGAGAGGTGGCCGCGGTACACCCGGGCGAAGACGTGGCGGCGGCCCTCCCAGAGCTGCACCTTAAAGGCCACGGCGGCGAAGGGGCCGGCCGGGTCCATCTCGACGAGCTCCTCACCCTTGGCGGTGGTGCCGATGGAGGCCGGGCGGTCCAGCGGCGCGGGCAGGAGCGCGACGACGCCGTCGAGGAGCGGCTGCACGCCGAGGTTCTTGAGCGCGGTGCCGCCGAAGCAGGGGTTGGCCTTGCCGAGCAGAGTGGCTTTGCGGAGCGCGGCCCATAACGCCTCGGCGCTGGGCTCCTCCTCCATCATCACCTGCTCCTCGATCTTGGGGTCCACCTCAGCGCAGGCGAGCAAGAGGCCCTCGCGGTGCTCGGCCAAGGACGCCCAGGTGTCCTCGTCGCAGGGCTCGGAGACGACCTGCTCGCCGCTCTCGCCCAAGAAGCGGATGCGCGTCTTCTCGATGAGGTGAATCACCGCGCCTTCGCTGGGGAGCGGCACCACGACGGGCACGGGCTCGGCCTTGAGGCGCTGGCGGATGGTGTCCATCGCCCGGCCGAAGTCGGCGCCGGGGCGGTCCATCTTGTTGATGAAAAACATCGCCGGGACGCCGAACTTGGAGCGCTGGCGCCACACCGTCTCGGTCTGGGGCTCGACCCCACGCACGCCGTCGAGCACGACCACAGCGCCGTCGAGCACACGCATGGAGCGCTCGACCTCGATGGTGAAGTCGACGTGCCCAGGGGTGTCGATGACCTGAATGAGGTGGCCCTTCCAGGGGCACTTCGTCACCGCGGCGGTGATCGTGATGCCGTGGGCCTGCTCCTCCGCCATGTAGTCCATGTGCGCTTCGCCGTTGTGAACCTCGCCGATGCGGTGGCTCGCCCCGGTGAAGAACAAGAGCCGCTCGGTGAGCGTGGTCTTGCCGGCGTCGATGTGGGCGGCGATGCCGATGTTGCGGACGTTGGAGAGGTCGGGGGCTTTGGCCATGGCTTCCTCGAAGGCAGGGCTGCCCACTATTCGATACCGCGGCCACGTTCAAGCGCGGGGGCGCCCTCAGAGGCCCCAGCTCAGGCCGAGGCTCGCGGACCACTGGTCTGCGGGCTGGAGGTAGGTGTACTCCGAGCCCATCCGGGAGCGCAGGGCCGGGGTGAGCAGGTTCTGCAGCTTGACCTGGGCGGTGAAGCCCCGGGGCAGCCCGGCGCTGGCCACGAGGTCGAGGCGGTGCACGGGCAGCTCATAGGCGTCAGGCAGCCCGGCGACGCCGACCTGGTCGATGCGGGGGCCGGAGACGTTGTACAAGAGCGCGGCGTTGAGGCCACGCTCGGCGTCCTCGTAGCTGAGCTGGGCGTTCACGACGTAGGGCGACTGGCCCTGGAGCGGCCGTGTCGTCGAGGTCTGTGTGCCGTCGAGGCCGGTGAGGTCCACCCGGGAGCGGATGAAGGAGACATTGCCCGCGGCGTAGAGGTTCGGCACCCAGGGGATCGCCCGCCGGGCCTCAAGCTCGACGCCGAGGTTCGTCGCAGACGGCGCGTTGTCGAAGCTGCGCGTCTGGTCGCTGCCGGGGATGACCACGCTCTCGATGGGGTCCAAGAAGCGCTTGTAGAAGAGCGCCAACGACACGCTCTCGCCAGGGGCGGGGTAACGCTCCAGGCGGGCGTCGACGTGGTGGATGAGGCCACGCTGCAGCTCCGGGTTCCCCTGAATGGCGCGGTTGGCGACGACCTCGTAGTACCGCACCTCGCTCAGCTCCCGGAGGTCGGGGCGGCTCACGGTCTTTGCGTAAGACACACGAAGCTTCTGCGTATCACCCAAGTCGTAGGCGGTGTTGAGCGCGGGGAGGAGGTCGGTGGTGCGCAGGGTCGTGGTCGAGGAGGCGTCGGTGGGGTCCACGGAGAAGAGCTTGTAGGACTGCACCTCTTGGGTAGAGCGCTCCAGCCGCGCGCCGCCGACGACGTTCAGCCGCTCGCCCACGGGCACCGTCGCCATGAGGTACACCGCCTCTTGGCGCTGCTGGGCGGTGTAGTCGTCGCTCTCGGCGCTCGACTCCTCCAGGCGGATCTGGTCGGCGTTGATGTGCTCCTTCGTGAACCACTGGTCCGAGGAGAGGCCGACGATGTCTTGGGCGTTGTCGATCTTGTAGCCCAGGCGGCGCAGCTCCGACGCCCGGGATTTGTGCGTCATCCACAGCCCGCCCTTGAGCGTGAGCGACCGCTCGCCGAGCTCGACGGGCACGGTGAGATCAAACGCCCCGTCGTGGCTGCGGTCCACCATGCCGCCGTAATAACGTAAGAACCGGCCTTGTTTGGGGTGCATCACCCAGTCGCCGTCGGTCTCTTGCAGGGTGGACCACTCCAGGCGGTCGGGCTCAACGCGGGTGGCCTTGGCGAAGCCGTACCGCCAGTCGATGAGCAGGCCGTCGCCGACGGGGTGATGGCCGGTGACCTGCTCGTAGAGGAGCTGCCGCTCGATCCAGCGAGAGCGGTAGGTGCGGGCCAAGGCGCCCTCCTCTGCGTCGAAGCCCTCCTGCAGGCGCTCGGACTGGTCTGTGTTGCGGTTGAGCGCGCTGGTGAGCACGATCTCTTGCTCGTCGCCCCACTGGGCGCTCGTCGTCACGACGCCGCCGAGGCGCACGTTGCGCTCGACCTCCTCAAAGTCGTAGCGCTCATAGACCTGGAGGCCGTCGCTGCCCAAGGAGTACCAGGTGCGCTCGTACCGGTTGAGGTCCCAGCTCTGGCCGTAGCTCACGGCCGCGAGGCCGCCCAAGGTGAGGCCGCCGAGGGTGACGCTGTCACCGCCCGACACCGAGAGCCCTGCGTCCGGGGGCAAGGTGCGGGGGCTCATCACGAAGCGGTTGGGCAGGCTCTCGCCGAAGGCCTCAAGCTCCTCGTCGCTGTAGCCCTCGACGAACATGTTGCCGGTGGTGAGGGCCTTGTCGGCGGTGGCGATGCCCAGCGGCATGGCCCGGCTGCCGTCGTCGCGGCCGGTCCAGTCCCGGGCGCCGCCGGGGGCCATGAGCCCGGTCTGCCCGGTGACGCCTTGAGTGAAGCCGCCGGAGAGCCCGATCTTGAGGGTGGGCTCGCTCGGCGCCTTGCGGGTGCGCAGCGAGAGCACGCCGCCGCCGAACTCCCCGGGCATGTCCGGGGAGTAGGACTTCTGCACGATGACCGCCTCCAGCATCGAGGCCGGGAAGAGGTCGAGGGGCACCACCCGGCGCTCGGGCTCGGGGGAGGGCAAAGACGAGCCGTTGAGCAGGGTCGAGGAGTAGCGCTCGCCGAGGCCGCGGACGTAGATGTAGCGCCCGCCGACCAGGGTGAGGCCGGTCACACGCTGCAAGGCGGCGGCGGCGTCGGACGCGCCGGAGCGGGCCATCTCTTCAGCGCCGAGCACGTCGTTCACCGTGCTGGCCTCCCGGCGCTCGTCGAGGAGCGCGGCGGTGCCGCCCTCCACCCGGGGCGCGGAGACGACCCAGTCGGCGAGGCTCAGCCCGGCGGGGCGCAGGCTGAGGCTCAGGGGTGTGGCGACTGTGTCAGGTGTCGCGGTGACGGCGAGGCTCTCGGCGCTGTAGCGGGCGTGGACCACGGAGAGCTGGTGCTCCCCGACGGGCAGGCTCAGGGTGAAGCGCCCGGCCTCGTCGCTGAGGCCCTCGGCGTCTTGGCCCCGGGCGTACACCCGGGCGCCGGGCACGGGGGCGCCGGTCTCAGCGTCGAGGATCACCCCGGTCAGGTTGACGAAGACGGCGTCCTCGGCGACACGCTCGGCCAGCGGCGGGGCCTCGACCGAGGCCGAGGTGATGACGCCGCCCTTGACCGTGAGCAGGGCCTCTGTGTCGAGTCCCGGGGCGACGACGCTCAGCGCGGACCAGCCGGGGCCGGTGAGGGCGACCTCTCCCGGGGCGCAGGGCACGGCGAAGGCGCCTTGGGCGTCGGTGACGACAACTTGGCCGCAGAGGGTCAAGGAGAGGCCCTCCGCCGGGGCGCCGCCCTCCTCAAAGGCCCAGCCGACGACACGCCCCGAGGGCTCAGCCCAGGCGAGGCCCGGCAGGCCGAGGAGGCCGAAGAGCGCCGGGCTCAGCCGCATGTGCCCTCCGCGGCGCAGGCGGCCAGGGCCGCGCGGAGCTGGGTGGCGCGCTGAAACACCTTGGGATCCTCGATGTGTTTGAGCAGGGCTTCGGCCTGCTGGGCCTCGCCGAGCCGCATCCAGGCGTAGGCCAGGCCGTAGGCGACCTCGTCCTCCTCGACCAGCCCGAGGCGTGTCGCCCGGGGGGTGAGGGCCGCGGCGCGCTCAAAGTCTTCAGCCTCCAAGAGCAGGCCGAGGCGCTGGCGGGTCTTCGTCGGGCCGTCGGGCACCTCGCCGTTCTGGCGGATGGCGCGGTCGAGCTGGCCTGCGCGGCGAAAACACTCGGCGGCCTCCACGGCGAGCTCTGGGCGCCGCGTCGCCGCCGACTGCAGCACGAGCCCGGCGGAGAGGGGCTGGTCGAGGGCGAGGTAGGTCTTCGCCAAGGCCAGGGGCACCCGCTCGTCCTCGGGGAAACGCAGCCGGGCCTCCTCCAAGAGCGCCGCCGCCCGGACGTCTTGGCCGCCACCGCGCAGGGCCTCGGAGAGCAAGATCCAGCGCTCGGCCCCGGCACCTTCAGCGCGCAGGAGGAGCTGCGCCCGGGCCAGGGCCTCCTGGGAGAGCCCGAGCTCAATCAGCAGGAGCACCTGCTGCTCGGCGAGGCGGAGGTCGTCGGGGACGGCGTTCGCCCCGTCGGTCAGCGCCGCCCAGGCCCCGTCGGTGTCGCCGAGCGCCCGGTGGGCCTGCGCACGGAGGAGCCATGACGCGCCCAGCGGGTCGAGCGCGGCGCGGTCCGCGTCGAGGGCCTGGAGCGCCTTCTTGGGGGCGTCGGCCTTGAGCTCGGCCTGGGCGAGCATGAGGCGGAGGTTGGGGTCCGTCGCGCCTTCAGCGATGGCCCGGCTGAGCAACGTCGCGGCCTCGGCCCAGCGCTCCTCGTGCCGCGCGATGAGCCCGAGCTGGGTGTAGTAGCGGGCGCGGTCGAGGTGTTTGTCGTCGGGGTTCACCTCGGCCAAGGCGGCGGCGGCCTTGTCCCAGCGCCCATCGGAGATGAGCAGGGCCGCCAAGGCGAGGGGATCGACGTCGTCGCTGGGGCGCTCGGCGTAGAGCGCGCCGCCGGAGAGCGCCAGCGCCAACACGAGGCTGAGGCCGTAGCGCCACAGTCGGCGAGCCATCAGCCGCTCAGCTCAAAACGTACGGTCTGTGTCACCTGCACGGTCACCGGGCGGCCCTCATAGGTCGCGGGCTCAAAGCGCCAGCCGCGCACGCTCGTCACCGCGGTCTCCTCAAAGACCCCCGGCGGCGTGGCCTCCTGCACCTGAACGTCCTGCACGGCGCCGTCCGCGCCCACCCGCAGGCGCAGCACGACGTAGCCGGTGATGCCTTTGGCCCGGGCCTTCGCGGGGTACGCCGCGGGCTGGCGCTCAATGGCCTGGGGCGGGCTGTCGACGGAGTCTTCGGTCATCACCACGTCGCCGACGTCGCCGACCGTGTCTTGTCCGGCGCCGAGATCCACCTCCCCGAGGCCGAGGAGCCCGAGGTCGAGGCCCGCGAGGGACGCGCCCAAGGCCGGGGCGGGCGGGGCGGCGCTCACCTTGGGCCGGGCCTTCGGCGGCGGGGCGGGCCGGGGCGGCGGCTTGGGGGGATCCTTCGGCGGCGCGGCGAGCTCCGTCACGGCGGCGGCGGCGCTCACCGGGGCCTCAGGCGCCGTCGAGGCGAGGCTGAGGTTTAAGAGCGTCATGCCCAAGAGCCCGAGGAGCGCCCCCAGCGCGCCGACCCTTCGGGCGCGCCGGGCCTCCGCGTGGCGTGTGTCTAGGCCGAGGTCGTAGGGGACGCGGGCCAAGGTCCGGGGCGAGGCGTTCATCCCTCCTCCTGCTGGGTGATCACGCCGACGTGGGCCGCCCCAGCGAGGCGGCAGCGGTCGATCACCTCGATCAAGGTCTGGGCGGGGATGCTGCGGTCGGCGACGACGAGCACCGTGGGGTCGGCGAGGCCGCTGAGCTGCTCCCGCACGCGGCTCTCCAGCATCCAGGTCTTCACCGGGAGCTCATCGACGTAGACCCGCTCGCCTTGGTCGATGTAGACGCGCAGGGCCTTCGCCGGGGCGGCGATCTGGCTCTTGGCGCCGGGGCGCTCAAGATCGAGCTTCATGTCTTTGGTGAAGCTCGTCGTCACCATGAAGAAGATGAGCAGCAAGAACACCACGTCGATGAGCGGCGAGATGTCGAGATCGACGCGGCTGTCCTTCTTCTCACGCAGGCGTCTCATCGGGCCTCCTCTGCGAGCCCACGGAGGATCTGCTCCAGCTCATCGAGCTGCTCCCGGCGCCGGGCGGCGCGCTGGTCCATGAGCTTGGCGGCGATGGCGCCGGGGATCGCGACGGTGAGGCCGACCTGGGTGCTCACCAGCGCCTCGGAGATGCCCCCGGCGATGCCGCCGGAGCGGCTGAACATGGTCATCGTCGCCAAGGCGTCGAAGGTGGTGATCATGCCGCTCACCGTGCCCAGGAGCCCCAAGAGCGGGGCGACGCCGACCAAGGTGGCGCAGAGGGACGCGCCTTGGCCGAGCTCGTCGCGCAGGGCGCTGAAGCGCTGGGTGAGGGTCTCGTCCAGGGCGTCTTGGCCCTGGGCCAAGGCGGCGACGCCGAGCAGCAGCGCGCGCTGCACCGGGCCGTCGCCGGGCACGGATTCGCCGCGTCGGGCGCGCTCGACGAGCTGGCGCAGGGGCAAGCTCGGCCCGCCTCGGGTGCGGGACCATCGCTCGCCGAGGGTCCACCACAAGAGCCCGCCGACGATCACCAGAGGCAGCATGACGTCGCCGCCCGCGATCCAGAGGCCTCTGAGGGTGTCGAGGGTGGCGTGCATGGGTCTCCGGCGGTGCTCTCTCCATGTCGCCCCGCGAAGTGACGTAGGCCGCGCGCCAGGTGACGGCGAGGTGACCGCGCGGCGACTTGACGCGGCCAGAGGGCGAGCGGGTTAAGGGGGGACGCTCGGAGGCTCAGCATGGCGTCAAAGCAGGATCGAATCGCGGAGAAGGCGCGGGCCCGGAAGAAGGCTCGGGACCGGGAGCGCCACCGCGTCGCGGCGTCCAAACGCCAACACATGAGCAAGACCCGGGACATCTCCGTCGAGGAGGCCGCCGCTTGGCCCCTGGGCGAGTGTTACGTCGGCGACAAGTGGCATGAGGACGGCGCGCGTGTCCCGGCGATCTTCGTGCGTAAGCACCCCTCGGGCCGGGTCATGGCCGCGTCGATGGACGTCGATCTCGCCGAGCAAGGCATCATCGAGCTGGAGCTCTGGCCGCTCCAGACCGTGAACGAGCTCAACATGAAGCTCGCCGCGATGTCCCAGGACACCCCGCTGCTCGTGGTGCCCGCGGAGCTCGTCGTGCGGATCGCCCGGGTCGCCTACGAGCACGGGGTCAAGGAGGAGTACGAGCAGCCCGAGGACTGGGCGAAGGTTGAGCTGCTCTTCGGCGACGTCACCCCCGGCGCGGGCACCCCTGACGTGCGCGCGGGCCGGGGCGGAGACAGCGGCGCCGCGGCTTCTGCGCCCGCCGCCGCCGAGCCCGAGGGCCTCTGGGGCAAGCTCAAGGCCCGGCTCGGGTTCTGAGCGCCGCGGCGGTCAGTCGGCGTAGATCGTGGTGTCGCCGCCAGAGGTGAACACCTCGATGCGGATCGTCGCCGCGCCGCGCTGGGCGACGTAGGCCGCGCCCGAGGCGTAGGCCACGTCAAAGCCGAGGTCCTCGACGCTCATGGCGTACTCGGGGTCGCCGACGATGGTGAGGTCGTAGTCGAGGCCGTAGGGCAGGGTGAGCACGTTGGAGCCGGAGTAGGTCTCGACACGAATACGCGCGTTCTCGTAGGGCCAGATGGCGATGACGTTGTCGCCGCTGTCAGCGTAGGCGTCGATCTCGCCGATGAGGCCCTCGCCGCGCACGCTGGACGCGGTGATGAGGTGGGAGCCCTCGAGGTACTCCAGGTGGGCGCGGCCGCTGTCGATGGCGACGTCGAGGCTCAGGAGCTCGGGGGAGAGCACGTCAAAATCGACCCCGGCGCGGTTCTCCGTGGAGCGGCTGGTGAGGCTGACGACCTCTCCGTCCGCCGTGGCGGAGTAGGAGTTGCCGTCGAGGCGATCTTGGGCCTTGTCGGTGGCGACGGCCGTGCCCCAGCTCACCACACGCACCTCAAGGCCCGAGCCGATGGCGCCGCCGACGACGGTGAGATCGGAGTCGTCGAGCTGGGCGAAGAGCGCCGCGTAGTCCCCGTCGAAGGTCAAGGTCTCGGTGACCTCGTTCGTCTCGCAGGCCAGGAGCACGAAGGGCAGGGGGAGGAGGGTGACGAGGCGGCGGAAGTGGGTCATGGTCGCTCCAGGTTCGAGCCCGCGACGCAGCGGCAGCGCTCGGCATTCAGAGGAGCTTAGCGCGTTGAGGCGCCCGATCGACGGTTGGTCCGCCGCGCCTTGCCACGACCCCGCGCACAAGGCAAGGAGAAGGGTCGGATCCTCCCGGAGCGCGCAGATGACCTTGAACCTCGCCAGGCTCGGCCCCTTCGTGCTCGAGGAGCTCATCGGCTCCGGCGGCATGGGTGAGGTCTGGCGGGGGATGCACCAGGCGCGCGCCACCCCCGTCGCCGTGAAGATCCTCCGCGGGGAGATCGCCCGAAAGCCCGCGTATCGCCGCGCGTTCTCCAGCGAGGTGCGCGCCGTGGCCCGGCTGCAGCACCCACACATCGTCACGGTCTTTGATCACGGCGAGGTGAGCGAGGCCGAGGCGCCGGGGCTCTTGAGCCGCGGGGTCGGCGTCGGCTCACCTTGGCTGGCGATGGAGCTCTGCGGCGGCGAGCCGCTGATGCGGTTCCGGGGCCGCCTGAGCTGGGACGAGCTCTACGGCATGCTGCTCGCGCTCCTCGACGCCTTGGCCCACGCCCACGCCCGGGGCCTCGTGCACCGGGATCTCAAGCCGGGCAACGCGCTCTACGGCGGCGAGGCCCTCAAGCTCTTGGACTTCGGCCTCGCGGTCATCCCCGATGAGGAGCGGCCCGGCGGACCCAAGGCCGTGTTCGGCACCGCGCCGTACATGGCGCCGGAGCAGTTCTGGGGAGATCCCCAGCTCTGCGGGCCCTACACCGACCTCTACGCCCTGGGCGCCCTGGCCTGGACCTTGGCCTGCGGCGAGCCCCCCTTCGGCCTGAAGTCCGACTTCCAGACCTTACGCGAGGCCCACCTGCACGGCGCCTTGCCGGCCTTTGAGCCCCGGGTGCTCCTGCCCGACGGCTTTGAGCCCTGGGTGCGGCGGCTCTTGGAGAAGGAGCCCCAGCGCCGCTACCAGCGCGCCGCCGACGCGGCCTGGGCGTTGCGGGGCCTCGCGCCGACCCGCGCCCGGGTGAGCCCCATCGAGGGCGGCCTCGACCTGACCACCTTGAGCTGGTCCGAGACGCCGACGACCCCGGCGGAGCCCCGCAGCGCTGAAGACGAGGAGCCGCTCACGCTGCCGGACGACGCCGTGGTGACCCTGGACCGGCCGCCGACCCCGCTCGACTGGCGCCGCCCCGAGGTCAACCCCCGGCGGGGCCTCGCCGCGTCGGGCCTCGGGCTGTTCGGGCTGCGGGAGATCCCGCTCGTGGACCGCGAGTGGGAGCGTGACCAGCTCTGGCGGGCGCTCTTGCGCGCGGAGTCCGGCCAGCCGACGGTGGCGCTGCTCCAAGGCCCGGCGGGCAACGGCAAGAGCCGCCTCGCGCGTTGGCTCTGTGAGCGGGCCCATGAGCTCGGCGCGGCGGAGGTCATCGGCGCGACCCACAGCCCCCAAGGAGGGCCGACGGACGGCGTCATCTACGGCCTCGGGCGGCACCTGCGCTGTGTGGATCACCCCCGGAGCCTCGTCATCCGCCGGGTGCGGGACGCCCTGCGCCGCCAAAGCAACGAGAGCGAGCGCCAGGCCCAGGGCCTCGCCGAGCTGATCCGGCCCGCGACTGAAGAGGAGCTGCGCGCCGGGCTCGTCGTCGTGCGCCTGGGCTCACGAAAGGAGCGTTTTGACCTGCTCGCCAGCTTCTTCGCCGGGCTGGCCCGGACGCGGCCTCTGATCCTCCGCCTGGAGGACGTGCAGTGGGGCCACGCGAGCCTCGCCTTCGCCTTGAGCCTCATCGAGACCCAGCCCGAGGCGCCGATCCTCCTCCTGATGACCGCCCGGGAGGTGGCGCCGGAGTCCCCGGAGGGCCGCCTGTTGGGGCAGCTCTTGGGCACGCCCGGCGCCGCTCGGGTGCCGCTCGGGCCCTTGGCGCCGGGATACCGGGCGGAGCTCGTGCAGCAGCTCCTCGACCTCGACGGGGAGCTCGCCCGGCAGGTGGATCAGCGAAGCGCCGGGAACCCGCTCTTTGTGGTGCAGCTCGTCGGGGACTGGGTGCAGCGGGGGCTCCTGGAGCCGGGGCCCGGGGGCTTCCGGCTGCGCCCCGACGCCCAGGCGAGCCTGCCCGACGACCTCCACGGCCTCTGGAGCGCCCGCGTCGAGGGCCTGCTCGGCGCCCTTGACCCGAAGGAGGAGCGCGCGCTTGAGCTCGCCGCGACCTTAGGCGTCACCATCACCCCCGAGGAGTGGCGCGACGCCTGCCACCTCGGCGGCGCCTGGGCCTCCCA
>JAKLKD010000073.1:5963-31704 GCA_023150845.1 Myxococcota bacterium | reverse complement strand
AAGCCTCCAGGGCGCCGCCAGGCTGGTCGAGCTCTTGGTAGGTCTTCGCCGCGTAGCGCAGGCGGCCGATGGCCTCGCCGATGCGCCCGAGGCGCTCCTCGACGGCGGCGAGCTCGGTGAGGGTGGCCCCGCGCCCGTTGAGGTCCCGCAGGGCCTCGCGGCCGTCCAGGGCCTCCTCTAGGCGCTCCGCGGCCTCCTCCAGCTTCCCGGCGACGGAGAGCTGCACGCCGAGCTGGTGCAGGGCGTCCACGACGGCGGGGCGGCTGTTCGCGCTGCGGGCGAGGCGCAGGGCCTCCCGGCAGCGCAGGAGCGCGCGGTCCACGGCGCCGGTGAGCTGGTCGACCTGGGCGGCGAGGAGGAGGAAGGCCGAGCGCCCACGCTCCTCACCCACGCCGTCGGTGAGCCAGAGGCCCTGCTCGACGAGGTTCTGGGCGTCTTGCACCTGGCCGAAGCCCACGAGGATCTGCGCGAGCTGGTGGAGCGCGCTGGCCTGCCCGGCGCGGTCCCCGACCTTGGCCAAGGCGGCGAGCATGCTCTCAGCGGCGGCGCGGCAGGCGTCGTAGTTGCCGAGGCCGAGCGCCACCTCAAACCGCATCTGGTGCAGGCTCGCGAGGCCCGCCCAGTCCCCGGTGGACTCCCGCAGGGGCGTCGCCGCGTCGAGGTGCTCCAGGGCCTTGTCGGGGCGGCCGACATGGGCGTGGAGGATCGCCAGGAGGTGGTGCGCCGCGGCGGAGCCCGTGCGGTCCCGGGCCGTGGCGAAGCCGACGAGGGCCTCCTGCGCGGCCCGCAAGGCGCGCTCGTAGTCTCCGGCGCGCTCCCGGGTGACCGCTTCATGCAGGTGCTTCATCGCGAGGCCGGTGTCAGGGGCGGTCATCTTGATCTCCGCGGGGCGAACGCTCACCATACCGCGTCACGGGCGCTCGCTCCACTGGACCGTTGACGCTATGAAGAGCGGAGCGTTGCGCCCTCATTCTGGAGCTTCCCGATGTCGAAAGCGCCGTCACGCCGTGTGCCCGAGGCGGAGGAGCACCTCGCCGCGGCGCTCCGCGCGCTCGGCTTCGTCGGAGATCCTGAGCTGGACGACGCCCCTGCGCGCCTCGCGGACTGGCTCTCGGAGTTCCGGCCCGGCGCGCAGCCGAGCCCTTTGAGCCTCTTCGACGCCCCCGGCCAGGATCTCGTCTGCCTCCGGGGCCTGCCGTTTTATTCGCTCTGCGCCCACCACCTCCTGCCCTTCTTCGGCGAGGCCACCGTCGCGTATGTGCCTGGGGCGAAGGTCGCGGGGCTGGGCAGCGTGCCGCGGCTCCTCCGTGAGCTCGCGAGGCGCCCACAGCTCCAGGAGCGCCTCGGCGCCCAGCTCGCCGACGCTTTATTGACCGAGGCCGGGGCGATCGCCGTCGGGGTCCGCTTAGAGGCGCGGCAGCTCTGTATGGAGCTGCGCGGTGCGGAGAGCCCGGGCCTCATCATCACGACGGCGCTGCGTGGTCAGGCCCACCCCGCCGTGGCCCGGGCGATCGGCCTTGGCTGAACCCGGCGCGCGGGGCTCGACGGCGCCGAGGGTGCGCTTCGACGACGCGCGCTTCGCCTGGCCTTCGGGCGAAGAGATCCTCAGCGGCCTGAGCCTCGACCTCGCGCCGGGGCAGGTCGTGGCCTTCGTCGGCAAGAGCGGCTGCGGCAAGAGCACGCTCCTACGCCTCGCCGCGGGGCTCTCGGCGCCGACGGGTGGTGTTGTAGACGTCCAGGGCGCGCGCCTGGCCTTCGTCTTCCAGCGCCCGAACCTCTTGCCCTGGCGCACCGTCGCCGAGAACGTCGCGCTGCCCTTGAGCCTGCAGGGCGCCGAGGACCCCGCCGCCGTGGCCGCCGCCTTGGCCCAGGTCGGCCTCGCCGACGCCGCGCACAAGCTCCCCCAGGCCTTGAGCGGCGGGATGCAGATGAGGGTGTCTATCGCTCGGGCCCTCGTCAGCCAGCCGACGCTCCTCTTGCTCGACGAGCCCTTCTCGGCCTTGGACGCCTTGACCCGGGCCCGGCTGCACCGTGAGCTGGGCCAGATCCTCGACGAGCGCGGCTTCACGACGCTCCTGGTGACCCACGATCTCCACGAGGCGGCCTTGTTGGCCGACCGGGTGGTCGCCTTGGGCGGGCCGCCGCTGCGCGTGCTCCTCGACCTGCCTGTGGCCTTGGACGCCCCGCGCGGTCGCCGCGACCTCTACGACCCCCGCGTCGGCGCCCTCGTCCGAGAGGTGCGCGCGGCCCTGGGTGAGGAGGCCGAGGCGTGAGGCGCGCTCTGCCGGCTGTCGTGGGGCTCTGCGCCCTCGGGCTCTGGGCGGCGCTCTCCGCGCGGCTGCCCGAGGTGCTCCTGCCGTCGCCCCTGGAGGTCGCCCGGGCCCTCGTGGACCACGCGCCCCGGCTCGGCGAGGCCGCCCTCACGACGACGGCGGCGGCGCTCCTGGGCTTACTCCTCGCCGCGGTGTTTGGCGGCGGCGCCGGGGTGCTCTTCGCCCGATCCCCGGCCTTGGAGCGGGCCTTCGCGCCCTACACCCTGCTCTTGCAGACGGTGCCTGTCGTCGCCATCGCGCCGCTCCTCGTGGTCTGGCTGGGCTATGGCCTCAAGGTCTCGGTGTGCACTGCCGCCTTAGTGAGCTTCTTCCCGATCCTCACGGCGACGGTCGCCGGGCTGCGGGCGACGCCGCCGGAGCAGCTCGATCTCCTGCGGCTCTACGGCGCGACGGAGCTGCAGACCTTGTGGCGCCTGCGCCTGCCGAGCGCCGCGCCCTTCGTGTTCGCGGGCCTGCGGAGCTCCGCCGGGCTCTCGGTGATCGGGGCCATCGTCGGGGAGTTTGTCGGATCCAACGGGGCGCCGGTCTCCTTGGGTTATCTCGTGCTTCGATCTGCACGATCCGCGGACACCCCCCTCACCTTCGCCGCCATCGTCGCCTCGACGGCCTTGGCGCTCACGCTCTACACCACCCTGCGCCGCCTTGAGGCCAAGCTCATCGGCGCCTGGCACCCTGGAGTCACCTGATGCGCGCGGCGCTCCTGCTCTCGTCCCTCTCCGCCATGGTCCTCGGCTGCGGTGACCCCCCGGCGCCCCCGACCGGTCCGAGCCTCGTCCCGGTGACGATCGCGCTGAACTGGGTGCCCGAGCCGGAGTTCGGCGGCTACTACGAGGGCCTGCTCTCGGGGATCTACCGCGAGGCGGGCTTCGACGTGACGATCTTGCCCGGCGGCCCCGACGCGCCGACCTTGGAGCTCCTCGCGACGGGGCAGGCCCAGGTGGCCATCGCCGCCGGGGAGGAGCTGCTCGTCCGGCGCGCCCGGGGCGTCGAGGCCGTCGCCATCTGGCCCGCGCTCCAGCTCAACCCAGCCGGGCTCATGGCCCACGCCGAGGGCCCGAAGACCTTCGAGGAGATTCAGGGCGGCCGGGTCGCCATCGGCGTCGGCTCGGCGCTGCACAGCTACCTCTGGCGGCGCTTCGCCTGGGAGGGCAAGGTCGAGGCCGTGCCCTACGGCGGCGCCATCGGGCCGTTTCTGGCCGACAAGACCCTCATCCAGCAGGCCTACATCACCTCGGAGCCTTGCCTCGCCCGGGCCCAAGGCGCCGAGGTGACCTTCTTACGCGCCGCCGACGCGGGCTGGAACCCCTACGGCGCCGTCGTCACCGTGGCCGATCCGCCGCCGCCGTGGGCCGCGGACTTCGCCCGGGCCACCCAGCGCGCCTGGGAGGCGTACCTCAAGGATCCCGCCCGGGCCAACGCCGAGATCGCCCGGCTCAACGACCTGCTCGCCCCGGCGGTGCTCGGCTGCATCTCCGAGGCCCAGACCCCCTTCGTGACCGGCCAAGACGGCCTCGGCATGATGACCAAGGCCCGCTGGGACGCCACGGCGGCGAGCCTCGTCGAGCTGGGGCTCATCCCGCCGGGCAGCTCCGCGGACGGGGCCTGGCGGCTCCTGCGCGTCGAGGCCCCGGCGGCGCCGAGCCCCTGAGCCCCGCGGGGCTTAGGTCGGGTGCGGCGGCGCGTCGGTGAAGGTGCGGCAGAGCCTGAAGCCGAGGTTGTCCTCGCGGCGATCGGGCTCTTTTTGCTGCCGCGCAGCACAACGGCCAAAAGAGGCGGGGAGGTTCCAGGCGCCGCCTCGGATCATCCGCGGCGGGCCCGCGGCGCGCCCTGGCCAGCAGTCCTCGGGGCGCGGCGGGTCCGGCGGCGCGGCGCGGTTCCCCCGGCGCTCGGGGCCATAGGCCGAGGCCTTGTCCGCGCACCAGGTCCGGGCGCCCCCGGCGAGGCCGTGCACGTAGTAGACGCTCTCGTCCGCGGGGAAGTCCTCCGTGGGCGGGGCGCCGGGCGCGGCCAAGGACGACTCGGCGACGCAGTGGAAGGCCGGGTCGGTGATGCTCCCCCAGGGGAACACCCGCCCATCGACGCCGCGGGCGGCCTTCTCGTGCTCCAGCTCACCCGGGAGCCGCCACGGCAGGCCCGTGCGCTGGCCGTACCACAAGCAGAAGGCGTTGGCGTCGTGCCAGGTGACGTTGACGACCGGGGCGTCGGGGAAGACGCGCAGGGCGTCATCGCGGGGCGGCAGCTCCCAGCGCCCGGCGCCGGCGTCCCAGATGTAGAGCGTGGGCCCGTCGTAGCCCGCGGGGCTGAGGCGCGGGGCGAGGCGCTCGCTGAGGTCGGCCTTGTTGCGCTGCACAAGATCGTTGAGGAAGAACAGGTACTCGGCGTGGGTGACCGGGCGGTCCTTCATCACGAAGGCGTCCACCCAGAGGCGCTGGCGGCCGAGCGTGTTGGGGGCGTCCGCGTCACCACCGATCCAGCACCAGCCGCCGGGCACGAGGCGCTCGCCTCCCCGCACCTGCCCCGCCTTGGGCAGCCGCACCCGGGCCGGGCCGCCGCCGCCAGGGGGCGCGCCGTCCCAGCGCTCGGCGCGCTGGATCACGAAGGGGACCCGCAGGGGGTCGCAGCCGGGGGCCTTCACCACGGCGAGGTAGCTGCCGATGGGCAGGCGGTGGCCCTGGATCGGCCCACGCAGCGGCTCACCGACGGGGTCGGGGCAGAGCCGACGGGCCTGGAGCTTCGAGGTGAAGAGCTGGACCTCGGCGTCGGGGGGCTCGGTGAGTAAGGTGAGCTCGCCGGACGCGGCGAGGAACTCCCGGTGCCGCCCGTCGTCGTGCTCGGCCAAGGACGCCATGTGCTCCTTCGCCGCGCGGGCGTCCCCCTTGGCCTCGGCCTCCTCGACGCGGCGCCGGAAGAGGTCGGCGAGGAAGGAGCGGGCCTCGGCGAAGCCGGGGGCGTGCATGAGCGCCGCCCGCGCCCGGCTCACGACCTCACGGAACAGCTCCTCGGCCTCGGCCTCCCGGGCCTCGGCGTCGTCCTCGTGTGACCAGGCGTCCTCCTTCACATAAAGCGCGTCCGTCGGGCGTAAGGCGCGCATCGCCGCCCGGGCGCGCTGCTGGGCCTGGACCGCCTGCTGCCGCGCCCGCGCGAGCTGCAGGGTCATGCCTTGGGCCTCGTCGAGCAGGGCCCGGGCGCGGGCGCGACCTTGGGCGCCCTCCAGCCAGCCCGTGAGCGCCGCGGCGAGGGCGGCGCCGTCGGCGTAGCGGGCGTCTGGATCGTGGCGCATCGCGCGCTCCCAGATCTGCCGCAGCTCCTCCGGTGCGACGGGGCTCGATGGCGCGCTCGGCGAGCCCGCCCGCACGGCCTCCAGCACCTCTCGGGTCGTGCCGACATAAGGCGCGCGGCCGTAGAGCGCGGTGTAGATCGTCGCCCCGAGGGCCCAGACGTCGGTGCGTGGGCCGTGGAGCTGCACCTCTCCCCTCGCCTGCTCCGGCGCCATGAACACCGGCGTCCCGGCGATGGCCCCCATCACCGTGCGTACGCCCGCCGGGGCGTCGAGCCCCTTCGCGCGGGCCTCCTCGGACCCCTCGTCGTCGTGCTCCCGGGGCGGCTCCCGCAGCGCCCGGGCGAGGCCCCAGTCGATGACGTAGACCTGGCCGTACGCGCCGACCATGACGTTGTCGGGCTTGAGGTCGCGGTGAATCACCCCTTGGCTGTGCGCGAAGCCGACGGCCTCGGCCACGGCGCGCAGGACCTCGACGATCCTGCGCAGGCTGACGCCGCCGTGCTCGTCGGGGAGCGAGCCCTCGGGGCGCCCGGCGTGAAAACGGCGGAGCAACGACGAGAAGCTCTCGCCGCGCACCTCGGCCATCGAGATCGCCCAGCCCTCCTCATTCGGGAGGCGGCTGAGCTCGTAGATCGGCACGATGCCCGGGTGCTGGAGCTGGGCGATGATCTGCGCCTCACGCAGAAACCGGGTGACCATCCCGGCGTTCTGGCGCTGGTCGGGGCGCAGCACCTTCATGGCGATGATGCGGCCCAAGGAGCGATCGAGCACCCGGCGCACCTCCCCGGCGCCGCCACGCCCGAGCACGCCGAGGGGCAGGTGCCGGGCGTCCGGCGAGCGCGGCGTGAGGGCCGCGAGCTGGTCCTCCGGGCTCGTGAGCGGCGCGGCCTCCGGCGACGCGGGCGGCAACGCGGCGAGGTCCATCAGCGCGGTGCCGTCGTGAGAGTCCCCAGCGTCCGCGAAGGAGTCGCTCAGATCGTCCGGGCGGGCACCGCTGTCATGGGGGTCTTGCACAGAGAAGAGCATACCCGATGCCGCCCGCCCTGGGCGTCGCGCCGCGTTGATCCCTGACACTCCGGCCACGGCCACGCCTGCGACCCGCCCGTCCTCATGCTAAGATGGGTGGAATCGCCCAACGCCGCCCGCCTGTGGAGAACCTGATGCGCGTCATGGTCACCTACCCTCCCCTCAAAGGGAAGGGCAGCCCGATGCTGACCCAAAATCGCCAGTTTCAGTGGTTCCACGAGCCATCGTACCTCTACCCCTGCGTCCCAGCGTCAGCGGCGACCTTGCTGCAGTCCTTGGGCCATGAGGTGCTCTGGAACGACTGCATCGCCGAACAGAAGGACATGAGCCAGTTCTTGCGGCTCCTGCGGGACTTCAAGCCCGAGCTCGTCGCGATGGAGACCAAGTCCCCCGTCGTGCGCCAGCACTGGGCGCTCACCGAGATGATCAAGTCCGAGGTGCCCGGCGTGAAGGTCGTGCTCTTCGGCGACCACATCTCCGGCAACCCCACGGAGACGATGGAGAAGAGCCAGGTCGATTACTGCATCACCGGCGGCGACTACGACTTCTCCTTAGAGAGCCTCGTCAAGCACCTCACCCGCGGCGAGTCCCTCGACGGCGGCTTCTATTACCGCAACAGCGACGGCACCTACGGCACCACGGGCCCCTACAAGGGCACCCGCTCCTTGGAGGAGCTGCCCTTCACCGACCGCCACCTCACGAACGCCCACCTCTACTTCGAGAAGTGGAAGAAGCGCCTGCCCTTCTTGTGGACGATGGCCGGCCGCGACTGCCCCTACGGCAAGTGCACCTTCTGCTCCTGGACGGTCACCTACCCCCGCTTCAACACCGTGAGCCCTGAGCATCTCTGCAACGAGATGGACATGCTCATCAGCAAACACGGCGCGCGGGAGATCTTCGACGACACCGGGGCCCTGCCCGGCGGCAACTGGCTCAACCGCCTCTGCACGGAGATGATCGACCGCAAGATCAACGAGAAGGTCATCTTCGACTGCAACTTCCGGTTCGATTACTTCACCGAGAAGAACGTGCAGCTCATGAAGAAGGCGGGCTTCCGGAAGCTCATCTTGGGCATCGAGTCTGCGTCTGAGCGCACCATCGACATCCTCGACAAAGACCTCACCCGCGAGGTCATCATCGAGGGCTGCCGCATGGCCTCCGCCGCCGGGCTCCAGCCCCACCTCACGATGATGGTGGGTTACCCCTGGGAGACGAAGGAGGACGCCTACGAGACGCTCAAGCTCGCGCGTTACCTCATGCACAACGGCCTCGCCCACCACCTCCAGGCCACCGTCGTCATGCCCTACCCCGGCACGCCGCTGTTCCGGCTCTGCCAAGAGAACGGCTGGATCCGCTTCGATGAGACGGAGTACGAGCGCTACGACATGACCGAGCCGGTCTGTGTGCTCACCGACATGAACCAGGAGGAGGTGGTGCAGATGGCGGGGCAGTTCTACAAGCTCTACCTGCACCCGAAGTTCTTGGCGCACCAGCTCCAGCACCTCAACTCGCTGGAAGATCTCGACTACATGACCCGCGGCGCCAAGGCCATCTGGGGCCACATCAAGGATTTCGCCAAGATCCGGACCTGGGATGGGGTGCCTGCCCAGGCGAAGTGAGCCCCGTTGAGGTAAAACCGGACGATGCCTAACAACCATCGTGTCGGGATCCTCACCGGCGGCGGCGACGCCCCGGGCCTCAACGCCGTCATCCGCGCATTCGTCAAGCGCGCCGTCGGCCAGCTCCGCTGGTCCGTGGTGGGCGTTGAGGACTCGCTCAACGGCCTCCTCCAGAGCCCCTACCGGGTGAGTGAGCTCACGCCGCAGTCCTGCGCGGGCCTGCTCAGCCGGGGCGGCACGGTGCTCGGCACCACGAACCGGGGCGACCCCTTCGCCTTCGGCCGCACGAAGGAGGACCTCTCCGGCCGCCTCGTCTCGGCGATGCAGGATCTTGACCTTGAGGGCCTCGTCGTCATCGGCGGCGACGGCAGCCAGCGCATCGCCCACCGCCTCATGACCGAGCACGGCGTGAAGGTCGTCGGGGTGCCCAAGACCATCGACAACGACCTCTCGGCGACGGACATGACCTTCGGCTTTGAGTCCGCCGTCGCCGTGGCCACCGACGCCCTCGACCGCCTGCACACCACGGCGGAGAGCCACGACCGGGTGATGATCCTAGAGGTCATGGGCCGGGACGCCGGGCACATCGCGCTTCACGCCGGGCTCGCCGGGGGCGCGGACTGCATCATCCTCCCCGAGATCCCCTACGACGTGCAGCGTGTCGTGCGGAAGATCGACAAGCGCCGGGCGGTGGGCCGCCTCTTCACCCTCATCGTCGTCGCCGAGGGCGCGCGCTGCGCTGAGGCGACCGCCGAGGAGGGCCTGCGCGGTGAGGCCCACAGCCGCATCCACCAGGGCGGCCCGGCCCTGCAGCTCGCCCACCAGATCGTCGCCCGCCGTGACGTCGACGTGCGCGTCACGGTCCTCGGCCACCTCCAGCGCGGCGGCTCCCCGGTCGCCGCCGACCGTATCCTCGCCACACGTTTCGGCGTCGCGGCCGTGGACCTCATCGAGGCTGGCCGCTGGGGCGAGATCACCGTGCTGCGCGACAACAAGGTGATCGGCGTGCCGCTCGCCGAGGCCATCTCCGTCTACCGCCAGGTGGATCTGGACGGTGAGCTCGTGAAGGTGGCCCGGGCGGTCGGCATCGAGCTGGGCGGCTAAGCGGCCTGCCCTCGCTCAGGTCGAGGGGTTCGCCAAGAGGCGGCCGTACCGCACGAGCTCTTGGCCGAGCACGGTCAGCTCGTTGGTGAGCTCGGCGTCGAAGGCGCCGCCCGCGGCGCGCTCGCTGGCCCGGGGGATCGACACCTGGGCGGGGAGCACCCAGGCGTTCATCCAGCGCACGACGTGGCGCAGGTGGTTCAGGGTGTTCATCGCCCCGGCGTCGCCCTTCGCGGTCGCAACGACGGCGACGAGCTTGTTGCGCAGGGCGTCCTCCTCCAGGAGGTCCAGCGCGTTCTTGAGCACGCCGGAGAAGGCGCCGTGGTACTCGGGGCTGCCGATGAGGATGGCGTTGGCCGAGGCGACCTCGGCGCGGAAGGTGGCGACGGACTCGCCATAGGCGCCGCGGCGGCCATCACAGAAGGGCAGGTCCGAGAGCGCCTGGCTGGGCCAACGAACCTCGGCCCCGGCGGCCGCGGCGGCGTTGAGGGCGGTGGTCATCGCGAGGCGGGTGCTGGAGGGCTCACGCAGCGAGCCACACAAGGCGAGCACGATCATCGTCACACTCCGAGAGCGGGAGCGTGATCAATAACCCTCACCAGGCGGCGGTGCGCAGGCGCAGCGGCTCAGTGACCTGATCCTGATGCGCGACAGTGACCCCGACGTGCTCCGCGCCTTGGGCGAGCAAGGTGCGCCGGGCCTCGGAGAGCGCGAGCGCTGGGGTGTTGTTCTTCTCGCTTAAGTGCGCGAGCACGAGGTGCTTGAGGCGCTCGGAGCTCACCTTGCCCAGGAGCTCCCCGGCCTGCTGGTTGGAGAGGTGGCCGTGGTTCGACTTGATGCGCTGCTTGAGGGACCAGGGGTAGTTCGGGTTGTTCAAGAGCGTGTCGACGTCGTGGTTAAACTCGAGCACCAAGGCGTCGAGGGCCTGGAGCTTGCCCTCGACCAGGGCGGTGGAGCGGCCGAGATCCGTCGCGACGGCGACGGCGACATCCCCGATGGCGAGGCGGAACGCGACGGGATCGTTCACGTCATGGGGGATCGAGAAGGGATCGACCTCGACGTGGCGGAGGCGGAAGGGTTTGCCCGCCTCAAACACCTCAACCGCCTCGGGCAAGCAGGCGTCGGGGCAGCCCTCCAAGGTGCCTTCAGTCATGTAGAACGGCACATACTTGCCGTTTCCGCGCTGGCGCAGGCGCTCACACAGAACCTTCGCCGCGCCGACATGATCGGTGTGCTCATGGGTGATGAGCACGGCGTCGATGGGCGCCGCGGAGAGCCCGGCGTCCTCCAGGCGCTTCATGATGAGCTTCGTCGAGAGCCCACAGTCGATGAGCACCCCGGCGCTGCCGTCTCCGATGTAGGTGCAGTTGCCGCCCGAGCCAGAGGCCAAGACAGCCACGGTCACGTCACGGTCGAAGAGGGTCGTCATCACGAGCTCCGATTGTGCGGGTGATGTGGGCTCACCTCGCACCTCGAGAGTAACCGCGGGCCTCGCGGGGGCTGTTGCGCGCACCTGTCCGCGGGGTCCAAAAATGGCCCCGCTGACCCCGCTGAGGGCACATGGCCAGAAAGTGACCGGACACTTTCTGGTGTGCACCACCGCGGACAGCGGCGATCAACACGCTCACTGCCCGGCGGGCGGCGCCACCGGAGAGGACAGCTCGAGGCCCGGGGGCAGCTCTAGGCCCGGCGGGAGCTCCAGCGCGGGCGGCGTCTCGACGACGGGCTCCTTGTCCGTGAGCGCCGTCGCGGGCACCCAGCCGAAGTCGATGCCTTTGCGCACCCGCACCTGCGCGCCGTCGCGGAGCACGACCTCGACCTTGTCGTTCACCTCAAGGCTGCGCACCGGGGCGTTGGGGCTCACCGAGGACGGCCAACGCACCAGCTCCGTGGCGTTCACGACCCAGGCGTCTTCAGCGAAGGCGAGGTTGATGAAGGTCAAGAAGAGCAGCGAGAGCATCGAGACAGCCTCCGGTGGTCGCCCAGGGTAACCCGCTCACGGCGCCGCCGCCGCGCCGCGGTGGATCCGGGTTAGGCTCAACAGGTGGAGACGATCGCCCAGCTCGGCAAGTTCGGGATGTTCACCTTGGCGGTGTGCTGGCGGCTCGTGGTCGGCCCGCACAACCTCGCCGATCTCACCCGCTTCATCTGGACGATCGTCACCCGCTGCATCGCCCCGGTCGTCGCGGTGATCTTCCCCTTCGGCATGGTCGTCGCGCTCCAGGGGCTCACGATCTTCGCCTTGTTCGGCGCCGAGCGGCTCCTGGCCTCCCTCGTCTCGGTGACGGTCATCCGGGAGCTCTCCCCGGTGCTCAGCGCCGTGCTCGTCGCGGCCCAGGGCGGCTCCTCCGTCGCCGCCGAGCTCGGGGCCATGCGCATCAAAGAGGAGCTCGACGCCACCGAGGTCATGGCCGTGGACGGCCTCGCGTACCACGTCGCGCCGCGGGCCCTCGCCATCGTCATCGCCTGTCCCCTCCTCCACCTCGTCGGCTGCGTCGCGGGCGTCGGCGGCGCCTTCTTCACCGCCGTCGTGCTCAAGGGGGAGCGTGCGGGCATCTTCTGGGCCGAGCTCTTCTTCCTCACGGAGTTCTCGGACATCTGGGGCGGCTTCATCAAGTCTTTGGTCTTCGGCGCCATCATCGGCCTCGTGTCCTGCTACCTCGGCTACACGACGACGGGCGGGGCCGCCGGGGTGGGCCTCGCCGTGAACCGCACCGTGGTGTGGACGGTGACGATCTTCATCGTGACCAACTACTTCTTGACCTCGGCGCTCTTCGGGGGCCTCGGGTGAGCTGGCTCGGCTCCATCGGCCGCTTCGGCCTCTTCTGCCTCGCCTTCTTTCGGGCCTCAGCGGGCCGCGCCCCGCCGCTCGGCGCCACCATCGAGCAGGCCTACCGCGTCGGCGTGCAGTCCTTGCCGGTGTTGATGCTCATCTCCACCTTCGTCGGCACCAACCTCTCCATCCAGGGCTACAACGCCTTCCAGCCCATCGGCGGCCAGGGCCTCGTGGGCATGTTCGTCGCCCTGGCCGGGGTGCGGGAGCTCGCCCCGATCATCTCCGCCTCGATCATCGCCGCGAAGGCCGGGACGGAGATGGCCTCGCAGATCGCCGTGATGCGGGTGCGGGACCAGATCGACGCCTTGGAGGTCATGGCGGTCAGCCCCCACTGGTTCTTGATCACCCCGCGGCTCCTGGGGATCGTCATCGTCATGCCCGCGCTGACGATGTTGTCGACTTTTGTGATGGTCGCCGCCTCCTACGCCGCCGCGGTCTGGCAGCTCGACCTGAACGGGGCGACCTTCCTGGAGTTTCTCCTGCTCGCGTCTGCGCCGATGGATCTTGTGATCTCGCTGTGCAAAGCGCTTTGTTTTGGCGCCCTGATCTGCATGATCTCCTGTTTTAACGGTTTCTTCAGCGAAGGCGGCGCTGAGGGCGTCGGCGCGGCCACCAACCGCGCGGTCGTGATGAGCGCCGTGTTGTGTGTCATCTTGAACTATTTCATCTCTGAGGCGGTCTACGGTTAGTCTGTCGTCTGCCATGCTGAAGCGGGGAATCGAATGAGCGTAGAGGGCAAGACGAGCGGTGGAGACGGGAGCGAGAGCTGGTTCCGCGGAGTCGCGGACAGCATCTCCGACCTGCTCTCAGTCTTTGACGGCGAGGGGCGGTTCCTGTACGCGAACCCCGCCTGGCAGTCTACGATGGGCTACTCGCCCACCTCCCTCGTCGGGCGGCACCGCGTTGAGCTGATCCACCCCGAGGACGCGCCGCGGTATCGGCGCCACGCCGAGATGGCGACGACGCTTGGCGGCCTGCCCCTGGACGAGCTCCAGGTGCGCCACCGCGACGGGACCTGGCGGGTGATGGAGTCCAGCGGGCGCCTCCTCCGGGACGAGCGCGGACGCCCCCTGCGTGAGGTCCTCATCTGGCGCGACATCACCGAGCGCCGCCGGGCCGAGATGCTGCTCCTCGACCAGAAGCGGGCGCTTGAGGCCATGGCGAGCGGGGCGCCTCTGGAGGAGGTCCTGCACACCATCGCCCGCCTGCCGGAGTCGCGCCTTGAGGGCGTGTTCTGCGCGGTCTTCGGCCGCGACCACGCCGCGGGCAAGCTGCGCCTCTTGAGCGCCCCGACCTTACCGACCGCCCTGGCCACGGCCCTCGCGGAGCTCCCCCTCGACGCGGGCTACGAGTCTTGGGGCAGCGGCGGCTTCCCCGTGAGCACCTTCCCCGGGGCGTCTTTGCCGCGCGCGGTCATGCGTGTGCGTGAGGCGGCGATGATCTCCGGCGTGCAGTCGTCCTGGTCGTGGCCGATCCGCCGTGGGCGTGAGGAGGCCGTCGGCACCCTCGCCCTCTACGCGACCCACACCATGCCGCTCTCCGCGGAGACCAAACACGTCGCGGAGACCGCCGTCGCCTTGGCGATGACGGCGCTCTCGGCGAGCCAGGCTGTCGCCGAGTCCTCGGCGGCGAATGAGCGCCTGATCAACGCGCTCAACGCCTCGCCGCTCATGGCCATTGAGTGGGACCGCGAGGGCAAGGTGCGCTTCTGGTCGACCTTGGCCGAGCGTAACCTCGGCTGGCGCGCCCAAGACGCCATCGGGCGCCCTCTCCGGGAGCTGGGCGTCTTCGCCAAAGAGGACGAGGATCTTGTCCCCCGCGCCCTTGAGGGCCTGCTCGCCCGGGGCGAGCGCGTCGGCATGGTCTCGGCCCGGGTGGTCGGGCCCGACGGCCGCCCCCGCGCCGGGGAGTGGTACCTCTCCGCCCAGCCCGACGAGCGCGGCGGCGTCGGCTCCGCCTTGGCCCTGGTCGTGGACGTCTCCCAGCGCCGCACCACGGACGAGGCCGGCGCCCGCGCCGAGAAGCTCACGAGCCTCAGCCGCCTCGCCGAGGCCGTCGCCACCCGCCTCGGCGGCGCCTTGGGGCAGAGCCTCCAGGCCCTCGACGAGTCGCGGGCGCGCCTCTCCGGCGACCCCAGCGCCGTGGCGCTCATCGACCAAGCCATCGACCCCCTGCGCCAAGGAGAGGCCCTCTGCAGCCGCCTCCTGGCGTACTCCGGCGCCAGCGTGAACCCGCCCCGGGCCGTGAGCCTCAACGAGGTCGTCCGGGAGATGATCTCGACCCTCACCGCCCAGGTGCCCCGAAAGGTCGGCCTCGACTACTACCTGGAGCCCGAGCTCCCCGCCGTCGAGGGGGACCGCGAGCAGCTCCGCCAGGTCTTGGCGGAGCTCGTACACAACGCCGCCGAGGCGCTCGGCGACAGCCCCGGCTCGATCCGCGTCTCGACGGACGTCATCACCATCGACGACGACGACCTCGCCGAGATCCGCTGCGCGTCGAGCCTAAGCGTCGGCGAGTACGTCATGCTGGAGGTCACCGACAGCGGCCCCGGCTTTGACGGCGCCAGCGCCGGGATGGTCTTCGACCCCTTCTTCACCACGAAGCCCGGCCACGTCGGCCTCGGCCTCGCCGCCGTCGAGGGCGTCGCCCGGGCCATGGGCGGCGGCGTTCGCGCCGAGGGCGGCGCCGGGGAAGGCGCCACGGTCCAGGTGATCTTGCCCTTAGGACGCGCCAAGGCCGTCGCGCCGACGCCCCAGACGGCGAGCCCAGCGCGACGGGGCACGGTGCTCGTCGCCGAGGACGAGGCCGAGACCCGGCAGCACCTCGTCTCGACCCTGCGCCGCCAAGGCTTCGACGTGATCGCCGCCAGCGACGGCGTCGAGGCCGTCGAGCTGCACCGCAAACACCAGGGCCAGATTCAGCTCGTCATCGTCGATGTGAGCCTCCCCCGGCTCAACGGCGCCGACGTGCTCCGGGCGATTCACCAGCGGGAGCCAAACCTCCTCGCCTTGGTCGCCGTGGCCACCCCTGAGGAGGCCAGCCGGGCCCGGGCGGGCCGCGCCACCGCTCTGCCGACGCTGCAGAAGCCCTTCACGCTCAAGGAGCTGACCGACGCCGTCAGCCGTCTGATGGGCCCGACGCGGCCCTCGGCCTAAGCCGATACGGGGCCGCCGTCCCAGCGTTTTGACGGCGCCCCTTCCCGACGCTCCGCTCCTGTGGTATCCATGTTTCAATGACCATTGAACTCTGCGAGCGCCGCCATGATTGAGCTGAAGGACGTCACCAAGTCCTTCGGTGAGCTTCATGTGCTCCGCGGGGTCTCCCTCACCCTGCCGATGCGCCAGACGACGGCGATCATCGGGCCCTCCGGGGCGGGCAAGTCGGTGCTGCTCAAGCTGCTCGTCGGCCTCATTCGGGCGGACGCCGGTGAGGTGCGCTGCTTCGGCACGGACATGGGCCGGGCGGACGATGACGAGCTCTACGCCGTGCGCCGCCGCTTCGGCATGCTGTTCCAAGACGGCGCCCTCTTCGACAACCTCACCGTCGCCGAGAACATCGAGTTCCCCCTCATCCACCACCGCCGCGACCTCAAGCCCAAAGAGCGCCGGGAGCGTGTGTTGGCGGCCTTGGAGCAGGTGGGCCTGCCTGAGCTCGCCGATCGCCCCACGGGGCGGCTCTCCGGCGGCCAGCGGAAGCGCGTGGGCCTCGCCCGGGCGATCATCACCGAGCCCGAGGTCGTGCTCTTTGACGAGCCCAACTCCGGCCTCGACCCCGTCACCTCCGACGCCATCGACAGCCTCATCCTCACGATGAAGGCGAAGCTCGGCGTCACCTTCATCATCATCTCCCACGACATCGTCGGCACCCTGAACGTGGCCGACAACATCGGGATGCTCTATGAGGGCCGCCTGATCCAGTTTGGCCCCACCGAGGAGATCGTGCAGGCCCCGAACCCCATCCTGCGCCGCTTCTTGCAGCGCAACGTGAGCCTGCCCGACGCGGCGCACGAGGCCTACGCCTTGCCCGCGGCCCGCCAGAGGGCCATGTGAGCCGACCGCGCTACGAGATCGGCGTCGGCTTGCTCATGCTCGCGGGGGCGGGTGTGCTCGGCTTCATGGCGATGAAGACCGGCGCCGTGCGGGAGATCGGCGACTTCGTCGAGGTGGAGGCGGTCTTTGACGACGTGGCCGGGCTCAAGACCGGCGCGGCGGTGGCGATCTCCGGCATCGACGTCGGCCAGGTCACCGACATGGTCGTCGAGTTCGACAAGGCCCGGGTGCGGCTCATCGTGAAGCGCAGCGCGGGTGTGCGCAAAGACGTCATCGCCCGGGTGAGGGCCCGCAGCGTGCTCGGCGAGAAGTTCGTCGAGCTAGAGCCCCAGTCCCCAGACGCCCCGGCCCTTGAGTCCGGCGACGTGCTGACCGACACCCGCACGAGCGTCGAGATCGACCAGCTCGTCACGAGCCTCGGCCCGATGGTGAACGGCCTCGACCCCAAGAAACTAGACGCCCTGCTCGACGCCCTGGTGAAGACCCTTGAGCAAGACCCGGAGCGGGTCGACCGCATGCTTGTGGACGCCGAGGCGCTCCTGCACAACGCGCGGATCGCCTCAGACGACGCCCCGGCGCTCGTCGCCGAGGCCCGGGCGACCTTGGGTGAGGTGCGGGGGCTCACCCGCCAGGCCACGCCGATGGTGAAAGACGGCGCCGCGCTCATGGTGCGTGTAGACGGCGTGCTCACCGAGGTCGAGACCTTCAGCGGCGAATTGCCCGCCGTCGCCGAGCGCCTGCCGGGGATGCTCGACGACGTCGAGCTGACCTTGGAGGAGTCCCGGGAGCTCGTCGTCGTGCTCAGCGGAAACAAGGACCGCATCGAGCAGATCCTCATGAACATCGAAGAGATCGACAAGTGGGAGCTGCGCCGCCTGCTCCGCGAGGAGGGCATCAAGATGCGCGTCTTCGCGTCCGAGGTCGAAGAGACCCCGCCAGAGTAGGTTGGTCAACCAATCAACTCTCGGGCGGCTCGGGCTTCTCCGGCTTCTCGGCGGTGTTTGAGGGCTTTCGCGGCTGGCGGTCCTCCTCGGCCAAGGGCTTGAGGTGGATGCTCGCGCGGATCTCGAAGGAGTAGTTCGTGAGCAGGCTCTTGAGGTCGTCCTTGAGGCCGAGGCCCTCCAGGTAGGTGCGCACCTCCCGGCCGATCATGCGGATGGCGTCGGTCTTCGCACGATCCGAGGTGTCGAGCACGGCGCCTAGGACCTCCTTCGCCTCCCGCAGGCCCGCGCCGGGCTCACTCACGAGGCGCCGGGCGGTGCTCAGCCCCGGGATGCGGCGGTGTTTGGGCTCGGCCCGGTCGTCGTGGGGCTCGTCGTCGCGGCGTGGGCGGTCACGATCCTCTTTGTCGGACATCGTCGGGCCTCCTGTGGGCTCCACTCTGGGCCTCCTCTCCGTCGTCGGCAAGCCCCCCCTCGCCGCCCGTGTGGGCGAAGACGGCGTCGAGCACCGCGCGGGTGGGGCCTACGATCCGCCGAGCGTCGGGCAGAGAGCTCAAGAACAGGCGCCCGTACCACATCTCGTGCACACGGCGATCGAGGATCACGACGGCGCCGGTGTCGCTGCGGGAGCGCACCAGGCGGCCGAAGCCCTGGCGCAGCTTGAGGATGGCCTCGGGCAAGGCGTAGGCGCGGAAGGGATCTTGGCCGCGGCTGGCGATGAGCTCGTAGCGGGCCTGGGCGATGGGCTCCGTCGGCACCCGAAACGGCAGCCGGGGGATGATCACGAGGCGCAGCGCCCGGCCCCGCACGCTCACGCCCTCCCAGAAGCTGTCCGCGCCGAAGAGTACGGAGGCCTCGCTCTCCTGAAAGCGGCGGAGGAGCTGCCAGCGGTCGCGGCGGCCCTGGATGAGCACGGGGTGGGCGTCGCCGATCGCCGCCTCGACGTGGTCACCAAGCGCGGTGAGCAAGGCGTAGGACGTGCAGAGCACGAAGGCGCCGCCGCCTGAGGCCCGGAGGAGGTCCACGGTGACCTCGGCCACGCGGTCAAACCACTCCGGGGCGTCGGGGTGCGGGAGGTCCCGGGGCAGGCCCAAGATGGCCTGCTCGCGGTAGCTGAACGGCGACGGGAAGCTGACGACGACGGTGTCCTCGTCGAGCCCCAGCCGGGCCCGGGCGTGGTCAAAACGCCCGGCGACGGTGAGGGTGGCCGAGGTGAGGCCGACGCCCTCGATGACGCTGAACAGGATGGACTGGAGGAGCTCCCCCACCTCGACGGGGGCCTGGCGCAGCCGCACCTCCATCCGGCGCTCGCTGCGCTCGATCCAGCGGCAGCGGGCGTCGTCGTGCTCCAAGAACAGGGTGAGCTGGTCGCTGAGGTCGCCGAGGCGGCGCACGGCGCGGCGAAGGTCGAGCACGGGCTGGGCCTGCTCCGGCGGGATCTCCAGGTTGGCGCACTGCTCGTGCAGGGACTCCAGGCGGCCTCGGGCCCGGCGGAGCTGCTCGGCGAGGCGGCTGAGCGGGGGCTCGGCCTCCTCACGCCAGCGAGGGGTCTCCTCGACAGCGGGGGTGACCCGGCGGGTGGGCTCGTTGTCGAGCAAGGCGTCGGCGGCGCGCTCCAAGGCGGGGCTCACGGCCTCCCGGAGGGCGCCCAAGGCGCGCTCGGCGTCTCGGGTGCGGGTGTCGAGGCTCGGCTCCTGCTCGATGAGGCGCTCCCGCAGGCGCTCCAAGGAGCCCGGCCGGTCCCCGCGCCGCCGCAAGAGCGGGGCCACGGCCCGGGACACGCTGAGCGCCGAGAACAGCCCCGCCGTCGCCGAGGTCGCCGCGTCCTCCAGGTGGTGTGCCTCGTCGAAGATCACCCGGCCAAACCGCGGCAGGAGCCCGTCGCCGTCGCTCTTGGCCTTCACGCTGAGGTCGGCGAGCAAGAGCGCGTGGTTCACGACGAGCAGGTGCGCCGAGGCCGCCCGGCGGCGGGAGCCGTAGAAGAAGCACTGGTTGTAGTGGGGGCAGCGCACCCGCAGGGTGTGGTCGGAGTCGGACTCCACCCGCTCCCAGACCTCCTCGGGCACGGCCTCGCCGAAGTCTTGGAGCGAGCCCTCTTCAGCCACGGCGGCGAAACGCTCCAGGCGCTGGAGCAGCTCCAGATCCCCGAAGGGGTCGTTCAGCGCGTCTTGGAGCTTGCGGCGGCAGAGGTAGTTGCCGCGGCCCTTGAGCAAGGCCGCCTCAAAGCTCAGCCCCGCCCGACGCGCCATGGGCAGGTCCTCGGTCATGAGCTGGCCCTGCAAGGTGCGGGTGTAGGTCGAGATGACCACCTTGCTGTCGTTCGCCCGGGCCCAGAGGATGGACGGGACGAGGTAAGCCAAGGACTTGCCCGTGCCAGTGCCCGCCTCGGCCATGAGCACGCCGCCGTCGTTCAGGAGCCGCGCCACGGAGAGCGCCATCTCGAGCTGCTGGCCGCGGGCCTCGTGCTGGCGGCCCATCGCCCGGGGCAAGGCCACCTCAAAGACCTCCCGGAGCGCGTCCTCATCGACGGGCACAGGGCGGCGCTTCGCGGGCTCGACGACCCAGCGCTCGGCGCTCACGGCGTTGTTGACGATGATGAAGCCGACGCCCTCATCGCCAAAACGGCCGGCCAAGTTGAGGTCGGGGTCGGACGGGCGCAGGTCGCCGGAGGGGTGGTTGTGGATGACGACCTCCCCGGCGCGGGCCCGGGCCGGGGCGTTCACCGCGCTGGCGTGGCCCCGGGCGTGGACCTCAATCGTCGCGACCCGGCCCCGATCGTCGAGGGTGCCGACGGCGAAGACCTCGTCGCCGCCCGCCTCCCGGATCGCCGCCCGCAGCGCCGCCGCGGCCTCCCGGGTGAAGCGCCGCTCGCCGTCGGGACGGGGCGCGGCAGGGCGTGGTGGAGACGACATCCCCTCCCCCGTAGCGTGCGCGCCGGGCGGGGTCAAAGGGATGCTGGGGTGGCCCAAACTCCAGAAGTCAGGTAAGGTCTGCTCTTGACGGCGGAAGGCGCTCGTCGCGGAGGCGGTGGTCATGAAGGTGGCGTTGGCGGGCGGCGGCACGGGCGGTCACGTCTACCCGGCCTTGGCGATGGGCGACGCGCTCAAGGCGCGGGGCCACGAGGTCGTCTACATCGGCGACGCCTCGCGGCTGGAGGGCCGGGTGGCGCCGCAGCGCGGCTACGCCTTCTACCCGGTCACCGCGCCGCAGTTCCCCCGGGCGGGCCTCTTGGGCAAGGCGCGCTTCGCCTTCGCGCTCGTGGGGGCGATCCTCCGGGCGCGCACGCTGTTGCAGAAGGTGCGCCCGGACGTGGTGCTCGGCGTCGGCGGCTACATCATGGCGCCGACGGTGCTCGCCGCGCGCACGATGGGCATCGGCCGGGTCATCCACGAGTCGAACGTCGCGCCGGGCCTCGCCAACCGCCTCTGCGCCAAAGTCTCAGACCTCGTGCTGCTCACCTACGCGGCGTCGGGGCCGAAGCTCGGCACCCGGGCGCCGATGGAGCTCGTCGGCTGCCCGGTTCACCCCAAGATCCTCCAGGGGGACCGGGCCCAGGCGCGGGCCTTCTACGGCCTCGATGACGCCCGCCCCGTCGTGCTCCTCGTCGGCGGCAGCCTCGGCGCGGCGACGCTCAACGCCTTGGCCTTGGCCTCAGCGCGGCTCTCGTCTCGGCCTTACCAGCTCTTGTGGATCACCGGGCCGCGGTACCACCCCCAGGCCCTCGCGGAGCTGGGTCAGGTGCCCCCTGGCGTCGTCGTGCGGGACTACGAGGACGACATGGGCCGGGCCTACGCCGCCGCGGACCTCGTCATCGCTCGGGCGGGCTCCTCGACGCTCTCCGAGCTCACGGCCCTGGGCAAGCCCGCCGTGCTCATCCCCTCGCCGAACGTCACGGACAACCACCAGGAGCACAACGCCCGGGGCCTGGAGGCCTTGGGCGCGGCGATGGTCGTCACCGAGCAGGGCCTCAACATCTCCGAGGCCTTGGACCGCATCGGCGGGCTCCTGGCCGATGACGCCGCCATGGCGCGTATGGCCACGGCGAGCAAAGCCCAGGGGCGCCTCGGGGTCGCCGAGGAGGTCGCTGGGCTCATCGAGGCGCGGTTTACCGCCTTGGCGAGCGGCGGCGCGAGAGGCTGAAGAGGAGCGCGAAGGCGGCGCCGAGGCCCGAGGCGCCCGCACCGCCGGAGGCGCAGCTCCCCGTCGGCGGGCTCAGGTTGTCGCGGATCTGCACGCTGAGGTTCGTGTAGAGGCGGCGCCCGTCATCCACCCGGGCGACCCGCTCACCCAAGGCGGCCTGGGGCTCGACGACGATCTCCGCGCAGGCCGTGGTGTCGTCGAGCTGCTCCGTGCTCTCGATGACGACGCCCTCGCCGAGCGAGATCGACGGGGGCTCGTAGAACGGCGCCGAGGCCGTCACGCAGAGGGTCGCGCGCTCGCCCTGCCGCACCCGGGTCGGCGTGACGCTGAGCAGGCGCGGGCCGCCGTCGCCGCCGAGCACCTCAAAGACCTCGGGCACGGCGAGGGTGACGCTGCCAGATGTGAGTAAAAGCTCACGTTTCCCGGCGACGGCGTCCTCGTCGATCTCCAAGAGCAGGCTCAGCTCATCCACGGTGAGCACGGAGAGCTCACGCACGGTGACGCCGTCGCCGAGGCTCACGCTCACCTCGTCTTGCACGAGCAGGAGGTTGTCGCCGATGAGCCGGGCGCGCACCTGCTCCCCGGACCAGGCCTCCGCAGGGCTGAGGAGGTCGAGGCTCGGCAGCGCGACGTCTAAGAAGATGGGCTCGCTGAGGTCACCCTCCCCGGCGTCGTAGACCGCGGAGACGGAGAAGACGTCCGCGCCGCCCCCGGCGAGGGGGACCGTCGCCTCGGCGTCGCTGGTCTCGGCGACGAGGTCACCGCCACGGTAGACCCGGTAGCCCTCAAGCTCGTGCAGGCTCGTCTTCGGCGCCGTCCAGGTCAACCGCGCCGTGGTGGCGACGACGCGGCCCGTGGGCCCTGCGAGGTCCGTCGGCGCGGGCAGGCGTACCCGGAAGCTCAGCTCGGAGTCCGCGGGGTAACGGGTCTCGTTCACGCCGTCGCTGGCGAGGACGTGGTACCGGATGGTCGTCCCGGGGGGCACGTCGTGCACGATCTCGCCGCGGAAGAGGCTCGTGCTCAGCGCCCGGAGCGGGATCTCGAGGGGGTCCTCCTCGCCGAGGCTGTAGACGAGGGTGAGGCTCAGCGCGCCGTCGTCCTCAAAGGCCTGGGACTCGATGGTGTAGGGGCCGTTGAGGTCCTCGGTGTCGGTGAGATCCTGCAGGGAGCGCACCAGGGGCGGCACGGCGTCGCCGTCCCAGAGCACGAGCTCGTCGATGTACCAGCCCTCGGCCTGCACGGACTGGTCGGAGTAGAGGCTCAGGCGCAGCTCAGAGGTGTTGCCGACGTCGTCGAGGCCGAAGTAGGTCGAGATCCAGCCCCCCGACGCCCCGGTGAAGCCTAAGGCCGTGGGGTAGTCGTAATAGGGCGGCACGACCTCCCAGCCGCCGCTGGTGAAGCGCTCCAGCACGGCGAGATCGGAGATGTCGAGGCTGTACCAGTGGCGCAGCTCCAGCACCCAGCCGGGCTCCACCGTCGCCGGGGCGAGGCGCACCGAGGCGTCGAGATCGTTGAGGTATGGCGCGGAGATGCGCGTCGCCCAGCCGCGCTGGCCGGTCACCCCGCCGCCAGGGCCGTAGAGCGCCGAGAACGCGCCCCACTCCCACTGCAGCTCGTCCGCGGCCACGGTGAAGCCGCCGTCGTCATCCTCCAGATCCCAGATCTGGGCGGGCTCAGCCGACCAGGCCGAGGCGAGGAGCCAGAGGCCGATCAACTCCCCTCCCCGTCGTCGCTCTGGACCTCGGGCGGGAGCTGGTAGGTGACCTCGATGATGGCGCCCGGCGCCGGCGCCTCGTCAAAGACCACCGCCGGGGGGTTGACCTCCAGCTCCCAGCCCGAGTCGAGGCGGGCGCCGTCTACGGAGACCCGGGCGGCGCCCTTGTAGGGCTCGGACTGGAGCAAAAACCGCGTCGGGAAGGCCTGGGAGAGCTCCCCGAGGCGGCTCGCGAGGGCGGAGAGGTCGGACTGGCAGATGTCCTCGACCACGCCGCCCGACGCCAAGGCGACCTGGGCGTATCGATCGCCGGGCTGGGCCTGGCCGCCCTCACCGCGGCAGCCGGTCTCCGGGGCCCCGATCACCGCGCTGAACAGGGCCGGTGAGCCCGAGGCGGCGGACTCCGCGGCGAGGAGCTCCAAGGCGACCGAGGCGGGGTCCTCGCCGAGCCAGGCGTCGCTGTGATCGTCGTCATCAGACACCACGACGACGTGCAGCGCGGCGTCGGCCCGGCGGAAGCCGCGGTTCGCGCCGCTGCGGTTGGGCTCGGTCAGGGCGAGCTTCATCGCCGCGAGGCCGGCCTCGGGGCCGTCGTCGGTGGAGCCGACGGCGACGGCGTCGGCGAACGCCGCGGCGGCGTCGGGGGTGTTGGACGTGATGATCCAGGGGTCGCCCTGGAGCACGCCGCCGTCGAGGCCATCGACCTCGGTGGTCACCACGCCGAGCTGGAACGAGAGCCCGGCCTCCCCGAGCGAGCTGGCGAGGGCCGGGAAGGCGTCGCCGAGGGCGAGCTGCTCGTCGGCCATCGAGGCCGTGCTGTCCACGACCCAGAGCACGTCGATGCGGGGCAAGGAGGCCTGCTCAAAGGTCTCGGTGACGAAGACCTCCTCTTCAGCCACCTCGTCCTGGCCGCGCAGGGTGTTGTCGATGTTGCAGGCGACCAGACCAACGAGCAGGCAGCACAGCGCGCACGAGCGGGAGGCCGCCGCGCGGGGCAGCGCCTCAAGAGACGCGCTGAATGTGGAGGACTGCCGCATAGGGACTCCGGCGGGCCGGGCCAGGACGTAGTCTCTCATGACATAAGCTTGACGTCAACGCCCGCGCTGTGAGCGGGGGTTCCACTTCATCACCTCCACCCAGGTGATCATCTCGCTCTCAGGCTCCGACCGGCCGAGGCGTATGCGCTCGAACCCAGCCTCCCAGCGCGCCCGCAGCTCGTCGCTCAAGGAGAACCAGGAGTCGATCTGCGGCGGCAGGTTGAGGCTGTGTAGGGCCGCGGCGCGGCGCGTCGGCCGGGGGAGGTTCACGGTGATGAGGTAGATCTGGCCGTCCTTCACCCGGACGGCGCCGCGCTCCAGGCGGTACTCCACGCCGTCGCGGGGGTCGAGCTCGACCCGCGCGGTGATGGCGCCGAGCTGGTCATCGACGACGTCTCTGGCCTCGTCCCAGGAGCGCCCGCCGAGGTAGGAGAGGTCCACAACGACGTGATCGGGGCGCACATAGGGCGCGCCCGGGGACTGGGCCGTGGGCGCGGCGCGCAGGCCCGAGAGGATCGGCTGCTCCTCGCCACAGGCGACGAGGCCGAGCGCCCACAACACGCAGACAGACCCTCTCATCGGTTATGTCGTCCTCATGCCTACGGTCACTCTGCGCTATTTTGCCACCCTCCGCGAGTCCCGGGGGGTCGAGTCTGAGCCCTACACCGTCGCGGACGGCGAGACGGCCGCCTCGGTCTACGCCAAGGTCTTCCCCCGTGAGCACGCCGGGGGCCTGCGGGTGGCCTTCGCCGTGAACCGCGCCTATGTGCCGCCCGGGGAGCCCCTGCGGGAGGGCGACGAGCTGTGCTTTCTGCCGCCCCTGGGGGGTGGCTGATGGTCAGCCTCACCTACGACCCCCTCGATGTGGCCGCCCTGCGCGCCCAGATCGAGTCCAGCCGCCACGGCGCGATCCTCGTGTTTGAGGGGGTGGTGCGCGACAACTTTGAGGGGCGCCCGGTGCTCGGCCTGGAGTACGAGGCCTACCCGGAGATGGCCCTCGCGGAGCTGGAGAAGATCGTCGCCGAGGTGCGCGCGCGCTGGCCCGGCGCCGAGATGGTCATCGCCCACCGCCTGGGCCGCCTGGCGCTCGGTGAGGCCTCGGTGGTGATCGTCACGGCGGCGCCGCACCGCGCGGAGTGCTACGAGGCGAGCCGTCACGGCATCGAGGCGCTCAAGGCCCGGGTGCCGATCTGGAAGAAGGAGCTGTACGCGGATGGCGCGACCTGGCGAGAGAACACCCCCGGCTGAGGCGCTCGACGACGAGCCCTCCCACGACGATGCCTCCTCTGACGCGCCCTCGGCGGCCCCCGGCGACGCCCCGCGGCTGTTTAAGGGGCGGCCCTTGGAGAGCTACGCCAGCCTGGCGACGAACCCCTACCTCAGCCTGCACGCCGAGCTCGGGCGCCCGGCGATGACCTCGGAGGACGCCGCGGCCTGCCGTGGGCGCTGGCACGAGGAGTTTGGCCGCGAGGCGCCGCTGCACGTCGAGATCGGCTCCGGCAACGGCTTCTTCCTCTCGGGCATGGCGGCGCGGCACCCGGAGCTCAACTGGCTCGGCGTCGAGATCCGCTTCAAACGGGTGGTGCTCACGGCGCGGAAGCTGCTCAAGGCGAACGCCGAGGGCTGGTCCCGCATCACCCGCTACGACGGCAACGCCCTGCCCGA
>JAKLKD010000073.1:0-5921 GCA_023150845.1 Myxococcota bacterium | reverse complement strand
GGCAACGCATTGCCCGACCTCCTCCGCCCCGGCGAGGTCGCCGCGTTCTACCTCAACCACCCCGATCCTTGGCCCAAACGCCAGCAGGCCCACAACCGCATGATCTGCGGCGACTGGCTGGACATGATCGGGACGCTCTTGCGCCCGGGCGGCGACCTCAAGGTCAAGACCGACCACCTCGTCAACGTCACCGCCTTGGTGAAGGCCATGGAGGGGCGCCCCTTCACCCTCGTGGGCCGCTCCGACGACGTCGCCCGGGACGGCGCGCCTTGGCCCGACGACGTGGTCACCAACTACCAGCGCAAGTTCAACGAGCGCGGTTTGCCCGTCTACGCGCTCTGGCTGCGCCGGGACTGACGCAGCACCTCGGCGGGCCGCAGCCCGGTCCAGGCAAAAGACACGAGCGCCGTCATCACCTGGGTCAGCCAGATGCCCCAGTGGATGAGCAGGGCGAAGGCCAGGGCCGTCGCCGCGGCGTGGGGCGCGGCGAAGAGGCCCAGGGCCCCGCGGCAGGCGGCCTCGTAGACCCCCACGAAGCCGGGCGGCGCGGGCAAGGCCGTGCCGAGCATCGTCACCGAGAGCACGCCCAGCCCCCCGAGGTAAGGCAGGCGCAGGCCGAGCCCCCAGGCGAGGAGCGTGTACTGCAGGCCCGTCCAGGCCCAGATGACCACGGTGAGCCCGAGGCTCTGGGCGAGGCGGCCCGGGGCTCGCCGCACGTTGAGGCCCTCGATGAGCCCCGCGGAGAGCGCTTGGGCGCCCTCCTCGGCCCGCTGGAGGAGCCCGACGAGGGGCGACGGGGCCCGGAGACGCGCCGCGCCGAGCCCGCGGAGGCCCAAGCCGACGAGGCGCTCGCCGAAGAGGCCCAGCGCCAAGGCGCCGAGGCTCGCCGGGAGCAAGGCCGTGAGCGCGAGGCCCCGGCCGAGGGCGCCGAGCGGCACGGCGCGCTCCCCGAGTGTGAGGGTGGCCTCGGGGATCGTCGTCGTGAGGAGCGCGAGCTGGAGCATGATCAGCGCCGCGCTGAGGTCCAGGAGCCGCTCCGTGATGACCACGGCGAGGCCCGCGCCCAGCGGTAAGCCGACCCGGCGCTGGAGCAGCCAGGGCCGCGCCAGCTCCCCCAGGCGGGCGGGCAAGGTGTTGATGAAGAAGAAGCTCATGCAGAGCACGGCGTGGTGCTCAGCGAGGCTGCCCGGCGGCCCCAGGCCCTCGGCGAGCAGGCGCTGGCGCAGGGCGCGGAGGAGCTGCTGGGTCAAGAAGATCGCCGATACCCCGAGCATGGCCTCGGGGCGCACCCCCCGGACGCTCTCCACCACGCCGTCGAGGGGCACGCCCAAGGCGGCGACCCCGGCCAAAGCGAGGCCGACGAGCACGCCGAGGAGCGCGCGCTGGCGGACGGTCACGTGCCCCCTCGCCGACGGCGCCGGAGCGTGAGCCCGACCCCCACGAGCGCCGCGGCGCCGCCGGGCTCCCCGCCGCAGCCGCCGCAGCGGCCCGTGTCCGTGGGGGGCGCCGAGCGGGGGTCCGTGCCGAGGAGGTACTCGTCGAGGTTCGTGAAGCCGTCGTTGTCGGCGTCCTCGTCGCCATCATCCCGGCCCACATCGAGGCCGTTCGTGTCCTCCCAGGCGTCGCTCATGCCGTCGTGGTCGTCGTCTCGGGGCAAGGTGAGGCTGAGCGTCATGACCTCGCCGGGGGCGACCGTCACCCAGCTCGCCCGGGCGTCGTTCACCTCTCCAGGCCACCAGACCGTGACGAGGCCGGGGTCGTTGGGGCAGAACGCCGACCGGCGCGCCTCCAGCCGGACCCGCCCGCCGTCGAGACCTCGTAAGGTGAGCTGGCCCTCGGCGTCGGCCTCGGCGACGAGGGGCAGGCCGTCGGGGTCCTCCGGGTAGGCCCAGAGCTCGGCGCCGTAGGCCGGGGCGCCGCCGTCGTCGGTGAGCGTGGCCTCGATGGCCCCGCCGCGGGGCAGAGTGAGGTCTTCAGCGAGCTCCTCACCGTCGCTCAAGGTGAAGACCTGGGGATCGCCGCTTCCGTCCCGCAGCCAGTCCGCCTGCCCGCCCTCGTCCTCGGCGTAGACGTAGAGCGTGTAGTCCCCGCCCCAGAGGCCCTCCAGGCGCAGTGTGCCGTCGCTGTCGGCCTGGGCCCCTACGCCGACCGTGCGGGTGTCGTTGTAGAGGAGCCCGGTGATGCCGGAGAGGTCGCCGCCGAGCCCGCTGAGGCTCAAGACCAGGGCGGACTCCCGGGGCAGCCACAGCGCACCGGCGTCGAGGGTGGCGCCCTCCTCGGCCCCCTCGATGCGCGCGTCGGCCGGTCGGTCTTGGCCTGGCCAGTACGACCGGGCGTAGCCGCTCGCCGAGGCCCAGGTGAGCGCCGGGCCCGGCGGCACCGCGGCGGCGACGTAGCGCCCCTCCGCGTCGGTGATCGTGCTCACGACCTGGCCCTCGGCGTAGGCCCAGACTGTCGCGTCGGGGATCGGCCCGTCCGGCCCCTCGACGACCCCGCTGAGCGTGAGCCCGGACAGCAGCGTGAGCGCCCCGAGATCGACGGTCTCCCCGAGGCTTAGGCTCACCCGGGGGGACTCGGCCTCGTCATAGGTGGGGCCAGGATATTGGTTCGGGAAGCCCTCGGCCTCCACCCGCAGGGCGTAGTCCGCGGCGATCGTCGGGTCGGCGTCGAGGCCGCGCAGGGTGAAGGCCCCGGCCTCGTCGCTCACGGCCTCGCGGCTCGTGTAGGCCGACCGGGCGTCGTCGCCGACGCAGCGCACCGTCGCCCCGACCACAGGCGCGCCGTCGTCGTCCACCAGCGCGCCGCGGATCACCCCGCCTTCGACGAGGCTGAACGTGATCTCCTCCCGCCGCTCATCCTCGGTCAGCGTGAGGATCTCCCCGTCGCAGAAGCTCCAGGCGTCGGGCCAGAAGCGCTGGGCGCTCGGCGACTCGTCCGGGGGGACGGCGCGCAGGCGGTAACGCCCCGCGGGGACGGTCAAGGAGTAACGCCCGGAGCTCGTCGTGGTGGCGACGGCGTAGTTGAGCCGCTCGTCATAGGCCACCACCCGCACCCCGGCGAGCGGGGCGCCGCTGGCGTCGTGCACCACCCCCTCAAGCTCCGCGCCGAAGGCCGAGGTGAAGAAGAACGTAAGAGCGAACAATTCTGCTCCTGAGGCCCCGCGTTGGCGGTTGAACGGGCCGGAACGAGGGGCGTCGAGGCGCGCGGAGGATCGTGGGTCTCTTGTGTTTGGGCCCGTTCTTTAATATTGTCTCCCGCTAAGACTTCATCAGGCTGGTGTTGCCAGTCCACAAGAGCGAGCACGCATGCGGTTTCGCGGCAGAGATTATGATGGCGAAGGCATCACCATCGCCATTATCGACAGCGGCATCAACCCGGAAGATCCTCGCCTCGCGGGCGCTGACGTCGTCGGCTGGAACATCCAGCTCGGCGCGACGGGCCACGCGCTCCTCGGGAGCGACTTCCGCGACGAGAACGGCCACGGGACGGAGATCGCCGTCGCGGTGCACCGCGTCGCCCCCAAGGCCAAGCTCTTTGGTGTGCGCATCATGGACGCGCGCCTGAAGACCTCCGCTGACCTCATGGCCGCGGGCATCGAGACCTCCACCCGCAACGGCGCGAGCGTCATCAACCTGTCGCTGGGCACGCCGAACATGGGCAAGGCGCTCCTGTTGCGCGACTGCTGCGCCCTGGCCGTCGAGTCCGGCGCCGTGGTGCTCGCCGCCGCGCACCCCAAGGGAGATCGCGCCTACCCCGCCGACCTCCCGGAGACCTTGGGCGCGGCCTCACACCCCGACTGCCCGCTCGACAAGTTCTACTACTTCGGCCCCCACCGCTTCCCGGTGAAGGAGTGGGGCAACCTGTCGGGCAAGTTCTTGGCCCACGGCTACTCGCCGCCGGTCCAGGGCTCCAAGGAGCGCGGCCCCTACCGCGGCTCGGGCATGGCGACGGCGTACCTCAGCGGGCGTGTGGCCTGCCTGCGCCAGGCGCTGCCCCACGAGACGCCCCAAGGCATCGCCGACGTGATGCGTCAGCTCGCGCTCACCCCCGTCCCCGAGATCGGCTACGGCTGATCGCGCCGGAGCCCGTCATGCTCATCTTGGCGCTCCTCACCGGGGGCCTCGCCATCGCCAGCCCCGCCGATCACTTCGGTTTTGGGGCCAAGACCGTCGGGCGCGCCGGGGGCGGCTGGGCGCTGGACGGCGACTCCAGCGCGGCCTTGGGCAACCCCGCCTTGCTCGCGGGCCTGGACTCTAGCGAGCTCCAGCTCGGCTACAGCGTCACGCGTTTTCAGTTCGCCGAGCTGCCCCCCGTCTACTGGGACACCAACCAGGACGGCATTATCGACGGCACGGACACCCCCCTCGACATGAACGGGGCCTACGACCGCGCCGACGGCACCTCCATCGGCATCGCCCGGCGCCTCGGCGAGCGCGCCACCTTCGGGCTCTCGGTCTTCGGTCCCCAAGACCGGCTCTTGCGGCTCTACACCATCGAGCCCGAGCTGCCGACCTACTTCATGTACCGCAACCGGGCCCACCGCTACGCCATGGCCATGGCCCTCGCCGTGGCGCCCACCCGGGATCTGGAGCTCGGCGCCGGGGTGCAGGTCATCTCCCGCTCGGTGCTCAAGGCGACCCTCACCATCGACGCCGTCGTCGAGGGCAGCCCCTCGGACGGGAGCAGCGTGAGCGACGTCGCCACGGCCACCGTCGACGTGCACGAGATCTACTTCGACCTCATCCCCAAGGCGATCCCGGTGATGGGCGCCCGGTGGAAGGTCGGCGAGCGGGTGCCTGCCCTCGACGGCCTGGCCATCGCGGGGAGCTGGCGCGGGTCGGGGGGCATCCCCGTCGAGTTTTTGCTCGACGCCCAGGTGAACGCCCGAGCCGAAGACGTGGGGGAGCTGGAGCCGGTGTCGGCGGCCATCTTGGCTGAGGCCGGAATCCAGATCTACGATCACTACATTCCTAATCAATTTCAAGCAGGTATCGCTTACTCCTTCGATAATGGTTTAAGCCTCTTCGGCGACCTCATCCACACCCGCTGGGCCGCCTTACAGCTCAACGTGACCCGGGTGCTGGACTCCGAGGTCCAGGCCACCCTCGCCGATGTGAGCGACCTCAAGCTGCAGGACGGGAACGACATCTCGGGCATCCTGTTCCGCAACACGACGAGCGCCCGCGCTGGTCTGGAGTACCAACGCGCCGACGTTCGGCTCCCCGAGCGCCTGGGCCCTGGCCAGCTCACCGGCCGGATCGGCTTCGGGTTTGAGCCGAGCCCCTTGCAGTCCCAGACCGCCGACACCGCCCTGCTCGACTCGGACCGCCTCATCGTCGGCGCCGGGGTCTCCTTGTCCCACGGCCCGGTCTGGGCCGCGCTCGGCGACGGCGACATGGGCTGGAACCTCAGCGTGCAGTCCCACAGGCTGATCGACGGCGCCCTGGCGCGGCGGACCCCGGATGGTCCGACCGCTGGTTACGCCGTAGACGGCGCCCCTCTGCCCATCGGCGGCGGCTTTTACACCGCTGGCCTGTCGTGGAGCCTCGACTACTGATGCCCTCCCTCCTGCACCGCCTCGCGCGGTGGGCCGCGGACCTGGATGTCGCCGCCGCCCCCTCTGAGCTGCTCACCCGCGTTCAGGCTCAGCACCTGGGACTCGCGGGGGCCACCCTCGCCGCGGGCGCCAGCGCCGCGAGCCGGGCGCTCCTGCCGCCGCCTCTGAGCCGTGGCGGCAGCCCCACCCTCGGCACCGACCGGCAGCTCCCCCGCCGCGACGCCACCCGGACCCACGCGGCCTTGGCCGCGGCTTTCGACCACGACGACCTCTTGTTCGGGGTCCCCGTCGGCGTCGGCGCCGTGGCGTCCGTCTGGGCAAACCCCAAGGGCGTGACCGTCGGCGACGTGCTCTCGGGCACCTT
>JAKLKD010000420.1 GCA_023150845.1 Myxococcota bacterium | reverse complement strand
CAAGCCTACGAACTATCCCGGCACATCGCCGCTGCTGTCGCTCTGGGACAACTCGGCGCAGGTGCACGTCCTGCTCACGAGCCTCATGGTCGACGGCGGGTTCGACTTGGTGCCGGACGCCCAGGTCCTTGACCTGAGTGGGCCTTTTGGGACCAACAACCAGCAGGAGTTCATGGGCCTGCGGTTCCAGGACACCATCAACCCCAACGGGAAGGCCAAGTTCAGCGGCGGTCTTCAGCTGGGCTTTGACGCCACCGCCGACTACCAGGTCAGCGTCCGCGCCGCTGTCCGCGCCGCCATCACCCGCGACTACCGCCGCGAAGGCGCGATGTACCGCTGATGCCGCTCCGCTCCAGGTCAGCCTACGCCACCATCCCCGAGGCCCAGGCGGGCCTTGTCGGGCTGGTGGCGCAGAACTTGGAGCAGCTCCGCCAGGGTGTGCCGCCCATCAGCGGCGCGCTTCGAGCAAAGCGCCTGCGCTATATCCGCCACGACCCCGACGAGGCCTGGCTGTCGCTGCGGGACCTCTGGCGCCGCGGCGGCGGCGACTGCGAGGACCTGGCCGCGGCCGTCGCGGCCGAGCTCATCGCCCAGGGCATCCCGGCCCAGGTGGTGATCCGCCCCGTGCGGCCGGGCCTCTGGCACGCTCAGGTCCTGCGGCGCGACAACCGAACGATCTTGGACCCGTCGATCACCGGCGGGATGAGAGGCGCAGGATGAGGGTCAGAGGCCAGCTCGCGCCGAGCGGAGGCAACCTCGGCCAGAAGTGGGAGAGCGACGGCCTGCGCCTGGACTGGGCGCCGCAGACGCTCTTCATCGGCTGGGAGACGCCGCCTTCAGCGTTCACCGGGGCGACGACCACCACGGCCGTTCTGGAGCTGCAAGGCCTCGGCGAGAACCTCACGTATCGACGCTTGTTTTCGCTGCCCGCGTACACCTGCGTTGAGGTGAGCTGCGCCGAGTGGGCCCGCTGGCAGCTCTCGGTGCTCTACGGTGAGGCGACGGGCCCGAAGCTCGCTGTAGCCGTGGGCGAAGGACGGCCGAACCCCGCGCGTCAGGAGACGGTGTACTACGCGCAGACATACCAGGCGGGCGAGTACGCTTGTCCGCCCGGCGCGTTTCGGCTGTTCACCGCAACCGCGCTGCTAGCGGCTCAGTTCTCGTGGCGCACGCCGTCTCCCACCGGCGCGGCGATCAACATTCCCCAGCCGCTCACCATCGGCCAAGAGACGAACGTGAAGGGCGCGCGGTTCGTGCTCACGATCGCCGCGTCGCTCGTTTGGGAGATCCGTCTATGAGCTGTGGAGCTCGCTGTCGGTGTGGCCGTTGTGGTGTCGTGCAGCGCCGGCCGGCGCCGCGCGGCCGTCCGTTGCGGCATCTGTCCACGCCTCAGCTCATCGACCGGCTGCGCTTGGAGCTCGCCGTCTGCCCGCGCCTCGGCGCCCCGGGCGACCCTGTCGCGCAGTCGGTGTCGCAGAGCCTTCAGTACCAGGCCGCCGCGGCCGCCGCGCCCACCCAGGCCCAGAGCACGTCCTACGCTTGGAAGGCGTACACGGCGCTCATCGACGCGCAGACCTACGCCTACCGCGCCGGCCTCAGCAACCTCACCCACACCCTCGACGAGCTGGGCACCCGCGCCGAGGAGGTCTACATCCGCTCCGGGGCTAAGGATCTGGTCAACGAGATCAAGGACCTCCCCGGTGAGACGCGCGACGACATCGTGCTCTTAGGCGGCCTCGTCGTCGCCGGCCTGGTGGCGATCTCGTGGGGACCAGGTGGCGCGGCGCTCTTCGCCGCGGCGCCTAAGCTCGTCGCGGCGAGGCTCTGATGCTGCTCGTGAGCTCACGCTTTGGGCCGCGTATCCACCCGGTGACGCACAAGCCCTCGTTTCACACTGGCGTCGACTTCGCTGTGCCCTCGGGGAGGGCGACGATCACCCCCGTGCCAGGCGTCGTGACGCGCCTCGACGTCGACGGCGTGGGTAAAGGCGAGATCAACGGCAACGCCGTACACCTTCGCGCCGGCAAGTCCACCTGGTCCTTTCTGCACCTCAGCGCGTTCGGCCCACAAGTCCGCGTCGGCGCCACCCTACCCGCCGGCGGCCTCATCGGCTGGAGTGGCAACACCGGGCGCTCGACTGGGCCGCACCTTCACCTGTCCGTGCGCGTCGGCGAGGAGTACGTCGATCCGCTTCAGTTCTTCCCCGCCAACTCTTGGAGGCTGCTGTGAGAATCGTGAACACTAAGCCCGATGGCGCGCCCGCGCCCACCCCGCCCCGTGCTCGTCAGGCCGAGCCCGCCCCTGTCGAGGCCCCCGCCCCCGTCGAGGCGCCTTCCCCCGCCGAGGCTGCCGCCGCCGCTGAGGCCGCCGCGCCCGTCGAGGCGCCCACCGCGCCGCAGCCCTCGATGCCG
>JAKLKD010000072.1 GCA_023150845.1 Myxococcota bacterium | reverse complement strand
CGGACGCCGCCCCCGCCGAGGCCACCCCCGCTGAGGCCGCGCCGCCGCCGGAGGCCCCGCCCGCCGTGGGCCTGCCCACCCAGCCCGCCTGGGCCGTCCGCCTCCTGATGACCTTGCCCCAGGCCCAGCCGCCCCGTGCCGCCTTGGGCCTGCCGTCGGGCGAGGAGCGGGTGGTGTCGCCGGGCTCGATGCTGCCGGAGGTCGGCCTCATCGTCATCGCCGTCGGCGCCGACAGCGTGCAGCTCGCCCGGGTGACCCCCGCCGGGGATCACGCCGTCGTCGAGCCGCTCACCCTCACGGCGCAGTACCCCATCCAGCAGAAGACGCCCTGAGCCTCACCCGGCGTCTTGGCCGCCCATCACCATGCCGAGATCGGCGGTGTCCTCGGGCTCGCCGAGATCGGGCTCGCTGAGCGACTCCGGGGGCATGGGGCTGTCCTCCCAGGTCATGTCCTTGTCCCGGTTCGCGTAGACGAAGTGGGGCCGGGCCTCTAGGGTGCGGCCGATGTGGTTGAGCTGGTCGTCGAGCCAGCTCGGCCTTGAGGCGACGACCTCCTTGATGCCGCTCGCGAGGTACTCCTCGACGGCGGGGATGCGCGGGTAGTGCCGCAGGTAGGCCTGGTATCGCCAGATGCGCTTGAGGCGGTTGAGGTCCTTGGGGCCTGTAGGCAGGGGCAAGAGGCGCACGTTCGTCTTGCCCGAGGCGCGGCGGCGCTCCAGGCGGTCCATGACCCAGTCCATCGCCGAGCTGAGGTGCTCCGGCTGGCAGAAGGTCGAGAAGTCGTCGTAGAGCAGCTTCATCGTCGCGGCGGCCTCGTCGATGGACAAGGTCGCCTCACGCTCCCGGCCCATGCGGCGCAGGAGGATCATGAACGGCAGCTCCCGCACGCCGGTGAGCGCGATCTCGTCGGGGTCGCGGAAGTCGGGCTGGCGGTAAGGGAAGTGCCGGGGGTCGATGACGTCGAAGCCGCCGCGGCCATAGAACAGGATGCGGCGCAGAGACGTGACGTCTTCGGGGGCGAAGAACTCCATCTCGGCGGTGAGGTTCACGCGCATGCCGAAGTGGCGGCTGGGCTTGTCGGGCTGGGGCAGGCGGATGAGGCCGCGGCTGTGCAGCTCCCCCATGAACTGCACGGCGATCTCGACCGGCGCGATGCGCAGCCAGTAGGAGAGCACCGTGCCGCGGGCGTCGGGCAGCATGTAGATGTGGCTGAGGTACACCACGCAGAGGTCGTTGGCGTGGGCCTGGTTGAGCAGGATGGTGCCGTCGCGCACGCCGCGCACGCGCCCGTCGCGGTCCTTGGCGACGATGATGAAGTACTTCATGAACGTGCCGTTCGCGATGGGCACGAGGCTGTCCTCGACGAGCCAGGACCGGATGACGTTCTCGGGCTCCATCTCCCCGTGGTGCCCGAAGGTCTCCCACAGGAGGCGGAAGGCCTCGGGGAAGAGCGGGTGGTCGGGGTGCTCGATGGAGAAGATCTCGTAGGGCCGCGTCTCGCGCTCGATCATCTCCACCACGTCCATGTGGTAGAGGTCCTTCATGCAGAGTCGGATTCGGGTGGCCTGGCTCATCGGGGTCTGCCGGGTTGAAGCGCGGGCTTGATTCTGCCAGACTCCCGGCGACAATACGAGGCCCCCCTCCCCGAGCCCAACGTGACCCCCACCGCGCTCCTGAGCCAGATCGACACGAACCGCTCGCCCTGGTGGGACGACGCGGGGCCCGTCGAGGCGCGGCCTGCCTTGGTCGGTGAGCGCGCCGTAGACGTCATCATCATCGGGGGCGGCTTCACCGGGCTCTCGACGGCCTGGCACCTCCTGCGCCGCCAGCCGAGCCTCGGCGTGGCCTTGATCGAGGCCCGGCGCCTGGGCAACGGCGCGAGCGGGCGGAACGGCGGCCAGGTGCTGCACTGGGTGAACGGCGTAGGCACCACGGAGCCCGAGCTCACCCGGCGGGTGTACGAGCTGACCGACCGCGGCGTGCGTCAGGTGGAGGCCCTGGCCGCTGAAGGCCCCGACGACCTGGGCTTCACCAAGGGCGGCGCGCTTGAGGTCTACACCAGCGAGGCCGGGGCGGCGGACGCGCAGGCCTGGGTAGACCGCGTGGCGAGCTTCGGCATCGACGTGCGCTGGCTCGACGGCGCCGAGGTGGCGGCCCGCTTAGGCTTCAAGGGGGCCGTCGGCGCGACCTTCGACCCCCACACCGGCCAGGTCAACGGCGTGCGCCTCTGCCGCGCCTTGGCGAGCCGGGCGTCGGCCTTGGGCCTCCAGCTCTTTGAGGACACCCCGGCCCTGCGTATCGTCGAGGGCGCCCAGGTCGAGGTCCACACCCCGAGCGGCGTCTTGCGCGCCCCCAAGCTCGTCTTGGCCACGAACGCCTACAGCCACCTCTTGGGTTACCTCGGCGGCGCCTACGTGCCGATGCACAGCCACATGGTCGGCACGGCGCCCCTGAGCCCCGCCGAGCGCGCCGCCGTGGGCTGGACCGCGCTCGACGCCTTCACCGACGACATGGACCGCATCGCCTACGGCGCCCGCACGGCGACGGGGCGGGTGGTCTTCGGCGGCGGCTCCAACGCGGCCTACGCCTACCAGCACGGCGGCTCCACGGCCTTCGTCGGCGACCCCAGCCCGGGCCACGCCGCGGTCACCCGGCGCCTGCACGAGTGCCTGCCCGGCGCGGCGCCGCTCCCCATCACGCACAGTTGGACGGGCACCCTCGGCGTGACGCTCAGCCGCCGCCCGGCCTTTGGCGCCACAGGCAGCCACCAGAACATCTTCTACGGCATCGGCTACAGCGGCCACGGCATCGCCCTGGGCCAGGTGGGCGGGGAGATCCTCGCCGACCTCGTGCGCGGCGAGCCCGAGCCCTGGGCCGACCTGCCGTTTGTGAACGCCGGGCCCGGGCTGTGGATCCCGCCCGACCCGTTTCGCTGGGTGGGCTACCAGGTGTTCACGACGCTCACGGGGCGGTCGCCGCGGGTGAAGCGGTAGGGGATAGATCTAATACTACGGGTCTTGTCTTCGTTGTCGTTGTATTGAATCCTTTCAATGCTCAACGGCTTGTGGTGCGCTGTTGTGCATGAGCCCAATCGGAACTACTATCGGCGCCAACGTGCGCGACGCCCGGCGCAAGCGCGCGCTGACCCAAGCCCAGCTCGCCGAGCGCGTGAGCCGCTCGGTGGAGACGATCTCCAACCTGGAGCGAGGGAACTTGGTGCCCGGCATAGAGACCTTGCTGGCGATCAGCGAGGCGCTCAATGTGCCGCTGAGCGCCTTGCTCCAAGGGCTTGGCTCCGCTGAGGTTCCCCAGCTTGCGGAAAGATCAGACAGCCGGGTCGAGCGGCTCGCGGCCATGTTGGCGCGGCTCGATGAGCGGCACCTCGACGTGATCGAGCCGTTGTTGACCTTGCTTGGCTCCGACTTCCCATCGCGTCGAGGCCGTTGAATGACCCATCCCATGACCTTTGCGCACTTTCTTTCGCTCCTCCCCTCCAAGCCAAGCGACGTCCAGCGCCTCCTGCTAGAGCGGCTATGGAATGAAGGAGAAGGGTTCCCGCGCGGCTGGGTGACCAGCGCCGAGCTGCTGGAGCTCTCTGGCCAGAAGTATTTTGATCGACGGCTTCGAGAGCTTCGTGATGAGACCGGACTGGAGATCGACTCAGCGCGAGATGAGCAGGGTGCTTATGCGTGGCGCCTCAAGTCAATGAATCTCGGGGTCGCTAACCCGAGGACATACCTGTCCTCAGCGGTGAAACGTGCGCTCTTTGAACGCTACGAGGGGCGTTGCGCGGTCTGCGGACAACAAGTCGAGGCTGGGCTGCGCGGCCTTCAAGCGGATCACAAGGTGCCGCTCGTGCGGGGCGGCGGCGAAGAGCTCAGCAACTGGCAGCCGCTGTGTGTGGAGTGCAACGTCGGTAAACGACGCGCCTGTGCAGGGTGCGCCTTGGACTGCAGCGTGTGTCCGTGGGCGTTCCCTGAACGATCCGGGCATCGTCTAGCAGTATGGCTGAGCGAAGAGACGCTTCGGCGGATCAACGACGCAGCCGCGAGAGAGGGGCGTTCGCTCAGTGAGGTCGTAGAGTCCTTGCTTCAGAAGGGGCTGAAGCGCCGCGCGCCGCGCTCTGAATAAAGCTCAGCAAGGGTAGTTCACCGCCAACCCTATGAACCGGCGCCTCCCCGGAGAGCGCCCGTCGAATCGCACCACCGATCGCCCGCGCGACGGGCGGCGGAAAGGCGTTCCCCACCTGCCGATACGCGGCGGTCTTCTTGCCGAAGAACCGCCAGTCTTCGGGAAATCCTTGGAGCCGGGCGACCATCTCGACGGTGAGCTTAGGGCGCCCATCCATCGGAAACTCGGGGCCAGGGGGCGCGGCCGCGACGCCGAGGCCGTCCACGCCAAGCTTCGCCCATTGTTGACGAGCGCGGGTAGGGCCGAGGTCAGGCCCGCCATGCTTTTTTGAGCCACCGACGATGGTGGGGGCGATGTCGTTCGCGCGCTGTGTCCACGCGCTCGCGCCGATCCAGCCCCCAGCTGCCATCAAGGCGCCGATGGTCTGACCCACCGTCGGCGGGCTTGGCGCCGGGTCGGGCCATTCAAAGACGCCGCCGAGGCCTTCGCGCAAGGCGACGAGAATGAAGCGGGGTCGAAGCTGGGGGAGGCCAAAGTCGGAGCTGTTAAGCACCTTCCAGGAGGCGGGGTAACCGAGGCCTCGAAGGTGTTTGAGGATCTCGGCGCGATAGGAGGCGAACTTCGGACCCGCGAGCCCACGGACGTTCTCCAACATCACCGCCCGCGGGCGAAGCTCCTCCACAAGCCGAAGCGCCTCGGGGAAAAGATCACGCTCGTCCTCACGGCCAAGCTGCTTGCCCGCGGCGGAGAAGGGGGGGCAAGGCACGCCGCCTGCGAGCAGATCCACCCCGGCGTAGGGGAGGCCAGAGAACCCGCGCAGATCACCCTCAATTACGTTCCAGTGAGGGCGGTTGAGGCGTAAGGTCTTGCAGGCGTCGGCGTCTAGCTCGACGGCCACGAGGTGCTCAAAGCCCGCCTGCTCAAGCCCGAGGGCCTGTCCGCCACCTCCGGCGCAGATCTCGACGGTCGTTAGGGCTGCTCGAGTCATCGTCACCGCTCCCGCGCCAGGACTCGGCGCCGCCCTCAAGTCTACCGCGTCATCGCTCCCCCCGCACGGGTGTTCAGGTCTTCAGCCGCTGAACCGCGCATCTGAGCGCCAACCGTTGCTCCGCGCGGACACACGACAAAGCGCCGTGCAGGCGCCTCTACTGTCCGGCGTGGGCGGCGGGGTGCGTCTGGGGAGCCACGAGGCCGCGACGGCTCGCGGCTCGGTGGAGCGTTGTATGGAGATCGAGTACGGAATCCTAGATGTCAAGAAGTGGGAGTTTATTGGAGAGTTTGAGGAGGAGCTTGAACAGCTCCTGAACGACCATGAGCACATCTACATCGGTGTGACAATGGACCCTGAGCGTCGCGCCGAGCAGCATGACGAGGGCTGGAGTCTAGCGTGGGACCGTATGCTCGTCGTTTACGAAGCCTACACGCCCAGGATCGCCGCAGAGTTGGAGCGAGCGCTGATCGACCTCGCTCGTGACATTGATAGCGACAAGGTGCTGAACGAGAGCGAGGGGGGCGAGAGCGTTGGGAGGCAGGATGGCCACGTCTACCTCTACCTCCTCCTCCGCTAACCCTTCGTCCCCGTCCCCGTCGTCTCCTTCGTCGTCTCCGTGCCGCCTGTCGGCGTCGTCGGCGTCGGCGTCGGCTCCGTCTTCACGGGCTTGCCCCCGGTCGGGGGCGGCGTAGGCGGTGGGTTCACCTTGGTCATGGCCTCACCTCGCTCCTTCGTCTTGGCGGCGCAGTGCCTCCAGCATCAAGAAGTCGCCGCTCTCGGCGATGTTCTGGCCCGGCGCCGCGGCGTTCATGCGCACCTCAAAGCGGCCCGCGCGCCAGGACGCCGCGGTGAAGAAGGCCGCCGCGCCGGACGACGCGCCGAGCCGGGCGTAGACGAGGCGGCCGGACTCCAGGGCGAGCAGGGCCTCGTCGCCGCCGGAGCTCACGGTGATGTGGGCGGTCTTGCCGCCGAGGGTCAAGGTCTGGAGGAGCTCGACGAGCGGCAGGTCCTGGAGCTGCCCGCCGATGCCCGCGCTCGGGGCCGCCGGGGCGGAGGCCGCGGCGCGACGCAGCCGGGCCAGGAGCACAGGCAGGTTCACCGGCCGCTCCAGCACGTCTTCAGCGCCGAGCTCCAGGCCCCGGGCCTGGTCTTTGGGGCTCCCGGCGTCGGTCAACAAGAGCACGGGCAGGCGTGCCGTCTCTGGGTCACGCTTGAGGGTGTAGAGGGTCGTGAAGCCGTCTTTACGCGGCATCCGGGCGGCGAGGAGCGCCGCGGCGAAGCGCTGGGAGCGCGCCAAGGCCAGGGCCTCCTCCCCGTCGGCGGCGAAGGCGACCTCAAACCCGGCCTGGGTGAGCGCGGCGTCGAGCGCGGTCAAGGTCGCGGGGTCCCGCTCGGCGACCAAGAGGCGCGGGCGCTGGCCGTCCCCGCTCACCAAGGAGCGGGTCACACGCTCCCGGCGTAAGGCCGCGTTCAGCGCGCTCAGCACCTCGGCGGGCACGCCCTGGGCCGCGTCCCCCAAGAGCGCCGCGGCGTCGGCGTCGGCGTTGGTCGGCCGCTGGCAGACACGCAGGGCCACCCGCAGGGCCTCCACGGCCAAGGAGCGAGAGGTCTGCCCGGAGTCCTCCCGGGCCTCCAGGCCCCGCAGCAAGGGCACCACGGGCCAGGGGCAGCCGAGGGGCTCCAGGAGCGCGATGGCCGCGGCGTGGCGGCTCGTCGCCGCGCCTCGGGCGGCGTGCTCGGGGTTTAAGTGGCCGAAGACGCTGAGCTTGTCGAGCTCGACGAACATCGCCGCGAGGCCCAAGGCGTCCCGCTCCTCCTCGGGGAGCTTGAGCAGCCCGCCCAGGGCCCGGGCGAGCTCGGCCTCCCGGCGCACCCGGGCGCGGAGGTCGAGGTGTTTGGCCTCGGCGGCGAGGAGCAGGCGCTCGACGAGGGCGAAGAGGAAGGCCCGCGCCGCGGCCCAAGGCACCGGCGGCGCGGCGAAGGGGCTGTAGCCGGGCAGGGCCGTGAGGTGCAGGCCCGGGCTGAGGCGGCGCCAGCCGTCGGCGGCGCGGGCGACCTCGGCGGCGGCGTGGGGCGGGTAGAGCACACGGCCGACGCCGCCGTCCTCAAGGGCCGCGGTGACCTGCTCGGCGGTGGCCACGACCTCGCCCCGGTCCCCCTCGGCGGCCATGAGCGCCCGTAAGGCGGCGCGGCGATCGGGCTCGGGCTCAAAGAGGAGCGGCGAGCGCGCGGGCGGGGCCACGGCCTTCGCCTCGGGCATCAGCCGGGCGAGCAGCCCGTCGATGGCGGCGGGGGAGGCGATCACCAGGCGCAGCCGCGCCGCGCCGCTCACCCGCTGGGCCTCCTTGAGCGCGGGCACGTCCGTGGGGTCGGCGCAGAGGAGGGTGAGCAGGCGCTCGGCGGGGTCAAAGAAGGTGGCGACGATCCGGCGCTCCCGGCAGAGCGGCGCGGGCAAGAGCACGATCGCCTCGGCGGGCGGGGTGAGCCGGGCCAAGGCGTCGTCCTCGGCGTAGCGCAGGCCGAACTGCTTCGCGACGGCGCGCCCGAGGGTGGCGCCATCGACGAGGCCCAGGCGCGCGGCGATCTCCCCGAAGCGGCCCGGCTGGCCTTGGGCCTGCTCCATGAGCACCCGCGCCACCGCGGACGGCCCGAAGGCGCCCTGCTCCACCAACACCTCGCCGATCTTCGGCCTGCTCATTCACCGCTCCTGTCCTGGCCGGGACCAGTCTGGCACAAAGAGCGGATAGAATCGTGCGCGAGCCTCAGCAGGTGGAAGGAGTCCCCCTTGTCGGTCGCGGAACGAGCCGGGCGCGCGAGCCCTCCCAAGCGCGTCGGGAAGGAGCGCGCGAAGATCCGCGTGGCGCTCCGCGAGGTCTTCGTGAACCTCGCCAAATATGGCCGAGTGCGCCGCCTCTACGGTGAAGATCACCAGAGCGCGCGCCGTTTCATGGAGCTGTTCAGCCAAGCCCTCGTCACCCAGGCCGAGGAGCTGGGCTTCATGCAGCTTGAGCTGAGCCCCGGCGGCATGGCGCTTGAGGGCGACGAGATCCTCAACCACGGCACCTTCGGCGTCGAGCTCGCCGAGAGCCTCTACGCCGAGGGGGGCCGCGCCTTGGTCGTCGAGCGTGGTGTTGACGTCGAGGAGGCCCAGCGCTTCGGCCTCATCGCCTGTATGGACTGGTCCCGGCGCGCCGCCGTAGACGACGACCTCGCCACGATGGTCTGGCGCGCGGAGCTGGAGCACATCCACCTCGAGGTCGCCGACCGCTTCTCGTCGGTGAACGACGGCGACGGGGAGGGCCTCGGCGGCGACGGCGGGCGCGGCGGCGGCGGCGACGGCGGCGCCAACGGCGACAGCTCGGCGCTCCAGGCGCTCAAGGCCCTCGCTGAAGAGCTCGCCGCCGGGGACTCCGCCACGCCCGCCACCGACGGCCTCGTGCGGATGCGCCAGGAGGAGGCGAACCTCCTCACGCGGCTGCGCCAAGAGCTCGTCGAGGTCGCCGACCCCGGCACCGAGGAGCTCCTCGACGACGACGCCTTGCCCGACGACCCCCGCCTGCTCGCCGAGCAGCGCGCCGAGGTCGAGCGCGTGAACCTCGGCCAAGACCTCGACGCCGAGGACCTCGGCAACCTCTGCCTGGAGCTGCTCTGGGCCGAGCGCCGCGCCGAGGCCGTGGAGCAGCTCGGCCGGGCCCTCGCCTCCCAGGTCGTCGGCCTCGTCATGGCCGCGGACCCCGTCGGCGCCGCCGCCCTCGTCCGCCGCTCCTTGGCGCTCCTCGACGGCGACGTGCTGCCCGAGTTCACCGCCCGGGAGCCCCTGCGCCGGGGCCTCGCCGAGCTCGTGAACGACAAGAGCCGCGAGGCCTTCGCCTACGCCCTGAACCAGCTCGCCGAGCCCGGCCGCGCCAAGGGCCCCCTGTTCACCCTGCTCTCGCCTCTGGAGCCCCAGCACCGCCCCCAGCTTGAGCAGCTCTGCGCGGCGCTCGACGACGCGGAGCTCGCCCAGGTCGCCGCCGACGTGATCCTCGGCCTCATGGACTACGACGAGAAGGCCGTGCTCACCGCGGTCGAGAAGGCCGAGGGCGCCCGTGCCGTCGGGCCGCTCTTGGCCTTGTCCCGGCTCAAGGCGCCCCAAGCCATCGGCGCGTGTATGGCCCGGGTGCGTGACCCCGAGCCTCGGGTGCGGGAGGCGGCGCTGCGGGCGCTCCGGCCCCACCAGTCGCCGGGCATCAAGCAGGCCGTGCTCGACAGCCTCGGCGACGCCGCGTCCCGGGTGCGCCAAGAGGCCCTGCGCTACCTCGCCATCTACCGCGACCCCACCCAGCTCGGCGTCATGGAGACCCACCTCCTGAGCGCGGAGTTCGCCCGGGTCGAGGAGGCCGAGCTGCGCGCTTGGCTCTTGGCCTTCGCGATGGTCGGGCGCGGCCAGGCCGTGCCGCTTTTGCGTAAGCTCATCTTGAAGGAGGTGAGCCTCGCCGGGGACCACCCCAACCTCGACAGCCTGCTCATCACCGCGCTCAAGCGCACCCAGAGCGACGGCGGCAAGCGGGTGCTCACCGAGGCCATGCGCGCCCGACCCGAGCTTGAGGCCCTCGCCCAGAGCAAGGAGGCCTGAGCCATGCCCGCCCCGACGAACCCCGCGCCCTCGGCGAGCGCCCGCCGCGCCACCCAGCGCCTCCAGGAGCTCGGCCAGCGCTTCACCTACCGCGTGGCCGTGCTCCTGCGCACCGCCCAGATCCACAGCCCGGAGAACCGGGCGATGGACTTCTCCTTACGCACGGCGGCCCAGGCCGCGAACGCGCTGTTTGACCTCGTGGGGGAGGTGAACCTCGTCGGCGAGGAGCACATCGTGCACCTCAACGAGCAGCGCCTGCACCTCGACAAGTCCGCCACGGCGCCCGTCGCCGACACCATGCGCGCCCTGCGCGACTGGCAGCTCGGCGGCATCCAGCTCACGGCGACCACCGACGTCGAGACCTGGCGGCGCTTCGTCATCGTGCTCCAGCAGCAGCCGACCCTTGAGAGCGGCGGCACCCCAGATCCCGAGGCCTACAGCCGGGTCAACCAGGCCCTCGGCGAGCGGAGCGGCGTGCGGGTGCTGCCCGTGATGCGGCTGGGCGGCGCGGGCATCGGCGGCGGCGGCGGCGGCGCGGGCATGAGCCTCATGGTGCAGGCCTCTCGCGCCCTGAGCCTCTATGTGCGGGCCATCGAGCTCGTGATCCGGATGCACGCCCAAGACGCCGAGCGCCTCGGCGGCGTGTTCCCCGCCGGGCTCACCAAGGTGCTCCAGGCCCTCGTCGAGCAGGTCTTCACCGAGCCCCGCTTCGTGCTCGCCCTCGTGGCCTGGAAGCAGGGCGGGCCCTACCTGCCGCGCCATGTCGTCAACACCTTGCTCTTGGCCTTGGCCTTGGGGCGCCGGATCGGCCTCAACCGCAGCGCGCTCATGGACCTCGCCCAGGCCACGGTCTGTGCCGACCTCGGCATGACCCTCGTGCCCGAGGCCATCCGCGAGAAGCCCGGCCCCCTGACCGCCCAGGAGCGGGCGCTCATCGAGCAGCACCCCCTGGACTCGGCGCGGCTCACCCTCACCGCCGGGCGGCTCTCCTTGACCTCCCGCCGCCGCCTGCGCCTCGCCTTTGAGCACCACCGCAAGGCCGACCAGTCGGGCTACCCCAAGACCTTGAGCCCCCTCGACCAGCACCTGCTCACCCGGATCTTCGCGGTCTGCGAGACCTTCGACGCCTTGACCACGGCGACGCCGTGGCGCCCGGGCCTGCTCCCCGACGAGGCCCTCGCCGCGCTCCAGGCCGAGGCCGGGCGTGGCCTCGATCCCGCCCTCGTCGGGCAGCTCCAGCGGCTCTTGGGGCGCTGGCCTTTGGGCGCGACGGTGCTGCTCTCCACCGGGGAGCTCGCCGTCGTCTACCTGAGCCCCACCGACGAGCGCGCCCTGGATCGCCCCGTCGTGCGGGTCGTCGCCGGGCCCGACGGCGAGACCACCGGGGTCGGCGGCCTCATCGACCTCAGCGACCGCGACCCCCGCGGGGGCTACCTGCGCAGCGTGCGCCGCGCCGTGGACCCGGCGGCCTTCGGCGTCGAGGTGCAGCGCGCGCTGTTCGGCTGAACGGGCTACCTTAGGGGGCACGGCCTGCCGCCGTGAGGAGCGGAGAGAATGACCAGCGAGGCTCTGGAGCGCCTGCGCCAGCTCATGCGCGACGCGGGCAGCGTGCTCGTGACCTTCTCCGGCGGGGTCGACTCGGCGCTTGTGCTCGCCGTGGCCCACGAGCAGCTCGGCGCGCGGGCCCTCGGCCTCACCGCCGACTCACCGACCTTCCCCCCTGAAGAGCGGGCCTTGGCCGAGCAGGTCGCCGCCCAGCTCGGCGCCCGGCACCTCATCATCGGCTCCAACGAGCTCTTGAGCGAGGGCTACGCGGCGAACGCCGGGGACCGCTGCTACTTCTGCAAGTCCGAGCTCTTCACCTTGGCCCACGACGTCGCCCAGCGCGAGGGCTTCGCCTGGGTGATGGACGGCACCATCGTCGATGACCTCGGCGGGCACCGCCCCGGGCTCAAGGCGAGCGCCGAGCGCGCCGTGCGGCACCCCCTGGTCGAGGCCGGCATGACCAAGGCCATGGTGCGGGAGGCCGCCCAGGCCCTCGGCCTGCCGGTGTGGGACAAGCCGTCCTTCGCGTGTCTGGGCAGCCGCTTCCCTGTCGGCACCCGGGTCACCCTGGACCGCGTGGACAAGGTGCGCCGGGTGGAGAGCCTGCTCCGGGGCTTCGGCCTGCGCCAGCTCCGGGTGCGGTACCACGAGCTCGACGGCGCGGCGATGGCCCGGGTGGAGGTCTCCCCCGACGACCTCCCCGCCCTCGTCTCTGAAGGCATCCGGGAGGCGCTCATCGGCGCCTGCCAGCAGGAGGGCTTCCGCTGGGTGACCGTGGACCTCGCCGGGTACCAGATGGGCGGCCTCTCGACGGCGGTGAAGGCCTCGTGAGCGACGCCGCCGCGCCCGCCGCCGCGCTCCCCCTCGGCGACCGCCCCGGCGACACCTCCCCGGCGGCCCGGCGCGCGGTCTTCATCGAGCTGACGCTCTTGTGGCTCGTGACGAACCTGGCCATCCGGGCGGTGATCGCGGCGCAGTCCGGCCTGGGCCTGCCCGACTGGACCTTGGCCGCGGTGCCTTGCCTCTTCATCTACGCGCCGGTGGCGCTGTGCCGCTGGCGGGGGGTGGACTCCTACGACTACCGCCTCTACGTCCCGGCCTTCCGCGACGTGGGCGCCTGGGCGCAGGCGCTCGGCCAGGCCGCGGCCTTGCTGGGCGTGATCCTCGTGCCTTGGCTCATCGGCTACCACCTCTACCAGACCCAGCTCTTCGGCCACAGCCCCCAGTGGGACCGTGTCCCCGACGAGCTGCTCACCCTGGTGCTCTACCAGGTCTTCTTCGTGGCGATCCCCGAGGAGTTCTTCTACCGGGGCTACATGCAGACCCGGCTGAACGAGGTCTTCCACCGGCCCTACCTCATCGGCGGGGCGGCCTTCGGGGCGGCCTTGGGGGTCACGGCGCTCTACTTCGCCTTCGGCCACAGCCTCGTGGTGCTGCGCTGGTGGCACCCGGCGATCTTTTTCCCTGGGGTGCTGTTCGGGCTCTTGCGGGAGCGCACGGGCGGGGTCTTGGCCCCGGCGTTCTTTCACGCCGCGTGCAACCTGCTCGTCGTGGTGCTCGACACGCAGTACGGCCTCATCGCCCCCTGAGGGGCCTCACTCCGAGGGCGGGCGCTTGCGCCGCGGGGCTGGACGATCCGCCGCGGGCGGCGGCGCGGCGAGCCGGGACTCGAGCGTCTCGATGCGCCGCGTCAGCTCCGCGCGGGCGGCCTCGGACGCCGCCAAGGCCGCGCTGAGCTCGTCCACCTGGGCCTGGGCGCGCTTGACCAAAGCGCCGCTCGCGCTCACCTGACCCCGCAGCGAGTTGCAGAGGTCCCGCAGGTCTTGAAAGTCGCTCCGAGAGGGCACCTGACGGTCGGTGAGGAGCTCCATCACCACGTCCTCCAGGAGCTGCCGGGTCACCGGCAGCAGGGCGTCGGTGAGCGCAGAGCGCAAAAAATCCCTCGTGGAGCCCATTCGAATCCTCGGCGAGCGGGCGGGAACTCAGCGCCGCTCGGCACGGTCTGGTAACCTGATACGACCGTGGACGGGGCAGGTGCTTGCCTAGAACCCGCCCGAGGTGCTACGGTTGCCCCGCTCTCACTCATCGCGCCCGCTCGGGCATCCCCGAGCCCACGCATCCCGGAGGTTGGATGGGGCAGTGTCCATTCTGCAAAGGCCAAGTGTCCGCTGAGCTGCTCCGTGACGGCGGCGCTTGCCCTCATTGCCTGAACGATATCCCTGGTGAAGACGCGGCGACCGACCCCGGCGTGGCCCTTCGCGCCAAGGAGGCCGCGGCGAACGCCGCCGCCCAGCGCAAGCGTAAGATCACCTCCATCGCGCTGGCCGCCGCCGTGCTGCTCAGCATCGCCGGGGGCATCGGCTACACCGAGTACCAGCGCAGCCTCCAGTACGCGGTGCTCGAGCTGAGCTTCGAGAACGAGTTCTTCGTCGTCTCCGCGGACGAGCTCGCCCAGGCCGAGGCCGAGGTGAAGGCCCAAGAGGAGGCCGAGCGGATCGCCGCCTTGGCCGCGAACACCGCCGCGTCCAAGAAGCCCCGGAACGGCGGGCGCACGAGCGGCGGTGGCGGTGAGTACCGCCCCCCTGAAGAGGACGCCCTCGCGAACCTCGACGACGACCGCCTGAGCACGAACAACGACGGCGGCACCTCCGGCGGCGCCCCCGTGGCCCAGACGACCATGGCGCCGCTCAACGTCGGCGCTGGCCCCACCATCGCCACCGGCCCCAGCACCGCCGTGAAGCGGGATCTCCCCACGCTCACCAGCCAGGCCGAGATCGACAAGATGGTCAAGACCGCCATGAAGCGGAACATGGGCCAGATCAAGTACTGCTACGAGAGCGCCCTGCGCACGACGCCGAACCTCGCCGGTCGCTGGACCTTCAACTTCACGATCAACACCGACGGCACCACGGCGAACATCAGCGTGAAGGGCGACACCATGCGCGACTCGAACTTCGAGGCCTGCCTCGCCGGTCGTGTGCGTAACTGGGCCTTCCAGCCGATCAACAAGCCCCAGCCCGTCACCTTCAGCCTGCCCTTCGACTCGGCGGGTTGATCGTCACGCGTGAGGGCTCAGCGTCGCCGCTGGGCCCAAGCGCCTCCGCCGCGCTCACCGCCCACTTGGCGGGGGGCGTGCGCGTCGTGTGGCCCAAGGTTGGCCCCGCGGACGCGACGTCTCGCCCAGGGGCGCCGCGGAGCACCTCCAGTCCACAGGAGACCCCATGAGGAGTGAGCGCGCGGAGCCCTGCTTCGCCGGGCGCGGGCGGGCCCGCCCACACGTCATCCCCTCGGCGCTGGGCTCGTCCCGACTCTCCGGGAGCATCGGATGAGCGCGCCCCCCTTCGCCGAGCTGCCGCCGATCCTCGGCCCCCGGACGCTCCTGCGGCCGCTCCAGGCCGACGACCGCGCCGCGTTCATCGCCGCCGCCCAGGCGAGCGTGGACCTGCACACGCCTTGGGTGACCGCCCCAAGCGACGAGGCCAGCTTCGACGCCTGGCTCGCAAAGGCCGGGCCCAGCCTCCACCCCATGCTCGTCGTGAACCAAGAGGACGGCGGCCTCGTCGGGGTCTACACCCTGAGCCAGATCGTGCACGGCAACCTCTGCAGCGCCTACCTCGGGGCCTACGCCTTCGTTGCCTACGCCGGGCGGGGGCTCATGGCCGAGGGCCTGGGCTTGCTCCTCCAGCACAGCTTTGAGCGGGCGGGGCTGCACCGGGTCGAGGCGAACATCCAGCCGGGCAACACCCGCTCCATCCGCCTCTTTGAGCGCGGCGGCTTCAAGCTGGAGGGCCGCTCCCCCCGTTACCTGCGCATCAACGGCGAGTGGCGGGACCACGAGCGCTGGGCGTTGACCATCGAGGACTGGCGTTAGGGCACCCCGTGCTCCTCGACGAGCTCACAGCGCATCTTCACCGTGTGTTTGGGGCCGGTCAGGCCGGGCAGGGCCGCGCCGGAGCGGGTCCAGACCGTGACGTCCGCGGTGTAGCGGGTGACCGTCACCGGGGCATAGCCCTCGTTCTTGGGGCGGGACAAGGTGACGCGGGAGCTGAGGTCCCACTGCCAGTCGAGGTCGCCGCGGGCCTCCTCGCCGCCGCCGTAGAGGCGGGTGACCTCGTAGAGCGTCGTCTCCCCGAGGGTCCAGCTCGCCGAGCTCATCGGCGTCTCGGGGCCGGGCGCGGCGCCGCCGGACTTTGACCACTCGACGAAGCGCAGCTTGGGCCCGCTCGCGGCGTCACAGGTGAGGGTGTCGGCGGACGCGGCGGAGAGCAGGCTCGTGAGCAGGAGGAGGAGCATCGTGACCTCGTTGGGGGGCGCCCGAAGACGCCGACGCCCCCCAGGAGCTTACACCGCGCTCAGGTCGGCGACGCCTCGGCGCTCTCCTCTTGGCGGGCCAAGAACCAGCCGAAGGCCGCGGCGGTGAAGAACATGATGAGGCTGTAGATGGCGGCGGGGATCGCGATGGCCGTGCTGCCCAGGACCGTCGTGGCGACGGCGATGGCCAAGGTGCCGTTGTGAACGCCGATCTCCATGCCGACGGCGATGGCCTGGCGACGGGGCACGGCGAGCAGCCGGGGCAAGGAGTAGCCGACGGCGAGGCTGATGAGGTTGAAGCTCAGCGCGGCGAGGCCGACCTGCTGGAAGTACTCCACGAGGTTCGCCCGCTCCTTGAGCACGGCGGCGAGGATGACGAGCGCCAAGAACCCGGCGGAGAGGCCCTTCACCGGGCGCTCCAGGCGCAGGGCGAAGCTCTCCTTCTTCGAGCGGATCGCCATGCCGATGGCGACGGGCACCAGGATGATGACGAGCACCTGGATGGCCTTGTCGGTCTGCAGCGGCAGGCGCTTGTCCTGCTCCAAGAAGGTGCGCAGGGCGAGCTCAACAAAGAGCGGCATCGTCACGACGGCGAGCAGGCTGTTGATGGCGGTGAGCGTGATGTTCAGGGCCACGTCGCCCTTCGCGAGGTGGGAGAACAGGTTCGCCGTCGCCCCGCCGGGGGAGGCCGCGAGGAGCACGAGGCCCACGGCGAGCTCCGGCGGCAGCCCGAAGGCTTTCGCCAGCCCAAACGCCACGCCGGGCAAGAGCACGATCTGGCTGAACAGGCCGATGAACGCGGCGCGGGGGTACGACACCACCCGTCGGAAGTCCTCGACGGTGAGGCTCAGGCCGAGGCCGAGCATGATGACGCCGAGGGCGACGGGCATGAGCACGTCAGTCAGGAAGCCGCCCATGAGGATTCTCCAGGGTGAAACGTGTGGCTCGCGAGGGGATTGGCGAGGGTAGCACAGCTCGGGCCGCAGCGATCGGCGCACACGCGGGGTGTCGTGGGGTCGGCCTCTCCTTGCCCCCGCCGCCCTCGCGTGTTCAGAGGTCGGGATGCGAAACACGACCCTCAACCAGACCTGGTTCGGCGCCAAAGGTGACGCCTGGACCCCCTTCGTCAACGCCCTGGCTGACCTCGGCCTCGGCGTCGAGATCCTCCTCCCCAAGCGCCTGATGGACACCGGGCCCGCCCGGGGCGGCGTCTACGAGCGCGGCTGGTTCTGCCTCGGCAAGCCCTGGGAGCATGAGGCGCTCCTGGCCTCTCGCCTCGCAGCGCGCCTCGGCGCCCCCGTCGAGCTCATCCGCTGCAAGGCCCGGGCGACCATCCGCGAGGACGGCATCTACTACGCCGCGGACCTCGACGGCGACCGCCTCTTGCCCGACGGCTCCCGGGCGCCCTTGGCCGTGCCCGACGACACGATCAAGGACCAGGACGGCCTCGCGGGCGGCGCCTTGGGTGAGGCCGAGACCGACGAGCTCCTGCGGGAGTGGACGGAGGAGATCACCCACGGCCTGCGCAGCGCGCTCTCGGACGAGAGCCTGCCGACCTTCACCTTCAAGCTCAAGATCCCCCGGGGCTGGACCCCGCCCGACCGCTTCTCTTTGGTGATGAAGGGCGCGGCGGGGGGCCTCACCGCGACGCTCACCCGGCCCGACGGCCAGGTCGAGCGGGTGGACGCCGAGGAGCGCGCCTGGATCGTCTTCCGGCTCGGCGAGGCCGGGGCCTTTGACAACGACATGGCGAAGCCCGACCTCGGCCGCTGGGTGGAGCGCCTCAAGGGCCGCCACGGGCTCAGCGCCGAGCCGACGCCGGACCACCCGGCCTACGCGGCCTTCCACGCCGACCTGGAGCGCCTCTCCAAGTCCGACCGCGCGGCGAAGACCGCGGACGGCCGCCGGGTGCCCCGCTGGAAGCTCACCGAGCCCGGGCTCTGGGAGCTCTCCGCCGCGGAGTGCCTGATCCTCGCCGAGCGCCTGGGCCGCCCCAAGGAGCCCCAGCAGCGGGCCTGGGCCGAGCGCTGGGAGCGCCTGCTGCGCGCCGCGACCCAGGGCCTCAGCGCGCGGATCGGCTGAAGTCCGCCGCCGGGCTACTCGGCGGCGGGGTAGATCTGGCCGCGCATCTCACCGTAGTAGGTGTGGGCCTTCGTGTGCAGGTTGAAGTACAGGAGCCCCTCGCGGGCGATGTGCTCCATACCGCTGATCGTCTTCACCTGGCCCGGCAGCCCAGAGCCGACGAGGCAGGCCTCCGGCAGGCCCGGCGCCATGCCGGGGAGCTCGGTGATGAAGTTGATGTTCGCGTTCGTGATGGTCTTGGTGAAGCTGCCGTTCTGGATGAGCTTCGTCCAGTCCGCGCTGTGCTCGCCGTGGCCGGCGTGCTCAGGGTCCGCGCCGAGGTCCACCAGGATCGGCCCCAGCACGCCCGGCCGCCCGCAGTGAATGTGGAACATGACGATGTCTTCAGGCTTGACCCCCTCGATCTGCACGTTCACCACCGCCGAGCTGCGATCCGCGGTGAACCGGACCTCACCCCAGCCCCGAGACTTACGCTCGGCCCGGGGCGTAGACGGCTGCGTCGCCCCCAGCGACTTCTTGAGGGCCTTGGGCGTCTCCGACTCCTCACCGGGCTCCTGGGCGGGGCTCAGGAAGGCCTCATAGACGACATAAGTGGACGTCCCGAGCGCGGGATCCTTGGCCACGGCGGGCAGCGCGAGGAGGGCGAAGGCGGCGAGGGCAGCGAGGGGACGAAAGCGCATGACGGGCTCCTTGGTTTGGGAGCCTAGAGCTACCATACGGGCGACGTCAAGCGTGTGTCCAGATGTGGACAGGGGTGGGTGGAAGGGTGGTCAGGGACGGAGGCGTGGTAGGTTTGGGGGCTTCGTTTGTGGAGGGGTTGTGGCCCCAGTGACGCCGCGGTCGGTGAGCGTGCCCTACATGCAGAAGGCCATCGCCTGGGCCTTTGAGCGCGCCCCGGACGAGGCCACGAGCGCCCAGTCCATCGTCGCCGCCGCCGAGTCGGGCGCCGCTGAGGCCCCAGGAGGCCCAAGCGGAGAGAGCTAGGAAGAAAGGGGCCCGTAGACGAGGGAGTTCCCTGCATATCGGGATCCTGAACCTAAAGAAGTCGAGCTTCCGCGAAGAATCGAGTTCATGAGGCTCGTTAGAACGAGTTTCGCCGGAGGAGACGGATTGAGGGACTGAAGGGGAGGGGGGCGCGCCGAGGTTCAGGGCGCCGCGCCCCACGCTCGCCCTGGCAGCAGCACCTTCAACGCGCAGGCCGAGAGCGCGTGCCATCCTGCGGTCGGGGCGAAGAGGCGGCGGTTGAGGCGCTCGCAGGTGGCTTGGGCCTCCTCTGCTCTTCCGGCTGTCATCAGCGCCTCGATGTGCTCCACCTCTGGCAAGATCTGCGAGTTTACCCAGGCTGAGGCCGCGTCCTCTAAGCTCCGCAACTTGAGCACCCGAATGGTCATCTTCCCACGGACGGTGCGATGAGTTGGGATCCAGCGCCAGCGCGCGCGCGGCGCCGTGGGGTCTATGGGCACCCAGGCGATGTGTGCGCGGGGGTCGTCGTCGTCACGGCTGGGGTCGAGGAGCAGGGGGCGCTCGGCGTCCAGGTCCGCGCGGTCGGTGGCTTTGATCGGCGCGGGCGGCCCCTCGATGGGGAAGTGGCTCGCTTTGCGGCTGCGACCGTTGCAGGTGACGCAGGCGAACAGGAGGTTCTCCCAGCTCCAAGCGAGCCACCAATAGCGGTCGGGATCGATAGAGCGCGGGTCGTTGGGGTCACGCTGGGCCCCGGCTTTGGGTCGGTAGTGCTCCACCGGGAGCTCATGAGGCACGGCGCTGGGCTGCTCACAATAGGCGCACTTGCTGTGCTGCGCGGCGTGGAGGATGTCGCGCGCCACGCCGTACCCCTCAAAGCATACGCCGTTCGCCGAGCCCGTCGCCGCCCACACGGCCATGGCGAGGTGGAGGTGCCGGGCGCGAGCCTGAGCGAGGGCGGCGGGCTCGGCGCCGCGACGCACGGGGATCACGGCAACGCTCGGGGGGTAGGCTCGTAGAGGCTCGGGGCGCCAGCGGCCTCCAGCCTCTCACGCATCGCCTGCATCTGCGCGTCTTCACCGTCGTCGCGATACGGGTTGCTTGCCAAGGCCACATAGTCGCGCAGCAACCCACCCAGCGGGTGAATGGTCGCCTCGGGCATCCCAAAGTAGCGCTCGTATAGGTCGGAGCCGGTCATGAAGCGCGGGTCCGGCTCGTCTCGGGCGCCCGCGTCCCGCACATTGATCACCCTAACGTCGCCGGTCTCGGGATGATTCCCAAGGCGCACTATCTCGTCGCGATCTGTGCGTAGTCCGGCCAAGGTGGCGGGAGAGTGGGTCGAGACGATGAACTGAAGGCGCGGGAAAGTGTTGCGCAGAGCGGTGATGAGCGTCACCTGCCAGCGCGGGTGCAAGTAGAGGTCGAGCTCATCGATGAGGACCACGCCCTCCATCTGGTTGGGCTGGATGGAGTTGTTCGCCTCCAGGATGATGTGGCCGATGAGGTCAGCGATCCAGGCGATGGTCGATTGGTACCCATGGGACAGGCTCAGCGCGGGCACTTTCATGGTGCCTTGGCCGACGGCCTGCCCGAACCGGTTGCCCTCTAAGAAGTCGGCGGCGCTGCCCACCCCGCCGTGACCGCGCAGCTCCAGGTTCCGAATCGCCGGGAGCAGCTGCACATCGGTGAACAACGCGTCCTGCAGCACCTTCATGAACAACCGCGCTTTCGCGGGCTCTCGTTGAAAGTGCGACATGAACCCCGTGCCGACGAGGCCCCCCTTCGGAAACAGCGGCCTCAGCCGATCGACCGAAGGGTTTCTCAGAGTGACCTGGGCGGTGTGGTCGGGCAAAGAGCGCGCGACGCCGTACCCCGCGACGAACCAATGGGGCGCCTGGAGGTCGCGAGCGTCGGTGAGCGGGTCGGCCGAGCTCGGCGTCTCCCAGCCCGGTCCAAGGTACTGCGATGTCGCGCGTAAGGAGGTGCGCTCGACACGAACCCCGCGCCTTCCTTTGGGCGGCGCCGCGAGGTTCACCTGTGACAAAAGGTGAGGAGGCTGGGGGGGCCTCGCTCGCCCCGGCGTAATGCCAGGGTACGGGCGGGTGCTGTGGTAGGCCTCAGAGAAGCCGAAGTTGACCTCGATCTGCATGGCCTCGTTCTTGCGGCGGTCGCGCAGGACGTCCACTACGGCCTCGCCCAGGGTGTTGACCTGAAGCGACCCCGCCGCCGCGAGGGCGATGGCTTGGAGGATGCTCGTCTTGCCGGTGCCGTTTTCCCCAATGAGCACCGTCCACATCCGCGGCGTCCCGTCAGAGTTCAAGAACGACAGATCAAAATCGCGCAGCAGCTTGAGGTGCTTGATCCTCAGGTTCCGAACATACATGGCGAGGGCGCTCGGGGAAGGGCAGAGCCGGAGAGCCAAAACTATCCCAACTCCCCATCAGTCGCCACAGCTCGCCCTATCACCCGCTCACCAAACCGCACCACCACCACCCGCCCCGAGAACTCTACCTGCCCGAGCTGATCCTCCATGATGCTCAGCACCGCGTCCTCACCGCCCCCGCCCGTCCCCGCGCCGATCAGCGGCATCGCCACGGACCCAAAGCCTTCGGCGGTCGCAAGCGCCAGCGCGCTCGACACCGAGTCACGGATCGACCGCTCGGACGATCGCCACCACATGCTGATCCCCGCGACGTGGATGATGCCTTTGTAGGGCAGCCGCCCCGCGCCGGTGAGCACCGCTCCCCCGAGGGGGATGGGCCCATGACGAGCGAGCTCTCGGAACGGCGCGAGCCCGGCGCGCCGCTTGATGGCCCCGGAGACACCTTGGGGCAAGAGCAGCCACCAGGGGATGATGTTGCGGTTCCAGGCGTTGACGATGACGTCTACGTCTTGGTCCAGGAGGTCGCCGTGGACAACCTGTCGCTCCAACGGCGCGCCCCCCTCACTCCTGGCAAGCCGCCATCGTGCCCGCCGCGCTCAGGCAGAGCTGCAGGGGGCGCTCGGTGCCTTGCTCCGAGGCCTTGGCGTAGTCGAGCCACTCCCGGGCGTACTCCTTCGCCAAGGCGCGGTAGCGGTCGGTGCGGGCCTCGTTCTCGTCCGTGGGCTCGAGGATGAGGATCTGCTCGGCGTCTTTCCAGAGCTCCGCGGCGGCCTCGGTGCGCACCCGGTAGAGGTGGTAGAGGCGCTTCTTGTACACGTCGCCCGTCCACTTCTGCTTGTTCTCAAGGGCGTAGCCCGTCCAGCGGATGACCTCCTCGCCATAGGCCACGCCCTTCTTGGAGAGGTGCAGCGCGTAGCGGAAGCACATGTCGGGATCGGCCCGGCTGATCTCCTCCAGGTGGCGCTTCATCAGGCGCTCCCAGGTCTCCCAGTCTTGGGTGGCCTCGGCGTTGGCGATGAGCAGGCGGGAGAGCTTGTCCCGGGTGGTCTGGAGCTCCTTCATGTTCGCCAGGCGGCGCTCGACACACTCAATGCGGCCCGGAGAGAAGGTGCCCATCAAGGCGTCGGGCTCCATGCCCACGAGGTCGGTGCAGGTGTTGTCCGAGAGCTGGGGCTTGGCCGGGCCGGTCGCCACCGCGGCCGTCGTCGTGCCGCCGCCGCCGGTCACCGCCGGATCGGCCTTGCCGCCGTCTGGCTTCTTGTCACCCTCGGCGGGCGGAGGCGTCTCGGCGGGCTTCGCGGCGAGCTTCGAGGGGTCCGCCAGGAGCGCCCGGGCCTCGGCCGCGGCGGGCACAGGCACCGCCCAGGTGATCGACACGCTGGAGGCCTCGTAGCGGCGCAGCACGTCCTCGACGAGGGCCTTGCCTTGGGGATCCCCGGCCTGGGCCTTCTGAACCGCGTCCTGAAGGGCGGCGTCCGCCTCGGCGTTCAGGCGCTCGATGGCGTTGCCCAGGCGGCGATCCCGATCGGCCATCGACAGGGCCGTGAAGGTGGCGGGATCCGGGCCCTTCTCCGTCGCGCCCTCGGCCAGGGGCAGCGCCGCGACCTTGGGGCGGGCCTCGACCGACGGCGTCACCGGGCGGCCCAAGGCCACCCCGGCGCTCAGGACGTACTGCTGGGCCTCGGCGACGGTCACGACGCCGTCGGTGGCGCTGCCATCGGCGCCGTCCGCCCAGCCGCGCAAGGCGCCTAAGGTGAGGTAGGTGAACAGGCCGTGCGCCCCGGCGGCGGGGTAGATCTGCGCGTGGCCCCGGGTGTCGGCCACCCAGACGGTCACCTTGTTGTTGTCGGCCTCGGCCCACTTGAAGGTGAGCGGCGGGGCGTCCAAGGCGAGGAGCTCGTCGCGGCCCGAGAGGTCAAAGGGCGCGTCGATGATGATCACCACGCGGTCGGCGCGGGACCGGGCCGCCATGGACTCCAGCTCAGGCAAGGAGAGGGCCGAGGAGAGCTCGTCCTTCGTGGTGTCCGCGCCGAAGATGCGCGCCGTGCCGTCGGCGACCGCACCTTGGCCGGAGTAGTAGATCCAGAGGGTCCCGCCGGGCTTCACCCGCGCGACGCCCCGGGCGATCACTGAGCGCAGCTCGTCGTCGTTGGGGTCCTCAGCGACGAAGAGGTAACGTTTGTTGACCCCGCGGGTGTACTCCAGCCACTCGGCGACCTCGGCGGCGTCCTTGACCGCGTACTGGGCCGTCCCGAGGTGGTCGTAGTCTTGGACCCCGATCACGACCGCCGTGTCCTTGGTGTTTCGCGCGCCGGTGCGAACCGGCTCGTCTACCGAAGGCAGCTCAGCCGCCGTAACGCTCAGCACGAGAGAGACCCAGATCATCGGTCTTTTGCGCTCCTTGCCGGGCGTATGGTGACACGAGCGGCGACGAAGGGCAAGGGATCGCCGCCCATCGATTGGATCTTAAGGCCCCGGCTTGTCGGTGATACGCTAGAGATGACGTCAAGCACCCCACTGCTGGAGAGTACGCCATGAAGGCCTCGACCCTCGCCCTTACGCTCTTGTTCGCCCTCGCCGCTTGTAAAGATGACACCTCGGACGTCGGCTCCGACTCCACGATCACCGGCACCGACAGCGACACCCCCGACGACACCAACGCCCCCGACGACAGCGACGCGCCGACGGACAACGACGGCGACGGCGTGCCCGCGGACGAGGACTGCGACGACAACAACGCCGCGGCCTTCCCCGGCGCCGAGGAGCTCTGCGACTCCATCGACAACAACTGCGACGGCAGCGTCGATGAGGGCGTGCTCAACACCTACTACACCGACGCCGACGGCGACGGCTACGGCGACTCCAGCCTGCCCGTCGAGGCCTGCGAGGCCCCCGAGGGCGCCTCGGCCTTGGGCGACGACTGCGACGACGGCGACGTGGCGTTTAACCCTGGCGCCTCGGAGACCGACTGCCAGGATCCCAACGACTACAACTGCGACGGCTCCACGGGCTTCGCCGACAACGACGCGGACGGCTTCGCCGCCTGCCAGGAGTGTGACGACGGCGACGCCGGGGTGAACCCGAGCGCTGAAGAGGTCTGCGACGAGCGCGACAACAACTGCGACGGCGCGACGGACGAGGGGGTCACCTCCACCTTCTACCAGGACCGCGACGCGGACGGCTACGGCGACACCGACTTCCCCACCCAGGCCTGCAGCGCCCCGGCCGGCTACACCACCGACGCCACGGACTGCGACGATGACGCCACCGCGGTGAACCCCGGCGCCAGCGAGGTCTGCAACGACCTCGACGACGACTGCGACGCCCTCATCGACGGCGACGACGACAGCCTCGACACGAGCTCCGGCGCCACCTACTACTCCGATGACGACAGCGACGGCTACGGCGACCCGTCGAGCGCCGTCTTGGCCTGCGACGCCCCGGCGGGCGCGGTCACCGACAACACCGACTGCGACGACACCGAGGCGGATGTCTACCCCGGCGCTGAAGAGACCTGTGACGGTGAGGACGACGACTGCGACGGCAGCGTGGACGACGACGCCACGGACTTCGCCACCTACTACGCCGACAAGGACAGCGACGGCTACGGCGACGCGGACTTCTCCGTCGAGAGCTGCAGCCCGCCCACAGGCTACGTCTCCAACACGAGCGACTGCGATGACAGCGCCGCGGCGGTGAACCCCGCGGCGTCAGAGGTCTGCGACAGCGTCGACAACAACTGCGACGGCCTCACCGACGACTCCACCGCCACCGACGCCAAGACCTACTACGCCGACGCGGACGGCGACGGCGACGGCAACCCCTCGGTCACCATCAAGGCCTGCACCCGGCCCACGGGCTACATCGGCAACAAGAAGGACTGCGACGACACCTCCAGCGCGATCTCGACGAAGGCCACGGAGATCTGCGACTCGAAGGACAACGACTGCGACGGCACCATCGACGAGTCCGACGCCAGCGACGCGGCCACCTACTACCTCGACAGCGACAAGGACGGCTACGGCACGTCCAGCTCAACGGTGAAGTCCTGCTCCTTGCCGACGGGCTACTCGAGCGTCAGCACCGACTGTCGCGACAGCGACAGCACGGCGTACCCCGGCGCCTCGGAGGTCTGTGACAGCGTCGATGACGACTGTGACGGCGACGTGGACGACGGCGTGCTCGGCACCGGGGCGTCTTGCCCGGCGGTGGACTGCGCCGAGATCCTCGCCGACAACTCCTCCCGCACCGACGGCAGCTACAGCCTCTACGTCGGCAGCAGCACCTCCGTCGCCACCTACTTCTGCGACATGACGACGGACGGCGGCGGCTGGACCCGGGTGAAGGAGGCCGCCCACGTCTACGGCACGAGCTACGACACGACCTACTACAACAGCGAGGGCTTCACCTGGCAGGAGGCGCTCTTCGCCTACAACTCCGGCTCGGTCTCCGCGCACTGCTCGTTCCCCGGCTCGATGACGGGCTGCAACCCCATCGGCTTCCAGTTCGGCAGCGCCAGCTGGGGCGTGGCGCTCAACTGGGGCTCGTCGCTCTGCGGCATGTCCACGACCTCGTACACCTCGGCGACCACCTACGTCGGCGGCTATGACTGGGTCATCGACTACGGCAGCTCGACGACGACGACCATTCGCCTCGGCACCCTGGAGGGCGTGGCGGGCTGCACCACGGGCGACAACCCCGGCGACGCCTACATCGACGTGTTGGTGCGCTGAGCGCGGCGCTCAGGGACCGCGGCGGAGGACCTCGACGGGGCCTCCCGCCGCGGCGCGGGCGGCGAGGCGGCGCTGGTGCTGGGGCGGCGAGGGCTCGACCAGCACCACGCAGGCCCCGGCGCCCTCGGCCCGCTCCCCGGCGACGGCGTAGCCCGGGAGCCAGAGGCCGAGCTCCGGCGGCGGCTCGGCGGGGCAGCCCAGGCCGTCGAGGAGCTGGCTGACCTGGGGCAGAAGCTCCCGGAGCAGGGCCTCCTCTTGGCGCAGCGACGCGGCGACGGCGGCCTCCCGGGCGGCCTCCCGCTCCGCCGGGCTCACGACGCCGCC
>JAKLKD010000071.1 GCA_023150845.1 Myxococcota bacterium | reverse complement strand
CAGCGCCGGGGGCGGCCCGTCGTCGCGCCGTACTCGTGGCCGATCTCCCGGAGCCGGTGGCCGTCTTCGTCGCGAAGCTCACCGGGGAAGGGCCCGGCGCCGACGGCGGTGCCGTAACACTTCACCACGCCGATCACCTCGTCGATGGCCGTCGGCGGGATGCCCGCCCCTGCGCAGGCCCCGCCCACGAGGGGGTTGGACGAGGTGACGTAGGGGTAGGTGCCCCAGTCGAGGTCCCGCATCACCCCGAGCTGCCCTTCGAGCAGGAGCGTGCGACCCTCCCGGATGGTGTGGTGGGTGAGGGGCAAGGTGTCGACGATACGCTCGCCGAGGCGCTCGGCCCAGCGTAAGAGCTGGGCCCGGACCACCTCGTACTCCAGGGGGGCCTCGCCGTGGTCGATGAGCTTCCGGTTGGCCCGCAGGAGCAAGGACTCCAGGCGCTCCTCCAGCACCGCCGGGCGCAGCAGATCCCCGACGCGCAGGCCACGCCGGGCGGCCTTGTCGGCGTAGGCCGGGCCGATCCCCCGCTTCGTGGTGCCGATGGACGCCCCGCGGCGGTCCCGCTCCTCCAGGCCGTCGAGCATGGGGTGGAAGGGCAAGATGAGGTGGGCGCGCTCGGAGATGTAGAGGTTGTCCGTGCGCAGCCCGGCGGCCTCCAGGGCGTCGAGCTCTTGGATGAGGTTCGCCGGGTTCACCACGGTGCCCGCGCCGATGAGGCAGGTCGTGTTGGGGTTGAAGATCCCTGACGGCACGATGTGAAGCTTGAACGTGCCGTGCTCATTGATGACGGTGTGACCCGCGTTGTCCCCCCCTTGAAAACGCAGCACCATGTCCGCGCTCTGGGCCAAGAAGTCGATCACCCGACCCTTGCCCTCATCGCCCCACTGGGCGCCGACCACCGCGACGACTGGCATTCCCGACTCCTGGCCTAGAGGTTCGCCGCGTGTTGTACCCCACGCTCAAAGAGCGGGAGCCCGCTCCCTGACCGCTCGCCCCGGTGGGCGCGGGGGTGCTGGCGGGGGAGGATGTGGTCCTCGGGGTGAGGCATGAGCCCCAGCACGTTCCCGGCGGGGTTCGTGAGCCCGGCGATGTCCCCTTCGCTGCCGTTGGGGTTCTCGGGGTAGACCGGGGCGCCGCCCGAGGCGCTGACGTAACGCAGGGCGGCGAGGCGGTCGTTTCGGGCGCGCTGGGCGTCGTCCGGGGAGGCCAAGCGGCCCTCGCCGTGGGCGACGGGGCAGAGGATGTCCTCGGTGAGCCCTTGGGTGAACACGCAGGGGCTCCCCGCCTCGGGGCGCAGGCGCACCCAGCGGCACTCAAAGCGGCCCTCGCGGTTGCGGGTGAGGGTGGCCCGCTGCTCAAAGGGGGCGCCGTCGCCGGGCAGGAGCCCCGCGCGCACCAGGGCCTGGAAGCCGTTGCAGATGCCGAGCACCGGCCGCCCGGAGGCGACAAACTCGAGGAGCTGGTCGCCGAGCCCGGCGGTGAGCGCGCTGGCCCAGAGCTTCCCGGCGCCTAAGTCGTCGCCGAAAGAGAAGCCGCCGGGCAAGACGAGCATCCGGTGGTCCATCAGGCGGGCGCCACCTTGGAGGAGCGCCTGGATCCGCACGATGGTGGGGGCGCCGCCCGCGGTCTCGATGGCCCAGGCGGCCTCCCGATCGCGGTTCGTGCCAGGGGCGTGGAGGATGAGGACGGGGGGCTTCATTCTCGTCCAGGGCTCGGGGCTGCGGGGGCCCCTTCATAGGCGGCGAGGCAGGCCCCGGCAAGCAACTGTTCCCCCATTGTCACCGTGCGACGACGGCGTCTCGGGGCGCGCTCAGCCGCCGATTGGGCCGTCTACCAAGACCGCGCGGACGGGGCTCGCGTCGCCGTGGACGATGGGCAAAGGCAGGGCGATCAGGGTGTAGACCCCCGGCGGCACACCCTCCAAGACGACGCCCTCCAGCACGGCGAGGTCGTGGCGGTAGATCGCCTGGTGTGACTCCAGGGCCTTGCTGTCCGGGGGATCGACGCTCGGCGTGTCGAGGCCCACGAGGGTCACCCCGAAGCCGACGAGCTGCTCGATGAGCTCCGGCGAGAGGCTGTTGAAGTCGAGGTTAAACACGTCGGGATCGGGCATGGATCCCGTGTAGAAGAGCACCCTCGGCGCCCGGGGCGGGTGCGGCAGGTGCTCGGGGCGGATTCGCTCGCCCCGGGGCAAACGCACGGCGTAGACCTCGCAGGGGCCGAGGTACCGCTCCAGGGGCCGGGCGGCGATGTCGCATCCGTCGCGGTGATAATGCGACGGCGAGTCGGCGTGGGCCCCGACGTGTAGGGTCGTCGTGACGCTCGAGAGCTCCAGGTGATGCCCCTGGGCCCAAGACATGGCGATCTGCCGCGAGAACGCCACGTCGCCGGGGAACACGGCGATGCCGGGGTGAATCTTGGGGGTGATGTCGTAGATCTTCACGCCTTGAGCCTCGCGACGACCTTGAGCTCGACGGCGATGGGGGTGGGCAAGGCGCGCACCTCCACGGTGGTGCGGGTGGCGCCGCTCGGGCCGAGGAGCTCCGCGTAGACCTTGTTGAAGGTCGGGAAGTCCCGGCGCATGTCAATTAAGTAGACCTGGCAGTCTACGATATCCTTGAGCGTCGCCCCGGAGGCCTCCAAGATGACCTGCACGTTCTTGATCACCGCCCGGGTCTGGGCCTCGACGTCGTAGGGCAGGGGCTTGCCGTCGGCGTCCCAGACCGGGCCGCCGGGGATGGCGTCGGTGCCGGGCTGCCGAGGGCCGACGCCGGAGAGGAACAGCCACTCGCCCTCACGGCGGGCGTGGGGGTAGGCGCCGACGGGCTTGGGGGCCTGGGCCGTGTTCACCTTCACGCTGCTCGCTGGAGGCGCCGCGGCCGGTGCGGCCGGTGCGACAGGTGTGACAGGTGCGACAGGAGATCTTGATGCGACAGGTGCGACAGGTGTGACCGGCGCCGCCTCGGCGGGGGCGCTGGCGTAGGCCCCGGCGCTCGGCGTCGCGCTCTGCAGCACGCCGCGGTCGCCGTGGAAAAACTCGGTGTCGTCCTCGTCAAACTCCTGGTCCTTCGCCGCCTTCAGCGAAGGGACGAGGCGCACGACCGCCGCGCCGGTGCCATAGAGCGGCTGGTAGCTCAGCACCTCCCCCTCGTAGCGGTTGTGCTGGCCCATGAGCGAGGCGAGCCACCAGATCGCCTTACACTTGGAGTCGGCGTTGGCCTGGCTGGTGAAGCTCCGGGCGAGCTGGGAGACGTCCTCTAAGCGGCCCTCGCCAAGAAACTCCAGGAGCTTACGGTTCCACTCGTCGTCTTTGGCCGAAGAGATGCGGTCCTGGGCGGGGTCGATGATCTCGGTGAACATGCGGTTCGAGAGCGCGGTGATGGACACGGCGACCGCACGTTTTCCCGTGGCCTTGAGCGCGTCCCCGGCGGCTTTCCCGAGCACCAAGGTCTCGGCGCGGTCGGCGTACATGTTGCAGCTCACGACGCTGGCCGGGAGCCGGTTTCCCGGGTTCAACAGGCTCAGCGCCATGATGGTGCCGGTGTCGATGGGGAAGCCGTGGGTGGCGACGGTGCGGCAGTGCAGGCCTCGGGCGCGGGCGGCCTGGGCGTAGGCCTCAGCGAACTCCGGGTCCATACGGAAGGAGTAGGGGATGGTGCCGAGCTCGTGGAACTCCTCGTCGACGTGGGTCCAGACGGGGTTCGGGTCGGCCTGCACCTGGTGGCCGAGGATGCTCACCCAGCGTGTGCTGTAGAGCAGCAGGAGATCGACGTCTAAGGCGGCGATCTCCGCGGCGACCTGCTCCATGGCCCGGCGGAGGTCGGTGTAGCCGGGGTTCAGGTGCGGGGCCAGGAGCGGCTGGGGCCGGTGGGGGACGAGGTACCCGCGGACGACGCTCATGGCGCCACCTCGGCGTCGGCCCGCTTGGCGGCCTTGGCATTGGCCTCCGCGTGGGGCCACTCGACGATGGCGTTGCCCGTACCGATCACCGTGCCGTAGGCGTGAACCCGGGCGGGGTAGCTCGGCAGGTCCAAGGCGCCCAAGAGCCAGGTGAGGCTGCCATCGGAGCACTCGCTCACCGCGTGCTCGTTGAAGTCGGGCAGCTCCGCGACGAGCTGGCGGGTCTTGCCCTCCCGCATGAGCTTCAACATCCGCATGTCCCAGAGGTGCTGGTTCATGTTGTAGATGTGCTCATGCGACATGTCTTCAGGGGGGTCGGGCTCGACGGTGAAGTGGCGGTGCGACAAGGAGTTTGTCGCCACGAGCAGGGCCCGTTTGCCGGACTGGGCGATGGCCCGGGCGGTGGCGCGGCCCAGGGCCAACATCGTCGCGTCGCCAACCTCGTTGGAGTAGTAGAAGTAGGCCCGGTTGGAGCTGAGCACGACGATGGGCTTGTCCCAGCGCGGGTTGACGAGGTGGCAGGCCGTGATGGTGCCGTAGTCCACGCGGAAGTTGGGGTTCCGCATCATCTTCATCACCAGGCCCTCACGCTCCCCCTCGGCGGCGATGGCCTCGCTCAAGGGCACGTCCACCTGCAGGTCGTAGGTGTAGCGGAAGAGGTTGGGGAAGATGGGGTCTACTGACTTCGAGGCGAAGTGCGGCAGGCCCAGGAGGTGGGTGCCCACGACGGTCTTCCAGTGCGGCGTGTGCACGAGGATCACGTCGTAGTCGAGCTTGTCCAGGCGCTCACGCAGGCGCTCGTAGCCCCAGCGCAGCTCCTCCCAGCCGCCCTCGCTCCGGGGCTCGTTCTGGGGCGGGTTCTCGGCGTAGATGAGGTGGGGCGGGTGGGGCGCGAGCACCCCAGCGACGATCTCCCCAGGTTGGTTCGACATAACTCCCTCCTTCCTCAGAGCTTGACGCAGATGTTCTTGGCCTCGGAGAAGAACTCAAAGGAGTGCGCGCCGCCTTCGCGGCCCACCCCCGAGTCCTTCACGCCGCCGAAGGGCACACGCAGGTCCCGCAGCATCCAGGTGTTCACCCACACGAGGCCCACGTCCAGGGCCTCGGCGACGCGGTGGGCGCGGCGCAGGCCCTCGGTCCAGATCGACGCCGAGAGCCCGTAGCGGGTGAGGTTGTTGAGCGTGATGGCCTCGTCTTCGGTGTCGAAGGGGTGAATCGTCGCGACGGGGCCGAAGATCTCCTCGGTTGCGGTGCGACAGGTCGGCGCGAGGCCGCTCACCAGCGCCGGGGTCAAGAAGGCTCCGGCGTCATGGGGCGCGGGCAGGTTCGGGCGCTCACCGCCGCAGAGGATCGTGCCGCCCTCCTCGACGGCGAGGCGGAGGTATCCCTCCACCTTCGCCCGGTGCTCCTGGGAGATGAGCGCGCCGAGGTCCGTCGTGGGGTCCGCCGGGTCACCCACCCGCAGGGCCTTGACCTTCTCGGTGAGCGCGGCGACGAAGCGGTCGTAGATTGGACGTTCAACCAAGATTCGTGAGCCGCAGAGACAGATCTCGCCCTGGTTGAGGAAGGCCGCGCGGCAGGCGCCCTCGACGGCCTGGTCAAAGTCGGCGTCGGCGAAGACGAGGGTGGCGTTCTTGCCGCCGAGCTCCAAGGAGAGCTTCTTGAGCATCGGCGCGGCGGTGGCCGCCAGCCGCCGCCCGGTGACCGTGCCCCCGGTGAAGGAGAGGCCCACCACGTCGGGGTGCTCGACGAGGGCCTGGCCGACCTCGGCGCCGAGGCCGTGCACGAGGTTAAACACGCCCCGAGGCGCCCCGGCGGCCTGGATGACCTCGGCGAGCAGGCTCGCCGTCCAGGGCGTGAGCTCTGAAGGCTTGGCGACGACGGTGTTGCCCATGGCCAAGGCCGGGGCGGTCTTCCAGGTGAGCAGGTAGAGCGGCAGGTTCCAAGGCGTGATGAGCCCGACCACACCGAGCGGCCGCCGGGCGGTGTAGTTGAGCACACCCAAGGTGGGGTGGGCCCCGAGGCTCTCGGCGCGGAGCGCGCTGGCGAAGAAGCGGAAGTTCTGAATCGCCCGGGGGATGTCCATACGCCGGGCCAAAGACACGGGCTTACCTTGGTCTTGGCTCTCCGCCTCGGCGAACTCGTCGATGCGGGCCTCGATGCCCGCGGCGATCTGCTCCAGGAGCTCCGCCCTGCGCTCCGCCGTCCACTGGCTCCAAGGCCCGCGCAGGGCGGCCTTGGCGGCGGCGGCGGCGCGGTCCACGTCTTCAGCGTCGCCCCGGGCGATGAGCGCGTGGACCTCCCCCGTGGCGGGGTTCACGTCGTCCAGCCAGCGCCCTGAAGCAGGGGCCTGGGGCTCACCGTCGATAAAATGCGACAACATCTTGGGGGAGTTCAAGACCCACCTCCTTCAGTGAAGTCGCGCCAGTCGTAGGGGTAACGCTCGGTGTCCGGGTCCCACTCGTCCCAGGTCTGCACCTGCTCCAGGCGGTCGAGGTGGTCCGGCGGCACGATGCCCGGCACGATGAAGGGCTTCTGGCGGCGCACGGCGTAGGGGTTTCGCAGCTCGACGCCCAGCACGCCGAGCACGGCCCGGGCCAAGGTCCAAGTGGCCTGGGGGTTCCAGCCGTGGGCGATCTTGATGACGACGCCTAAGCCTTGGGGGTAGTCGGGGTGAACGATGGCGAGGCCGAGGAGGCCATCGGCGCCCTCTTTGGCCAGAACCGCGCCGCCGCCCGCCTTGAGGATGGTGCTGTCGAGGCGGTTGAAGCCGCCGACGAGGTCGGGGTGGCGGTGCATGGCCTCCCAGATCCAGTCCTCGTCCCGGGTGCGGGCCAAGGCCGCGTAGAGCACGGCCAGCTCACCGACGGTGTTTGACGCCGTGGGCAAGGAGCAGCCGTCTCGGGCGACGCGCTTGGGCTCCCACGACGCGCCCAAGAAGCGGCGCAGCACGCCCAGATAGGCCTGGAAGAAGGGGTGCTGGGGCAGGTGATACCCGGCGCGGGACCAGCCCATGCGGGGGCAGGCCGCCAAGATCGCCGCGTGCTCCCCCGAACAGCAGTGGTACCAGCGGCGAGGGCGGCGCACCTGGCGGCCGAACTGGATGAGCGGCACGTCCAGGGGCGTCTGCATGAGGCCCCACATCGGCTCGGGCAGGAGCGACTGGGCGGCGGAGACGTGCTCGGGGGTGCCGTTGTGGCTGGCGACGGCGATGGCGCGCTGGGGCCAGCTCGTCACCGGGGCCAAGGCGTTGGCCAGGGGCTTGAGCATCAAGGGCTTCATCATGCTGCGGCCGTAACAGAGCACGTCGCCGCCGAAGCTGTGGAAGACCTCGTCGCCGTGCGCCCAGGCCACGGCGCCGTGAATCGTCGTCTCGCTCACCCCGGCGCGGCGGTAGTCCACGAGGGGCTGCCACTCGACGTCGCGGCCCGTGGGCACGCCGGGCTCTTGTTCGCCCAGCGGGCTCTTGGGGTAGAGCTCATGTCCGGGGCGGTTCATGGGGCCTCCGTCGCGGCGCGCTCGGCGAGGCGCTCGGCCACCTTGGGGGCCACACGCTCCATGAACGCCTGCTGATCGCGGATGACGCGGTCGCTGTCGTGGTTGAAGAAGTCGAACCAGAGCATGAGCCGGTCCGAGGGGTGAAAGCGGGTGACGATCTGCTCGGCGATCTCGTCGGCGTCGCCGATGAGCGCGTTGTCCGCGGCGTTGTTCACCTTCGCCGGGTCCAAGGTGCCCTCCAAGGCCGTCCAGTAGGCCCCCAGCGCGAGCTTGGCCTCCTCCCGGGCGGCGGCGCGGCGCTCGGCGACGCTGAGGCCGGGCTCCTCGTTCAGAAACACGAAGGTCGTGCGGGGCATGTACTCCCGGCGCCAAGGCCCGCCGGAGGGGTGATAGGCCGCGGCCATGCGCCGGTGGGTGTCGTCGATGATCTCAGGGCGGGTGATCGAGAGGTTGAACACCTGCACCGGGGCGATGCGGTTGACCTCCTCTTGTAAGGCCGGGTCGTGGCTGCCGATGATGAGCTGGAGCAGGTCGCGGCGCCAGTCTTGGGGGATGATCTTGAGGCGCTCAAACGCCCAGCGGGGCTGGATGGTGATGCGCTCGGGGCGGCCCCCGGCGGCGTCTTGAACCCGGGCCCAGTCCGCGTCGCTCCGGAAGTTCGCCCGAGCGATGTGCATCGGCGCGGTGTCGTCGCTGCTCAGGGTGTCGCCGCGGAGCAGCCGCAAAAAAATGTGACATGCTTCAGTGAACACGAGGCCCTTCACCACGGGCCAGGCCGCGGCCTCGACGGCGTCTCGGGGGCCGACGCCGCTGGCCTCGTTCATGAAGTCGAAGCGCCCGGCGGAGAAGCCGACGTGGATGCGGCGGCGCTCGTCGGGGTTCAGGCCGTGCAGGGCCAAGGTCGAGGCGATGCGCTCGGCGTGGGCGATGGGGCCGCCCATACAGACGATGTTCATCACCGCCGAGCCCATGTCGATGCGTCGGGTGCGGTGAAAGGCCTCCTGGGCCAAGGCCAAGAGGTTGCAGTTCAGGCCGACCTCACCTTGCCAGTGGGGGATCACCGGGCGGCGGTTGCCCTTCTGCACCTCGCTGGAGAGGTGGCTCTCGGCCACCCAGGCCACGCCGTAGCCCTGCTCGTCGGCGGCCTTGAGCTGGTCGAAGAAGCTACGGAACATCTGGGCTTCGCTGGGCATCACCCCCCGGGCCGGGGTCTGGGAGATGGAGAAGAAGATGTCGTACTGCATGGTCCTCGCTCCAGGGGTGGCGCGTGGGGCGCTCAGATGCTGCGGGTGCGGCCGCCGTCGACGGCGATGGACTGGCCGCGGATGTAGGCCCCGGCGGGGGAGCACAACAGCGCGATGAGGGCCGCGGGCTCCTCAGCCTGCCCCAGGCGACCCTCGGGGATCTGGCTCAGCCAGGCGCCCCGCACGGCCTCGGGGCTTGACCCGGCCCGGGCGGCGTTGGCCTGGGCGAGCCCGTCGAGGCGCTCGGTGTCGGTGTAGCCCGGCAGGAGGTTGTTGATCGTCACCCCCGGCGGCAGCTCTTGGGAGAGCGACTTCGCCCAGCCCGCCATGGCGGCGCGGATGGTGTTGCTCACGCCGAGGTTGGGGATGGGCTCCCGCACGGAGGTCGAGAGCACGTTGACGATGCGGCCGTAGCCCGCCTCACGCATCCCCGGGGTGAGGAGCTGGGTGAGGCGGTGGGCGGCGAGGACGTGCCGGGCGAAGGCGGCGGAGAGCGCGGTGGGGGCGGCGTCGAGGAGCGGGCCGCCCGCAGGACCGCCGGTGTTGTTGAGCAGGATGTGCAGGGGGCCACGCTCGTTGAGCTCATGCTGCACCGCAGCAATCACCGTCGGGAGGTCGTCGAGATCCCCGACCAAGGCCGTCGGCGTCGGCGCGCCCAGGCCCCGCAGCTCGTTCGTGAGCTCAGCGAGGCGATCCGCCCGCCGCGCCAAGGCCACCACCCGGCAGCCCAAGGCCCCCAAGGCCAGGGCCGTGGCCCGCCCGATGCCGCTCGACGCGCCGCAGACCAAGGCCGCGCGCCCCTCCAAGCTCATTCTCTCGCGGGGATCGTGGCTCATCAGGGGCGCCTCCGGGGGACTGCCCCTGTAACCTACGGCTCGGCGCGTCGGCAGCGCGGGCGGTCTCGGCGCGGCGCGGCGGGGTGAGCGCGGTCAGCCCCGCGCCTCAGCGGACCTCCTCAAACACCAGGGTCTCGTCGCCGGCCGGGGGCACCCAAGGGCTGTACTCTTCAGCGCGCTCGGGCTCCAGGAGCCGCTTGATCCAGGCCGTCGCGACGGTGTTGATCTGGGCGTGGATGTCCTCGGGGGCGCGGTAGGGCGGGTCGCAGTCGGGGTAGGTGGGCACCAGATCGCAGGCGTCGGAGAAGCTGTAGTGTCCGGCGCCGTCGATGCCCAAGAGCGCCCGGGGCGTGGCCGTGAGGAGCTCGTAGTCGGCGACGGGCTGGGACTCCCAAGGCGTGAGGTCGTCTTGCAGGCCCGAGAGGATGAAGGTGGGGATCTGGATCTCCGGCAGGCCGCCGACGAGCACCTCATGCCCGGCGGGGGACATCGGCAGGGCCGCCCAGGCCCGGGGGTCGTGGCCGCTCAGCGCCTCCTCGCCGGGGTTGTTGGCCGACCACTCCTCCAGATCCCCACAGAGCCAGCCGCCGTCGCTGTCGCAAAAATTCGCCGAGGCCAGGATGTCTAAGTCGGCGCCCGCGACGGCGAGGGAGGTGTAGCCCCCGAAGCTGTGCCCGGCGACGATGTAGCCCGCGTCGGGGTCTACGCAGCCGTAGATCAAGGAGTCAGGGTCGGCGGACTCTCGGATGAGCTGGTCAAAGACCGCGGCGACGTCTTGGGGTCGGCGCTCGATGAGCTCAACCCGGGGCGTGCTGTTGTCGAAGAAGGTGTTGCCGACGTGATCCGGCGCGGCGACGAGCAGGCCGTGGCTCGCGAGGCGCTCGGTGAAGAAGATCGACTGGAACCGCACGCCGCCGTTGCCGTGGGAGAAGATGAGCACCGGCCGCGGCGCCTCACAGGCGGGCACGCCGTCCTCCAGGGCCGTCCCCGAGATGAGGTCGTCGTACTCATAGAAGCTGGCGGTGTCCGCGCTCGACGCCGGGAACCAGAGCTGGGTGGGCAAGACGAGGCCGCCGGGGCCCTCGGTCTCGATCTCTTCCGTGCCGATGAGCGCCGGGCCGACGGCGTCCGGCGCGTAGAACGGCTCGGGGGTGGTCTCAGGGGCGCAGGCGGCGAGGAGGATCCAGATCATGAGGGCTCCGAGTGAGGCGGGGGCGCGGGCGGCTCAGGGCAAGAGCGCCCGCAGCTTGGCGTCGCCGTCGGTGAAGATGGGCCAGCCGTCGCCGACGAGCACGGCCTCGAAGGGGCCGAAGCCGAGCAGGCGGCGGAGGCTCTCGACGGCGGCGGCGCGGTCGGTGAGCTTGGCGTCGGGGAGGAGGTTGAGGCGCCCGCCGACGTGGCCACGCACGAGGTCGCCGAAGATCACCGTGTCGCCGAGCACGAAGGCGAGCTCCCCGGGGGTCTTCGAGCCGTTGAGCGCGACGAGGCGCAACCCGGCCACGGGGGCGTCCCCGTCGTCAAAGAAGGCGTCGCAGAGGATCGGGAAGCCCGCGCGCTCAGCCTCGGGGGCGCCGACCTTGGCGCCGAAGCGGCGAGCGAGCTCGGCGACGGCCCGGGTGTGATCCGAGTTGGACATGAAGATCCACGCGGCGCCGCCGAGGCTGTCGAGGTGCCGCAGGTCATGGGGGCTCATCGGCATCGGATCGATGAGCACGTTGCCCTCGGGCCGAATCCAGGCCCAGCCATTAAAGTCGAGGTTCCGCGCCTCATCGAAGCCGGACCAGGTGAAGAGGTCCGGGCGGTGTGTCGCCTTCATCCGTCGCTCCAGTGTGATGTCTGAGCCTCTATCTCGAAGAAGATGCGCGTGAATGCCCGCGCGGTCGTGGACGTGGTTGCGCCGTCGCCCTCTGGGCCGTGGAGACCCTCATGTTGTCCCGCTTCGTGCTCCTCGCCACCACCCTCTCGCTCACCGCCGCCTGCCACCGCCCGGCGCTGCCGCCGAACCTCGCCCCGGGCCATGTGCTCGTTTACCGCACCGACGACGGCTGGGAGATGGACCTCCGGCGATACCCGAACGACGGCCCGCCGGTGATGCTGGTGCACGGCATGGGGGCCAACCACTACAACTGGGACTACCGCGATGACGTGAGCTTCGCGTATTACCTGCACCAGCAGGGCTGGGACGTGTGGGTGCCGGTGCTGCGGGGTGACCTCGGCGCGCGGCCGCCGGAGGGGGTGGCCGAGCACGACTACACCTTCGATGATCACGCCATCTACGACCTCCCCGCGGCGACGAAGGCGGTGCTGGCGGCCACGGGCCACGATCGGCTGTTTTGGGTGGGGCACTCCATGGGCGGGATGCTGCTCTACACCTCGCTCTCGTTGTTGCCGGACCGCATCGCCGCTGGGGTGTCTATCGGCGCCCCGGCGAGCTTTGAGGAGCAGCGCGGCATCCACCGCCTCGCCCGGGCCGGGGGCTGGCTCGTGCCCCGCCGGGGCCAGCTCCACAACCACGCCTTCTACCGGATGGCGAGCGTCTTGGGCATCCACAACCCGATGTACACCGTGCTCGCCAACAAAGAGAACCTCGACTGGCCGACCACCCGTGGCCTCGCCCGCACGGCCCTTGAGGACATGTCGCGTCCCACGGTGCGACAAGTGCACACCTGGCTGCGACAAGGGGAGCTGACTGACGTCTCTGGGGAGCCTTGGGTGCGGCCCTTGGGAGAGGACGTGCCGGTGCTCGTGCTCACCGGCAGCGCCGACCGGGTCGCCTTGCCCAACAACGTCGAGGCGGCCTGCGCGGTCTACGCGGACTGTGAGTTTCGGCTCTTGGGCACGGAGACGGGGCTCTCGACGGACTACGGCCACATCGACACCGTGGTCGGGCTCTCCGCGCGGGAGGAGGTCTACCCCATCATCCACCAGTTCTTGGCGTCGCATCTGCCCGACGGGGTGAGCCTCGCGGACCCCGACGACGACGGCTGGAGCCCGGTGGTGGAGGTCGAGGCCTGGCCCGAGGGGGCGAGCCCGCCGCCGAAGGTGCGGGCGGCGGACTCCTTCGCGCGCTGAGCGAGGCTTAGTCCCAGCGCTCGTAGCTGTGGGGCTGGCCGTGGCAGGTGCCGCTGCAGGTCCCCGAGCTGCTGCGCGTCAGGGTGGTGTCCGAGGACGGCGCGAAGTCCTTCACGCCGTTGACGTGTTTGGCGGGGGTCGTGATGCTCGAGCCCGTCGTCGTCGTGTCGTTGTGGCAGTTCTGGCAGCCGATGCCCTCGCGGAGATGATCCTCGTGGGCGCCGCTCATGGTGTCCCAGGCGTCACGACCGCTCGTGGGGCCGGGGTGGCAGTCGTCGCAGGCCAGCGGGGCGGCGCTGTGGGTGACCGAGCCGTTGTTCCCTTGGCCGTTCCCGTGGCAGTAGAGGTTGGAGCAGCTCCCGTTGCCCGCGTAGCTGCCTTTGGAGGACAGGCCCTCCAAGAAGCTCACCTCGGCCACGGCGGGGGTGGCGTCGAAGAGGTGCCCGACGCTGAGCACGTCCGAGGGCTTGACGTGGCAAGAGGTGCAGTCGAAGGCGGTGTGGGTGTTCGTCTCGACGTGGCGGCTGTGGGCGCGGAAGGCCAAGGTGGCCTCGTCGCTGTTGTCGTCGATGTCTTCCGGGGGCGCGCCCGTCGTGTTGTCGATGCCGCCGTGGCAGAACGTGCAGTTCTCGCGCCAGCCGTCCTCGTGGCAGGTGTCGCAGCTCGGGGCGACGCTTGAGCCGGTCAGGTCCGCGCCGTGGCAGTCCGTGCAGGTCTGCTCGTGGAGCTTGGCCTCCCTGCCGTGCACCTTGGGCTTGTCGTAGCCCGTGGGGTGGTAGTCGGTCACGCCGCCGCCTTCGCAGTCCTTGAGCGCCCCGGCGTCGATCCACGCGGCGATCTTGTCGGTGACGCTCGTGTCGTTGGCGCCTTGAGGGGGCATGGGGTCGCCCTCGGCGCCGGTCTGCTCCCCACGCAGCTTCACCATCAAGAACGAGGCTGACGCGTCCCCGGCGACGACGAGGGTGCGCCCGGCGTAGAGCGCCGAGGGCACGCCGACGAGGGCGGCGATGGGATCGGTCTCCAGATCGAGGCCGCCCGCGGGGCCCGCGCCGGGGTTGTGGCAGAACACGCACTGGGAGGCGATCAGCTCGGTGAGCGCGCAGTAGCCCGTGGCGGGGGGATCGCTGTCGTCGGGGCCGCTGTCGTCGGTCACGACGGGCGGGGTGTTCTGCGGCAGGCGGATCTCATCGTCGCAGGCCACGAAGCTGGCCAGGGTGAGGATCGCGGCGGGGAGCAGGCGGGCGGCGGTGAAGGTCATTTGGTCTCCGGCGCTCCAGAGGATAGCCGTGCGTCTCCGCGGTTGTGAGGTCGATGTGCGTCAGGTCACTGCGCGAGCGCAGCTTGTTGAGCTTCATCCCGAGGACGTGCGTCGGGTGCTCGTGGATCACCTCGGCTTGCGGCGACGGGCGGCGGAGGGCGGGCAGGACGGCGCGCGGGCGCTCTTGCGACATTTGCGACACATCCAGCTCGACCCCCTCGACGTGCTGGGGCAGAACGCCGAGCTCGTCGCCTTCGCCCGGCTGCCGGGGCTCAAGCGTGGGGAGCTCTTCGGCCACCTCCTGCCCGGCGGGGCCTTCGAGCACTTCGCGAAGGAGGCCTGCCTGCTGCCCGCGGAGTACTTCCCGGCGTACCGTGATCGGGCCATGCAGGCGCCCTGGTGGCGGCTCGGCGAGCGGCTCTCTCGCCTTGATGCGGGGCTGATTCAGGCCGTGCTCGACGAGGTGCGCGAGCGGGGGCCGCTCACCGCGGCGGAGCTCAGCGATCATGGCGCCGTGCGGCCCATCGACTGGAGCGGCTGGGTTGGCACGAGCAAGGCCGGGACCATGGCGCTGGAGGTGCTGCGCACCCGCTGTGAGCTCGTGGTGTCGGGGCGGCGTGGGCGGCAGAAGGTCTACGACCTGCCCGAGCGCGCCTTGGGCCACCACGCCAGCGCGCCGCCGCCGCCCGACGTCGATCGTTGGGGTGTGCTGGAGCGTGTGGCCGCCGCCGGGGGGCTCCTCGCGGACTCCAGCGGGCCCTGGTGGTCGGCCCTCGCTGGGGTGCGGCAGAGCGGCCTGCCCGACCGGCTCGTCGAGGAGGGGGCGCTGCGGCGGGTCCGGGTGAAGGGGGCCTCACGCACCTACCTCATGGCGCCGGGCTTCTTTGACGGCGTCGGCGCCGTGCCCGACGACGGTGAGCTCCGCGTGCTCGCGCCGCTGGACCCGCTGCTCTGGGATCGGGCGCTGGTGAAGGCGGCCTTCGGCTTCGACTACGTCTGGGAGGTCTACAAGCCCGCCGAGGCGCGGCGCTTCGGCTGGTACGTCTGCCCGCTCCTGCACCGCGGGGAGCTCGTCGGGCGCATCGAGGCGCGGGTTCACAGCCATGACGGCGCGGCGCGCCTCCGGGTGGACCGGCTCTGGGTGGAGCCTGGGCGCCAGCTCGATCTCGACGCCCTGCGCCGCGCGCTCACGGATCACGCCGCGCGCTGCGACGCCGTGCTGGGACCGATCCCGTCCGCGGAGCCAACGCCAGGCTGACGCCCGAGCCTCCGCGTGTGGCAAGATGGCGGTGGTCAGGAAGGCCCACCCCCATGCTGTTCAGCCGCAAGAAGAACCTGCTCCAGCAGGTCGCCACAAACTCGTGGCGCACCGACGCCGACAAAGAGGCGCTGCTGGAGCAGCTCAAGGCCCAGGATCTCAAGCCCCTGGAGGCCATCCCCCTCATCTGGCACAACGACGCCCTCGTGCGGAAGCTCGGCGTCGACACCTTCATGGCGAAGCCCAACGCCGAGGCCGTGCGCGCCTTGGTGCTGAGCATGGGCGACAAGCCCAACCACCAGCGCGCCTTCGTGCAGCGCATCTTCGCCCGTGTGCCCGCCGAGGCCATGCAGCCCATCGTCGATGAGCTGATCTCCCACAAGGACGCGGGCAGCCGCCGCCTGGGCTGGGACGTCGCCTTGGCCTTGGGCGGTGAGCTGCGGGTGAAGTACCTCGAGCGCACCCTGCGGGAGGCGCCGAGCAACTTCAAGACCGTGGCGCTGCAGCGCCTCCTCGCCGAGCGCAAGCCCCAGGACATGCTGGAGCTGCTCCTTGAGGTCGCCGACGGCGCCGATGAGCGCCTCGCGGCCACGGCCTATGGCGCGCTGGCCCAGAGCACCGACACCCGGGTCATCCAGCTCATGATCAAGGGCTTCGCCGGGCACGACGCGGCGGTGCGGGAGATCTCAAGCGCCTACCTCCGTGAGGCCGCGAAGCGTGAGCCTTTGGAGATGCGACAGCGGATGCTCAGCCTGCTCGGCGGCGGTGAAGACGCCACCCGGCGCCTGAGCGTCGAGATCCTGCTCGCCACGGGTGAGCCGCTCGAGGTGCTCTTAGAGATCCTCAAGTTCAGCCGTGAGCTCGTCGGCTGGCTGCGGCAGCGCATCCTGGAGACCCTGCAGGTCTTCGGGGACCAGGTGCTCCGCCCGGCGGTGAGCCTGCTCAAGCACGAGGACGAGGAGATCCGCACGGCCGCCTTGGTGCTCTCTGAGCAGTTCAACGACCCCCGCATCATCGGGCCCGTCTCGGCGCTGTTGGACGACAAGGACTGGTGGCTGCGGGTGACGGCCTGTGAGACCTTGGGGCGGCTCAAGGACGAGCGCGCCGTCCCGGCCTTGATGAAGGCCCTGGAGGACGACGACGCCCGCTGGGCCGCCATCGACGCCTTGGCGAACATCGGCTCGGCCTCGGCGCTCAAGCCGCTCTCGGGGCTCTTGCGCTCGCCGCGCCAAGAGGTGCGGATGGAGGTCATCCGCGCCTTCTCCCGCTTCTCCGAGCCGAAGCTCCTGCCCCTGCTCAAGGCGGTGATGGAGAAGGACCCGTCGTCTGAGGTGCGCACCCGCGCCGCCGAGGTGCTGCGCGACATGAGCCAGCGCCTGCACGTCGACTCCGGCAACGCCGAGGCGGGCACGGCGGCGGCGCGCTCGGAGACGCTTAAGAAGCCCGTGGACCGCCTCTTGGCGATGGTGCGGGAGCAGGGCGCGAGCGACCTGCACATCACCGTAGACGAGCCGCCCTTCATCCGGGTGAACGGCGAGATGGTCCGGATGGACATGAAGCCGCTCAGCGCCCAGCAGACCGAGCAGATCGTGATGAGTCTGCTCAACGAGCGCAACAAGAAGCGGCTCATGGACGGGGGTGAGGCGGATCTGTGCTACGCCGTGCCCGAGGTGGGCCGTTATCGCTGCAACGTCTTCCGCCAGCGCCTCGGTCTGTGCGCGGCGTTCCGCGTCATCCCGAACCTGCCGCCCACCTTCGCCGACATCCGCCTGCCGGGGCGACTCGCGGAGCTGCTCGACTACCACCAGGGCATCATCGTCGTCTCCGGACCCGCGGGCAGCGGCAAGAGCACGACCTTGGCGGCCATCGTGAACCTCATCAACGAGTCGAAGGCCGACCACGTCATCACGATGGAGGACCCGATCGAGTTTGTTCACCCGATCAAGACCGCGCTCGTGAACCAGCGTGAGGTGGGCAGCCACACCGAGTCCTTCGCCCGGGCCCTGCGCGGCGCCTTGCGCCAGGACCCCGACGTCATCGTCGTCGGTGAGATGCGTGACCCCGAGACCGCGCGGATGGCGCTCACCGCCGCCGAGACGGGCCACCTCGTCGTCGCCACGATGCACACGACCAGCGCCGTACAGACCGTGGAGCGCCTCGTGAAGTCGTTCCCCCCCGACGAGCAGCCCCAGGTGCGTATGGCGCTCTCCGAGGCGCTCAAGTACGTCGTGAGCCAGTCGCTCGTGCCCCGGCGCGACGGCAAGGGCCGGGTGGCGGTGTTTGAGATCCTCAAGGGCACGGGCTCCATCGGCACCCTCATCCGCGACAACAAGACCTTCCAGATCCCCAGCATGATGCAGATCGGGCAGAACCAAGGAATGCAGACCGTCGATATGGCCCTGATGGATCTGTACGAGGCGAACCTCATCTCCGCCGAGACGGCCTGGATGCGCGCTGAGAAGCCCGCGCTGTTTGAGCCGATGTGTGACCCGGCCTTCTTGGCCGGCGGCGGCGCGATGTCGGTCTTGGGCGGCGGGAGCAAACCGGACGAGGCGAAGCCCGCCGCGGCGAAGGAGGGTGTGGCGTGAGCGAGAACCGAATCGACCGCTTCCTCAAGCTCATGAAGGACCGCGGCGCGTCCGACCTGCACCTCTCTGTGGGGCGTCCGCCCATCTTCCGCCTCGGCGGTCGTATGGACCCGATCCGATACAGAGTGCTGGACGACAACGACTTCATCGGGCTCCTGCAGCCCGCCACGCCGCCGCACATCTGGGAGACCTATGTGGCGACAGGCGACGCGGACTACGCCTATGAGCTGCCGAACGTCGCGCGTTTCCGCGTGAACCTGTTTAAGCAGCAGCGCGGCTTAGGCGCGGTCCTGCGCATCATCCCGACGAAGATCATGACGATGGAGCAGCTCAACCTGCCCGCGTCGGTGAAGAAGCTCTGTTACCTCAAGGGCGGCCTCGTCCTGGTCACGGGCCCCACGGGCTCGGGCAAGTCCACGACGCTCTCGGCGATCATCAACGAGATGAACGAGCGGCGCCCATTACACTTCGTCACGATTGAGGATCCCATCGAGTTTGTTCACCCGAACAAACGATCCTTGGTGAGCCAGCGCGAGATCGGCCCGCACTCCAAGAACTTCACGAACGCCCTGCGGGCGGCGGTGCGTGAGGATCCTGACGTCATCCTCGTCGGTGAGATGCGTGACCCGGAGACCATCGAGATGGCGCTCAACGCCGCGGAGACCGGCGTGCTCGTGTTCGGGACACTGCACACAAACTCCGCGTCGAAGACCATCGACCGCGTGGTGAACGTGTTCCCGTCGGATCGCCAGGAGGGCGTGCGCGGCGTGCTCGGCGGCGTGCTCAAGGGGGTCTTGGCCCAGCAGCTCCTGCGGCGGAAGAAAGGCGGGCGTGTGGCGGCCTTGGAGATCCTCTACGGGTCAAGCGCCTTGGCCTCGCTCATCCGCGACGGGAAGTCGCACCAGATCAGCGGCCTCATCAGCACGGGCAAGGCCCAGGGCATGATCTCGATGGACGACAGCCTGCGGCGGCTGGTGAACGAGGACGTCATCGAGCCACAGTCGGCCCTGGAGAAGTCCCTCGACAAGGACGAGATGCGGAAGTGGCTCAAAGAGCGCGGGGTCGAGGTCTCCGACGACGAGGGGCACTGATCCGTGGCGTCCTCGGGCCCCCCTCCGGTCGCGCCCCCGGCGAGCGCGATCTTGCGCGCGGCCTGGCTGCGTGTGGGGGTGAGCGGGCGGAACGTGCACCTGCAGGTCGAGATCGAGGGGGAGCGTGTCGCCGAGCTGGACACCGACGCCAGCGCCCTGCTCACCGCCGAGCCCGCCCAGGCCATCGGGAGCCTGCTCAAGCTCGACGCCTTGCGGAGCGTGTGGCGGCGGCTGAGCGCGCCGGGGGGCCGGGCCCTGCTCGTCATCCAGGCGGACACGCCGACCTTACAAGACCTGCCCTGGGAGCGCCTCACCTTCACGCCCCCGGCGGCGAGGCCCGTCGTGGCGCGGGTGACCGGCAACCCGCCGCCCCGGGCCCCGTCACTGTGGGGAATGCGCCTCCTCTGCTTCGCGCCGCCGGATGACGCCCTCGCCGAGCGCCGCCTCGCCGCCCTCAAGCCGCTCTGCGCGCGGCACGGGCTGGCGCCGCCTACCGCGCTGGCCGAGGCCCAACGAGACACAGAGAGCGCTGAGGTGCTCTGGCTCGTCGGCCGCCCGGCGGCGCTCACGGCGGCCTTGGCCGCGGACGGCGGGCGCCTCGCGGAGCGGCTCAGCGACGCCGAGCTCGTGGTCTTCTGCCTCACCGGAGACGAGAGCCGCGGCCCCCGGCCTCGGGCGCGCCTCTGTGAGCAGGTCGTCGGGCGCGGCGCCCGGGCCGCCATCGCGCTCGCCGACGCCAACGTGCAGTCGGTGACCGCCAACCAAGACGCCGCCTTGCTCGCCGCGCTCGTGGAGGAGGCGCCGCTCTGGCGGCTCGCCCAGGTCGGCGACGCCCCGTCGTTGTTGGCCGCGCGGCTGGAGGAGCTGCACCGACCCGCGGCGCTCCGGGTGTGGCGCCCGTCGGGCTGGCCCCTGCCCAACGCCGAGGCCGCCGCGCTCTTGGAGGCCGCGCGGCGTTACGCCATGACGCGGGGCTCGGGCTACGTCGGGGTGGAGCACCTCCGGGAGATTGTGCAGACCGGCCCCGCGCCACGTCGACCGACGGGGCCGCGCCCTTGGCTACACCTCGACCGCCTGCCGCGCCGGGCGCCCGACTGGACGGGCACGCCGCGCCTCAAGGCCCTGGGCCTCGACCTGCCCGAAGGGTTTGGCCTCGCCGAGCTTCGCCAGGCCCTCGCGTCCGTGGATCGCCCTGGCGCGGAGGCCCCGGCCACGGCGCTGGAGGTCTACGGAGGCCCAGAGGACGGCCGACTGTTCACCTTACGGCCCGGGGAGTGGCTGGGCCGAGACATCCCCGGGCTGAGCCCCGACCACGCGCTCTACGCGGACACACCCCTCACAGACCCGCACCTGCCCCGGCGGGCCCTGGAGTGGCTCGGCCCGGGCCGCCTGAGCCTCCCCCGGGCCGTGACGCGCCCGGGCCCCGAGATCATCGGCCCCGGCGTCGTCGAGCTCTGGGACGGTGAGCTCTTGCAGCTCACCCGGGCGACGGCGGTGCGGGGCGTGGCCGAGGGCTGAGACCGAGCTTTCGCCTCTGGACAGCGTGGATCTATGCTTCAATGGGGAGGCCCGTCGCCGAGTCGCCCGAGGCTGGAGCGTGGGAGCGGACAGGGTAGCTGACGCCGCCCGCGACACCTGTCGCAAATCGCGACACAGCGCCCGAGACTGGCGCCGGATCCCGGCCCATCTGCGTATGGCATAATCCTTGCTTATCCTCAACCCCAGCCCTGGAGATCGCCATGAAGCCCACGAACCTCGCGCCTGGCCATGTCGAGCCTGTCCGCTCCCTGGACGAGTATCGGCAGGTCTACGCGCGAAGCATCGCCGACCGTGAGGGGTTCTGGCGGGAGCGCGCCGCGAGCCTGCAGTGGTTCTACGAGCCCGACATGATCATGGACAACACCGACCAAGGCGAGATCAACTGGTTCGGTGGGGGGCGGCTCAACGTCGCGGTGAACTGTGTTGACCGCCACGCGGCGCGCACCCCGGACAAGGTGGCGCTCATCTGGGCGAAGAACGAGCCCGGTGAGGTGGAGCACATCACCTACCGCGAGCTCAAGCACCGCGTCGGGCGCATGGCGAACCTGCTCCGTGAGCTCGGCGTACAGAAGGGCGACCGCGTCTGCATCTACCTGCCGATGATCCCCGAGCTCCCCGTTGCGATGTTGGCCTGCGCCCGCATCGGCGCCGTACACTCCGTCGTCTTCGCCGGGTTCTCCGCCGAGTCCCTGCGCGACCGCATCCTCGACGCCGGGGCGCGGGTGCTCATCACCGCGAACGAGGGCCTGCGCGGCAACAAACACGTCCCCTTGAAGGCCATCGCCGACGACGCCATCGAGGGCCTCAGCCTCGTTCAGTCTGTGCTCGTCGCCCGCCGCACCGAGGGCCCCTGCAAGATGCGGGTGGGCCGCGACCAGTGGCTCGATGAGGCCCTGGAGCGCCACCGCACGGCCTGCCCCGCGGAGTGGATGGCGAGCGAGGACCCCCTGTTCATCCTCTACACCTCGGGCTCGACGGGCCGCCCCAAGGGCCTCGTGCACACCACGGCGGGTTACCTGCTCTACGCCTCGGTCACCCATCGCCTCGTGTTTGATCTGCGGGACGACGACGTCCACTTCTGCGCCGCGGACTGCGGCTGGATCACGGGCCACACCTACATTGTCTATGGGCCCCTCGCGAACGGCGTGACGACGGTGATCTTTGAGGGCCTGCCCAACGCGCCGACGGCCAGCCGTCTGTGGGAGGTCGCGGACCAGGTCAAGGCCACCATCCTCTACACCTCGCCGACCGCGCTGCGCTCGCTGATGCGGGAGGGCGACGCCCCGGTCAAACGCACGAGCCGGGCGTCGATCCGCGTGTTGGGCACGGTCGGTGAGCCGATCAACCCCCACGTCTGGACCTGGTACCACGAGGTCGTGGGGGAGGGCCGCTGCCCCATCGTCGACACCTGGTGGCAGACCGAGACCGGCGGCGCGCTCATCACGCCGCTGCCTGGCGTCACGCCGCTCAAGCCGGGGTCGGCCACCTTGCCGCTCTTCGGTGTGGAGCCCGTGCTCGTCAACGAGCGCGGCGAGGAGGTTCACGGCGACGGCGTCGAGGGGCTGCTCTGCCTCCGCGGCTCTTGGCCGGGGCAGGCCCGCACGATCTGGGGCGACCACAAACGGTTCTTGCAGACCTACTTCTCGACCTTCCCCGGGCTATACTTCACCGGCGACGGCTGCCGCCGGGACGAGGACGGCTACTACTGGATCACGGGCCGCGTCGACGACGTGATCAACGTCTCGGGCCACCGCCTGGGCACCGCCGAGGTGGAGAGCGCGCTGGTCGCCCACGACGCCGTCGCCGAGGCCGCCGTGGTGCCCGTGCCCCATGAGATCAAGGGCCAGGGCATCTTCGCTTATGTCGTCACCGTAGACGGGGTCGATCGGGACCCCCAAGAGCTGGTCGGTGGGCTCAAGGAGCAGGTGCGCCGGGCCATCGGGCCCATCGCGACGCCGGACTGTGTGCTGTTGGTGCGGGGCCTGCCGAAGACCCGCTCGGGCAAGCTGATGCGACGCATCCTGCGCAAACTCGCCGCCGGGGAGCGTGACGGCCTCGGCGACCTCAGCACCTTGGCCGACCCGCAGGTGGTCGATGAGATCATCGCCCAGCTCGACAAGAAGGAGGCCTGCTGAGCCCACTGTCTACGCTGAGATTCTGAGCTTCTCGCGCGACCGGGGGAGGTGACTCCTTCGAGAGGTCCGCCGGGTGATCCGACTCCCCCTTGCTCATCTGGGTGGGCCGACCCCGGTCGCGCGTTCTCTCAGGGCGCTGTGTGGGGTGGGCGGCTCGGCGGCGCCGTGCGTGTCTTCGTGTGGGTGCTCGCTTGGCTCCCGCGCCAGCCCGTCGGCGTGAAGCCCGCCTCGGCGACGGCGGCGGCCACGGCGCTCTGGCCCGACCCCGGGAGGAGGGTGAGGGTGTCCTCGTCGGGCACGAAGGGCGCTGAGCCGCTCGCTGGGCTGAGCTGCGCGAAGAAGTGGCCGCCGCTCGGGAGGTAGATCGGCCCCTCAAACCCGGCGGAGGGCTGGGGTGAGAGCGGCGGGCCGCCGTTGGTGGCCCGGAGCGCCTCGGCGCCGTCCGCGCTCCGCAAGAGCAGCGCGGCCAGGGCCGGATCGTCGGAGAAGGCGATCTGGCCGTGGGTGTAGGGCGAGAGGTTCCGGCGCCGCTCGACCCGGGCGAAGGAGGGCACGCTGTTGTGGGCGGCGACGAGGTAGAGCCCGGGGCCTTGGGGGCCGTCCACGGCGACGGCGAAGACGGCCTCCGAGAAGCGGCGACCGGCGAAGCGCGCCCGGGTGACGCAGAGGCTCAGCCGCGCCTGGCCATCGACCTCGACGGGGCGCAGGCCGAGGGCGCTGAGCTCCGCCCAAGGCTCAAGGGGGCCGACGCCGTCAAGGCAGAGCTCGGCGACGGGGGACACGCTCAGCGTGTACTCGCCGGGGCTCACGTCCCGGGCGAAGGCGAGGGCGGGCAAGAGGGCGAGGAGCAGGAGCGTTCGGGTCATTAAACGAGAGTAATTGCTCACGTTATGCCTGTCGAGGCTCAGCCGTCGTGGCCCTTGCGGGTGTAGAGCAGGGCCTCGGTGACCCGCTCCATCGTGAGGGACGCGCTCGTGGGCCAGGTCTCGTCGAGGACGCACTTCGCGAGGCGCTGGGCGGTCGGGTCGCGGCGGCTCAGCTCATGGGCCCAGGCCAGAGCCTCGGTGAGGGGCTGCTCGTGCTGGCGCGCGGCGAGGCCCCAAGACAAGGCGGCGTTGGCGTCGACGACACGGCCGCCGAGGATGACCTCCTTGGCGCGGGAGAGGCCCACGAGGCGGGGCAGCCGAGTGCAGCCCCCGGCGGCGGGCACGAGGCCGAGGCCGGTCTCCGGCAGCCACATCCGCGCCCGGGGGCCGACGACGCGCAGGTCGCAGGCCAAGGCGAGCTCAAAGCCGCCGCCGACGGCGGGGCCCTGGACGGCGGCGATGGTGATGAACGGCGCCCGAGCGAGGCGCTCAAACACACGCTGGCTGAGCAGGTCGAGGGCGCGCAGGGGATCACCGAGGGGGAGATCCTTGAGGTCCGCCCCGGCGCAGAAGGCCCCCTCGCCGGTGGAGCCGAGCACGAGGGTGGGCGTGCGCACCTCGTCCAGGGCGGCGTCCAGCGCCCGCAAGAGCGCCTGATCGTAGGCGTGGGCGCGCTCGGGGCGGTCCAGGAGCAGCGTCGTCGTGCGCTCATCGACCTGGGTCTGCAGCATGGCTAGGCTCCTTCTCCGCGCCGCTAGCATAACGCCTAAAGCGCCGGGCCCCTCACGATCCGCTATGCTGAGGGCGACCAGCGCCCCGAGCCCCATGCCCTCTGAGCCCACCGCCAGCAGCCCGCCCTTCGGCACGCTGCTCGACGACTCGCCGCACGACTGCCCCTACCTGCCGGGCCGCACGGCGGTCCTGCCCGTGCGCTGGTATGACAAGGCCCTGGACGGGGACCAGGTCGACGCGCTCCTCGCCCAGGCCGATCGCCGGGTTGGACGTACGCTTTACCGCCCGAGCTGCCCCGACTGCCAGGAGTGTAAAGGCATCCGTGTGCCGGTGATGGACTTCACCCCGACCCGCTCCCAGCGCCGGGTGATGAAGCAGAACGAGGACATCGAGGTGGTCGCCGGGCCTCCCCAGCCGAGCCCCGAGCGCCTGGCGCTGTTCAACAAACACAAGCTCCTCCGGGGCCTCGGCGAGGCGCCGATCAGCCTCGCCCACTACCGCAACTGGCTCGTGACGAGCTGCGTGCAGACCATCGAGACCCGCTACGTGCTCAACGGGCAGGTCATCGGCGTCGGCGTGCTCGACCTCGGCCGCCGCGACGCCTCCTCGGTCTACTTCTACTTCGACCCCGACCACGCCGACCGCAGCCTCGGCACCTTCTCGGCCCTGGCGGAGATGGCCTGGATGCGCGCCCAGGGGCTCCGCTACTACTACCTCGGCCTCTACGTCGCGGGCTGCGACCACCTCAACTACAAGGCGCGCTTCTTCCCCCACGAGCGCCTCATCGACGGCGTCTGGCGCCGGTATGACGCGCCGGAGTCGAGCCGCTAAACGAGCAGGGCGGCCAGCGCGCGGGCGGACTGCCGCAGGGCGTCGGCGGCCTCCGGCAAGGCCAAGGCGAGGTTACCGAAGGCGTGGGGCAGGCCCTCGGCGCGGAGCAGGCGCACGGACACCCCCTCCGCGCTGAGGCGCTCGGCGTAGGCGAGGCCCTCGTCGCGCAGCACGTCGAGGCCCGCGATGTGCACGACCGTCGGCGGCGAGCGCCCGACGTTCGGGGCGAGCAGTGGCGAGTAGTCCGGGTGAAGGTCCCGGGACCGATCGGCGCCGAGGTACTGCTCGCGGAACCAGCGCACCTGGGCGGCGGTGAGGTAAAAACCCTCGGCGAAGCGGCTGAACGAGGGCGAGTCGCAGCGGTGATCGACGATGGGGTAGAGCAGGAGCTGAGCCCGCAGGGGCGGCGCGCCGTCGTCGCCGAGGCTGAGCGCGGCGGCGAGGTTGCCCCCGGCGCTGTCGCCGCCGACGGCGAGGCGCTGCAGGTCGAGGCCGAGGCCAGGCGCCATCGACCGCAAGGCGGAGAGCGCGGCCCGGGCGTCCTCGATGGCGGCGGGGGCGGGGTGCTCCGGCGCCAGGCGGTAGTCCACGGAGATGACCTCCAGCCCGCCGTCGGCGGCGAGGCGGCGGCAGAGGCCGTCGTGGGTGTCGAGGTCGCCGATGACGAAGCCGCCGCCGTGGAAGTAGAGCAGGGCGGGCGCAGGGGACGGGAGCCCCGCCGGGCGATACCGCCGGGCGTGCAAGGCGCCGGTCGCCGTCGGCAGCAGGAGCGGCGTCACCTCCATGTCGGGGCCGCCGCCGCCCAAGGCCTCGCTCATCGCCCGCAGCATCTTGCGCTGGCCCTCGACGCTGCGGGTGTGGGACGGCACGGGGCTCGCCGACACGAGGCGCAGCAAGGTCGCCGTGGTCGGCGAGATCGCCTGCCCGTCGGCCTCAAGGTGGCCGCTGCAGAGGAGACGTTGAACCGACGTGGGCGCGTGGAGCGCGCTGGACACCAACCATGCTTGAGCGCGGGCAAGTTTCATAATTACAAGCTTAGCCCAGAGTTCACCCGGCTTGCAGCGGGAGTGGCGAAGAGTTGGCGACGGCGACGCCTGTCTTCAGGCGCGTCACCGCCAGTTGATGAGCGTCTGCCCGACGAAGTTCACCGAGAGCGAGCGCTGGCCGTCGCGGGACTCCAAGATGAGCCCCGAGGTGCCCGCCCAGCTCAGCTTGCCTAAGGTGGCGTCTAAGGCCGACTCCTCGGGGGGAAGCCGGGCGATGACCACCTCCCCCTGGGGCTCCCCTTTGCGGTTGAGGAGCTGGGCGAGGACGACGATCTCCTCGGCCTCAAAGCGATACATGAGCTGGGCCTTTCGCCCTTGGGGCCCCGCC
>JAKLKD010000419.1 GCA_023150845.1 Myxococcota bacterium | reverse complement strand
GGCGATACCGTTCGCCATCTCCCCGGAGACGATGGCCATGGACACGCCGTGGTCTCGTCGGAACGCCGCCGCGCCGAAGGCCTCGGGGGAGACCGCGGGGACGAAGGCGTGGCCGGGGCCCGGGCCCTCGGCCAAAGCCCCGTCGGGGCGCGTCCAGACCGGGCGGTCTAAGTTCCGTAAGGCGCGGAGCAGGCTCATTCCCCGCCCTCCAAGAGGGTCTTGAGCCCCGCGCGCCAGGCCTCGGCCAAGGTCCGCACGGTCTGCGCCTCGTACAAAGAGGGCTGCCAGGTCCAGTCCAGCACGAGGGCCGGGCCGCCGGGGGTCGGCGCGACGGTGCCCATCAGCAGCAGATCGAGGTCCTCCTCGCCCAGCTCGTTCCAGACCTCCTCGGCCTGGACCTGGACCGCGCCCTCCGCCGGGGCGGCCGCGCCCATCGACGGGTCGTAAGGGAAGGTGAAACTGATGGACGGGACGTAGGGGGTTCGCGGCGGGAGGTGGGCGAACCGTAAGGCCCCGCCGACGGCGGCGGAGGCGTCCTGCAGCGCGCTCGTGAGGGTCGGCCCGGGGGTGAGCCGCAGGGGCAGCACCCGCACCAGCGGCCCGAAGATCCGCTCGACGCCGGGCACGGGGAGGGAGCGGCCCGCCGTGGGCATGCCGACCAGCGCCGACTCCGCGCCGGTCCAGCGGCGGAGCGCCGCGCTCAGGAGCCCCAAGGCCAAGGCGTAGGCCGTGACGCCGCGTCGCCGCGCCTCGGCCCAGAGCGCCGCGGTCTCCGCCGCGTCCAGGACGACCCGGTGGCGGTCGGTGATGAGCGCCCGGCCCGGCGCTCGGGGGTGGTCTGTGGGCAGCCGGGGCAAGGCGGGCTCCAGGGCGGCGCGCCAGCAGGCGTCGGCCTCGGCCTGCTGGGGGGAGGCCGCCAAGGTGTCTGCGGCGCTCAGCGCCTGGGCGAGATCGCCGAGCATCGGCGGCAGGGCCTCACCGCGCAGGGCCGCCGCGAGCTCCGCCTGGAGCACGAGCAGCGACATCCCGTCGCAGACGCGGTGGCTGATGCCCAAGATCAAGGCCTGATCCTGCTCCCCGAGGCGGGCGAGGCGGGCCCGCAGGCCCGTGGGGCCGCCCCGCGCCCGGAGCCGGGCCACCTGGCCCTGAATCCAGGCCGACCGCTCCTCGTCTGACGCGGCGCGCAGGTCTCGCTCCAGCCAGGCGTCCTCGGGCGGGCGGCCGAGCTGGAGCACGAGCTCGTCGCCGTCGAGGACCGCGTCGGCCTGGAGCAGGGGGTGCCGGGCCTGGAGGGTCGCCAGCGCGTCCCGCAGCGCCTCGGGGGCGCAGGGCCCGGTGAGCCGCAGGAGCATGGTGATGGGGTTGTCGTGGAAGTGCCAGCGGCGAAAACGTAGGGCCCGGGTCGTCGGCGCGCTCGGTGCCGCGGGGGCGCGCCCGCCGCCGTGCTCGGCCTCCAGGTGCGCGGAGAGGGCGTCGACGCTGGGGTGCTCAAAGTAGACCGAGGGGTAGAGCGTGATGCCGAAGCGGCGCTCCAGCTCCCGGGCGAAGCCGAGCAAGGTGAGGGAGTCGACGCCGAGGTCCATGAACCGCGCCGAGGTGTCGATCTGCGCCGCGGGCACGCTCAAGGCCCGGGAGAGCTGCTCGATGAGGACCTCGGCGTAGGCCCCGGCGGCGCGTGGGGCGGCGGGAGCGGCGGCGGAGCTTGGGCGTGGCGTCGGCGGCGGAGGCGTCGAGGCCCGGGCGGCGGGCACGATGAGGTGGGGCAGGGGGCGGGTCAGGGCGCGCAGCAGCAGCCCGGTGCCTTGGGCGACGGTCAAGGAGCCCTGGCCTTGGCGGGCGAGGGCGGCGACGGCGCTCGCCCCCATGCCCACCTCGGCCCAGTTCGGCCAGGCGATGGACATCGCCGCCTCGCCCTCGGCGGCCCGCAGCGCGGCGAGGCCGTCCAAGAACGCGTTGGCGACGGCGTAGTCCGACATGCCCCGGGCGAGGTTGGGCTCCGACGCAGACAAGGAGCTCATCAGCACCAGGCGGTCGAGGCCGACGGGGAAGACGGCGTGCAGGTTCCGGGCGCCTTGCACCTTCGCCGCCATGAGCCGCGCCATCTCGTCGCGGGGGCGGTCGAGGAGGCGCTCGGGCTGGGCGGCGAGGCCCGCGGCGTGGATGACGACCCGCACCGGGCCCCAGGCCGCCTCGATCTGCGCCCGCGCCGCGCGGAGGGCGGCCTCGTCGGTGACGTCGGCGCGGATCACGAGCACCTCTGCGCCCTCCCGCCGCAAGGGCGCGGCCCAGGGCTCACCCGGCTCGCGGCGCTCACGGCTGAGCACGGCGATCCGCCGCAGGCCCTCCCTCGCGAGGGCCGCGCCGATGGCGACGCCGAGGCCGCCCGCCCCGCCCGTGATGCGCGCGGGGCCCTTGAGCCCGAGGGGGCCCGGCGGCGGGAGCGTGGTCGGGAC
>JAKLKD010000418.1 GCA_023150845.1 Myxococcota bacterium | reverse complement strand
ATCCCCTCGACGCCGACAGCGACGACGACGGCCTCGATGACGGCGTCGAGATCGACAACACGGGCACGGATCCCAACGACGGCGACACCGACGACGACGGCCTCAACGACGGCGACGAGATCGACGCGGGCACGGACCCCCTCGACGCGGACAGCGACGATGACGGCCTCGACGACGGCCTGGAGCTGAGCGAGACCGACACCGACCCGACGAACCCCGACAGCGACGGCGACGGGCTGACCGACGGCGAAGAGGTGAACGAGACCGAGACCGATCCCAACGACGCCGACAGCGACGACGACGAGCTCAGCGACGGGGACGAGGTCAACACCCACGGCACCGATCCCAACGACGTGGACACCGACGACGGCGGCCGCAGCGACGGCGACGAGGTGCTCAACGACGGCACGGATCCCCTCGACCCGAGCGACGACGCCCAAGACACCGACGGCGACGGCCTCACCGACGACGACGAGGTGGAGATCGGCACGGATCCTACGGACGCGGACACCGACGACGACGGCCTTGAGGACGGCGAAGAGGTGAACGAGACCGGCACGGATCCTCTCGACACCGACACCGACGACGACGGCCTTGAGGACGGCGAAGAGATCGACGACTACGGCACGGATCCGCTCAACGGCGACACGGACGGCGGCGGCTCGTCGGACGGGGACGAGGTGGCCAACGGCACCGACCCCCTCGACGGCGCCGATGACGTCAGCGTGCTCGACGGCGTGTTTAAGGGTGGCAACGGCCTCTCCTGCGCCACGGCGGAGTCCTCTTCGGCCCCGTCGGGCTGGCTGATGGCGGCTTTAGGGGCCTTGGGCCTGCTCTCTCGCCGCAAGCGCTGAGCGGCCCGCGGGCTCCGGGCGTGGTAGCTTGAGACCATCGCCCGGAGCGTCCATGTCCGCCCCTCGCCCGAAGCTCGAAGAGATCCTGGAATTTCCCGCGACCTTCACCTTTCAGGTGATCGCCCTACACACCGAAGTGCTCGTCGAGCAGTGTGTGACCACCGTCGAGCGTGTGCTTGAGCGCAGGATCATCCAGGTGGCCGAGCGCTCGTCGTCCGCTGAGCGTTACCGCGCGGTGCGTGTGACGACGACGGTGCTCAGCGCGGATGAGGTCCGCGCCGTCTACACCGAGCTCAACAACGTGCCCGACGTGAAGCTCCTGCTCTGATCAGCCCGGCGTGTCAGGCCGCGCGCCGCTCATGAGCTGGTGGAGGAGCCGACCTTCGGGGCCACGCACGCCCAGCGGCAGCCAGGAGGCGTCGGGGGTGAGCGTGAGGCCAGCCTCGGCCCGGTCGTAGAGCCCCAAGGCGAGGCTCGCCAAGGCGTCTTGTTGGTGCTCACGGAGCCAGGCCCGGGCGCGCAGGACGCGGGGGTCTTGGAGCGGCGTGTGGAGGAGGAGCAGGCAGGCCAAGGCCGCGGAGGTGCGAGCGACGTCGCCCTCGGCGCTGCCGTCGGGGCCGAGCTCCACGCTCAAGCGCCGATCGGGATCGTGCGACGCGCCGACAGACCCCCGGGCACGTTTGCCGCGGAGCTTCACCCCAGAGGAGAGCCCGAGCGCCGAGAGCAGGGCGTGAAGCGGGTTTGGGCGCATCTTCTCCTTTGTGGTCTGCGACGATGGGCTCACCCTACACTATGATGCGGGAGGAGGTTGGATGGCATCGAGCCCGCGAGGATCACCGCCGGTGTTTGAGGAGGAGGACTCCGCGCAGCGGACGACCTGGGTGCGCATCAAGAACCCCGACGACCTCGCCGCCTTGGGCCGCTCGCCGAACGGCAAGGCCCCGCCCGCTCCCGCCGCGCCCGCGCGGAACGTGCGCCCCGCCGCGCCGCCCCCTCCTGAGGACCCCGCCCGCCCCTTCGCTGGGGCCACCCGGGACGATCAGTCTACGCGGCTCCGCGTCGAGAGCGACCGCGCCCGGGGCTGGCTCATCACCGCCGTCGCTTTCCTCTTCGGGCTGCTGCTCGCCTTGGCGATGGCCCTGGTCGTCGGCCGCTGAGCGCCGGTGTCGACGACGTTGGAACTGAGCAGGGGCCCTGTCAACGCCGCGCCGCGACGATGATGTCTGGCGAGGGCTCTGAGCGGGGTTGGGACTTGGCACAAGTCTTGCTGACTTGGCGGCGTCGCTGAGGGCTTGGCCTCGGCGTCACGTCGGAGGTCAGCATGGTGGACGTGGTCGAGGACGCGGCCTACGAGGCGCGTGGGGGCAAAGAGCAGGCGGCGGTCGCCCGGTGGGAGGCGCTCACGGCCTTGGCGGAGGGGGCGAGGGCCGCGCGGCTGAGGTCGGAGGAGGGGCTCCGCACCTTGGACGAGCGTGTTGAGGCCGCGGCGGGGCGGCGGCTGGGGGCGGCGCGGGCCGGGCGGGACGCCCTAGAGGAGGGCGCCTGGGGGCTCGCCGCCGAGGCCCGGCGGCTGGGGGAGGGCGCCGAGGCCGACGCCCGG
>JAKLKD010000417.1 GCA_023150845.1 Myxococcota bacterium | reverse complement strand
CGGGTGCGGCTCTTGGGCCTCGACACCCCCGAGACGACGACGGCGGAGTGTTACGCCGAGGACGCCAAGGCCTACCTGGAGTTCATCCTGCGCGACGCCGAGGCCCTGCGCCTTGAGTTCGACGCCACTTGCTCCGACTCCTACGGCCGCACCCTCGCCTACGCCTCGATCCTCTACGACGTAGACGACACCGCAACTGATCCCCTCTTCATCAACGAAGAGATGATCCGCCTCGGCTACGCGAAGGTCTGTGACATCCCGGGCCTCACCGACAACATCCTCTACTTCGACTGGTTCAAGAGCTTGGAGGCCGAGGCCCAGGCGCAAGGCGCGGGCCTCTGGGGCGCGTGTGAGTCCCCGGCGACTCTGGGAGAGTGCAGCGATGAGTGACGACTCGACCCGAGACGGGCTGGCCCCGGCGCTGGAGTCCCCTGCCCTGCTCGACGCCCTGACGAGCATCGCCGCCTGGCGTGAGCGCGCCGAGGAGGAGGCCAACCAGGCCCTGCAAGAGCTACGCGCTGAGGAGGCCCGGCTGGAGGCGTCCATCGGCGACCTCAAGCGCCGCCTCGCCTTGGTCGAGGAGCGCCGAGCCCAGACCGAGACCCGGCTCAACCACCTCGACGACGAGGAGCTGCGCCGCTCCCACCAGGCGCTCTTGGCCGCGCTCACCCAAGATCAGGCCCTGCTCGTGGCCCGCTCCGGCGCCTTGGCGTCTCTGCGCGCCGCCGCCAAGCAGCGCGCCGAGGTCATGCTCAAGGACGACGAGCTGCAAGGCCACCTGCGGGAGTACGCCTCCTTCGCCGAGGTTGAGGCCACGCTCAAGAGCCTGCCGCCGGGCTACCGAAAGGCCATCCTCGCCCACCACGACAACGTGCGGCGCACCTTGGAGCCCGTGCTGCGGGAGCTGCGCGGCGACACCGTCGCGCTGACCGCGCCCCACGCCCCCGTGGCGCTCATCGCCTCCGTTGAGCCCAGCGAGGGCCCGCCCCAGGCCCTCGTGATCCTCACCCCGGTGAGCGCGGAGCTGCAGACGAGCTGGAACGAGCAGCCCCAGGACCTCTGCGCCTCCGTGGCGTACCGGGTGGTCGCCGCCGCCGCGGAGATCGCCGCGCGCCTCGGCGCCGCCGACGCGCCGATTCAGGCCCGGCCCTACGGGCAGTTCCTCGCCGTGCAGATCTGGCTCCGCGACCGCCCGGTGAAGGGCGACGTGAAGGAGATCGCCACGGCGGCCCTGCAGCGGGCGAAGGAGCAGGCCCGCGACCTCGCCGCCGCCCAGGTCGAGCTCTTCACGTTGTGGCTGCCCGCCGCGGCGCTCAGCCCCCCCGAAGATGATGACGACGACAGCTCTGTAGACGAAGACACCGAGGATGAGGCCCTGCGCATGATCGCGTCAGAGAACATCCCCGACGACCGACTCCCCGACTTCTTGATCGCCGATCCCGACACGGAGGCATGATGCCCCTTCCCGGCCTCGACGACCGGATGACGCTCAGCGAGGCGTCTCTGGCCCTCGGCGTACACCCCTTCGACCTCATCCGGGTGCTCGTCGCCCTAGGCGCCTTCCCGCCCGACCTCCGCCTCAACGCCGAGGAGGTCGAGCGTGTGCGCACCTTAGGCGGCTTAGAGCGTTGGTGGGAGCCCGACTCCCAAGGAGAGGCCGTCCGCCGCAGCGACCCCATCGCCGCCCGGGGCATCGCCCGAGGAATGTGTGTGCAGCTCATCGAGCACGGCCTCCTGGAGCCCACGAGCACGCGCCTCGACAACATCTTCCGCGGCCTCGACTCTGACGCCCAAGCCGTCGCGCGCGCCGTCCTCCACGCCCTGGTGCAGGAGGGTTTCTTACGCACGTTCAACACCCCGTCGGGGGTCAACGTGACGATCGCCTCCCAACACGGCGAGAATGTGCTTAAGATCGCGAGCGGCGACGCCTTTCCCCGCGCGCTCGCGCTGCTTTGGCAGCGATGAGCGGAATCCTTCGAGCCCGCGCTGGCCCCAGCTCAGCCCAATCGACGATAGCTCTGTGAGGATCCTGCGCCGACGCTTGCGCGCAGGGCAGAGATCGGGCACCATGGGGAGAGCGATGGGGACGCTGCAGCAGGGAAGCGGGAGGGCAGATGCCCGATAACGATGGTCAGAACAAGCCCAAAAAGAAGAAAAACAGCCTCTTTGACGGGCCCGACGACGTATTCTCGAGCTTGGGCCCTGTCCCTCCGCCCGCGGTGAAGCTCGACGTTCCTCCGCGTGTGACCACGTCTCCGACGCCTTCTTCGACGTCTCCGACCCCGCCTGCCCGCGCCGTTCCGGCGCCGCCTGCGCCGCCCGCGCCTCCCAAAGACGCCGCCGGTCGCCCGGTGCTGAGCGCCCGTCCGGCGGTGACCCCGCCGATCGCCCCAGCCGTCCCGACGAGCGGCCTTCCCCCGCGGGCGACCCCTGCCCCGCGGGTCGCCGCCCCGCCC